>NZUD01000016.1 GCA_002697005.1 Chloroflexota bacterium | reverse complement strand
GGCCTCTAACATGGGCAAGACGTTGAAACCGTCCATGACCGCTTCGAGAGCCCGGACCGGATTGGTCTCACAAACTGTGACGTGGGCGCCCATACCTTGGGCTCGAGAGGCGACGCCACGGCCGCACCATCCGTAGCCAGACACTACTACACGTCGGCCGGCCCACAAGATGTTAGTGGCGCGAGTGATTCCGTCCAGGGTGCTCTGACCGGTGCCGTACCGGTTGTCAAAGAAATGTTTTGTCTCGGCGTCGTTGACCGCAATAACCGGGTACTTGAGCTCTCCTTCCGCCGCCATGGCTGTTAAACGAATTACGCCAGTGGTGGTCTCTTCAGTACCCCCGATGATGTTGTCAATCATGTTCGGGTGCTTGGTATGCAGCAGAGTCAGTAGGTCTGCGCCGTCGTCCATGGTCATCTGAGGTTCCACCGCTAGGGCGGCCTCGAGGTGTTCATAGTACGTTGCCTCGTTCTCGCCCTTGATGGCGTAAGTGGGGATACCATATTCTTGGACCAACGCGGCAGCTACATCATCCTGGGTGCTTAGGGGGTTGCTGGCGCAAAGGACTACCTCTGCGCCGCTGTCACGAAGAGCGATAGCCAGATTGGCCGTTTCGCTAGTCACGTGCAGGCAGGCAGATAGGCGCACACCGTTAAGCGGCTTCTCTTTACCGAAGCGCTCCCTGATCATATTGACCACGGGCATCTCTCTTCCCGCCCACTCGATCTTGTTCACTCCGACTTTCGCCAGGGACACGTCTTTTACGTCCCCTTTAGTTTGTTGTGATGCCACCTTGTTCTCCTTAATATCAGGTCCCTAGAATTGATGTTTGCCGGACCCGCATTTATTGACTACTCGTTCCCTAGTACACTTTGTGTCCGGGACAGTTGCTTACGCGTCGCTGCCATAGGACGTTGGGTGCCCTCCTGCGATCCAGGCCGGGGTGCCGTCTTCTATGTTGTATAGGTTGCCTGATTCGTATCCCATTGCGGATGCCATCTCGCAGGCAAGGCCGCTTCTGACCCCTGCAGCGCAGATGAAGAGTACCTTCTTGTCTGTGGGAATCCGGTCTATGTTGTCGGTCAGGTCGTCTACCGGAATGTGTATCGCGCCAGCCACGTGGCCCGTGACCCATTCGTCATCGCGGCGGACGTCAATGACCACGGTTCCATCCGGGTCCGCAGCTAGCATCGCTTGGCCCTCTGCGGAGTCTACTCGGAAATACGGCTCTCCTGGATCTTGTCTAGACATGCTCATCCTCCTGGACCTAATTTGGCCCTTAGCTTAGATATCTACCGGTTACCGGGGCTAGTTTCCGCTTGAGTTCATCAGAGATATGTTCTTTCGGGGTGATGATTGCATCCCTGAGTGCGGATTCGCAGGGGCATGTGCGCTCTCCGCTAAGGGCCGGAATCACTTTTTTCAACAGCGCTTTAGATGTTTCCACATTCTTCAGAAGATTGGCGATTACCATATCCACGGTTACCGACTCAGACGTCTCGTGCCAGCAGTCGTAGTCTGTGATCCAGGCCATGGTGGCGTAGCAGATTTCCGCCTCTCTCGCTAACTTCGCCTCCGGCAGGGCGGTCATGCCGATTATGTCTGCGCCCCAGGATCGGTACATGAAAGACTCAGCCCTGGTAGAGAACGCTGGGCCTTCCATCACCACCATTGTGCCGCTCGAGTGAACATTGATATCCAATGTCTGGGCCGCTTGGTGAACCACTTGACTAGCGTGGGCGCAGAAAGGGTCTGCCATCGCCACATGCACGACCACGTCGGTTTCGAAGAAAGTGCTTTCCCGCAACCGAGTACGGTCGATCAATTGACTGGGGATTACGAGATCAAGTGGTTCGAATTCGTCTCTCAGGCTTCCCACTGCGCTCACGGAGATTATCCGCTCTACACCGATCGATTTTAAGGCGTAGATGTTGGCTCTACTAGGTATGTGAGATGGATTGAACCGGTGGCCTTTTCCATGGCGCGGCAGGAACGCGACTTGAACCCCGTCCAGGTCGCCCACCATTATGGAGTCGCTGGGTTTTCCAAAGGGAGTATCCAGATCAACAGGCTCGACGTCAGTCAGGCCCTCCATTTCGTAGAGCCCACTACCGCCAATCACTGCTATCATTGCTTTCTGTTTATTGCTCATACGATAAACTACGCCGACCTAACTGCTTGTTCCAGGCTGTTTGTGAAAGGAGGACGTGAAATCCCGGCTTCGGTGATGATTGCGCTCACGTACTTGGCAGGGGTCACGTCGAACCCAGGATTCAGGGCTTCTACTCCTTGAGGTGCAACTTGAATTCCTCGGAACTCCGTGACTTCACTGGAAGATCGTTGCTCTATTTCGATTTGGTCGCCATCGGAAAGGCTCATGTCGACCGTACTGATTGGAGCCGCGATGTAAAACGGGACATTGTTCTCTCTCGCCAGAACGGCGAGAGTGTAGGTGCCTATCTTGTTGGCAGTGTCACCATTAGCAGCGATACGGTCCGCCCCGGTTATCACACAGCCAATGTCACCTCGCCTCATCAACATACCAGCAGCCGAATCCACCACCAGAGTAGAGGGGATTCCCAGTTTCTTGAACTCCCAAGCTGTCAACCGGGCTCCTTGCAAGAAGGGCCTGGTCTCTGTGTTGAACACCTTGAATCGTTTGCCGTCTTCCCAACCAGCCCTAATGACCCCGACCGCCGTGCCGTAGGCAGCAGTCGCCAGCGCGCCGGCGTTGCAATGGGTTAGGACAGAACCGCCATCGGGCATCAGTTCAATTCCGTGGCTTCCCATGCGCCGGTTTATCTCTTCGTCTTCTTTCTCGATTCGGGTTGCCTCTTCCAACAACTGGGTTTTGGCGGTGTTTATGTCGGCCTCGGAATCTGCTATACCAATCATACGGTCGACAGCCCACATCAGGTTAACGGCTGTAGGCCGAGCGGCTTTGATTTCGGCGCCGGCTTCCGCCAAACGTTGCAAAAAGGTGGCTCTATCTGAGACTTCTAAGTCCCTAGCGGCCATGGCCACGGCATAAGCGGCGGTCACTCCGATGGCCGGAGCACCACGAACGCGCATCGTCTTGATGGCGTCAACTGCTTCCAAATACCCCCGTGCCTCGACGATGATTTCTTCGAGGGGCAGCCGGGTCTGATCAAGCAATCGGAGTGTGCCATTGGCCCACGCTATAGGTCGAATTTCGTTCACCGGAGATGCTCCCAGGATGTTAAACTGGCGTTGGAAGATAGGTCTTAGACATTAAAAAAGCTTCTCGATTAGAGAAGCTCACAGATGCACTGAGCCGCCTCATCTTTCGCCTGACCGGTATTGTCAGACGCCGGAGTTAGCACCGTATCTACGCCCGTGAGGGTCTAAGACCGGTTGCTAGGCTTCATAGGGCCGTCCCCTCTGCCGTTCTGGATAAGGGTTTATGGGTTACCTTTAGATTTTTAAGAGCTTCATCAAAACGCCTGCGGGCTCGCCTAAATGTTACTAAGGGCTAGTCACCATGTCAAGAACGGCACGTCTGGAACGCCACTCACCTCCCAGGCGTAAACCACGCTCAATCTCGGTTGACATGGGCTTTGGAACGCCAACATAATACCGACAACGTTACAGTAAATTCATTTCTCTTGTTACGGGTTCCATGACTGCACCCAAACTCCCCCTTCCTGGAGAAGACCTAGGTTTATTCACCGANCTTTACGAATTGACCATGTCCCAGGCTTTCTTTCGNCAGGGTATGTCTGGCATCGCGACCTTCAGCCTTTTCNCCCGCACCTACCCGCCAAATCGTGCCTTCTTCGTATCAGCGGGGCTAGAGGACGTACTGGATTATCTCGCTAATCTAAACTATAGCGGCCGNGCGATTGATTACCTGAGAGCTACGGGAATCTTCTCAGACGACTTCTTGGAGTATCTCCGCGGCGTCAGGTTCACTGGGAGCGTCCGGGCGATCCCTGAAGGCCGTCTCTATTTCACCGATGAACCGGCGGTCGAAATTACGGCTCCACTGATAGAAGCCCAACTCGCCGAGACGTTCATAATTAACCAGGTCAATCTCCAGAGCATGCTCGCAACGAAGGCCGCCCGTTGTGTCTGGGCTGCCCNAGGGNNGGGCATNGCCGANTTCGCCTCCCGNCGNACCCANGGAACCGACGCNGCTCTCAAGATGGCCCGGGCCAGCTANNTAGCCGGGTTTAGTTCCACNAGNAACGTGCTTGCCGCCAGCCTGTATGGGATGCCCCCAGCTGGCACTATGGCCCATTCNTTCATCTCCAGCTTCTCGTCCGAACTTGATGCGTTTCGAGCCTACGTAGTGTCGTTCCCAGACAGAACGATACTTTTGCTGGACACTTATGACACCATCTCGGGTACGTGGAACGCGGTGCAGGTNGCGAAAGAAATGGAGACCAATGGCAAACGGCTGATGGCCGTNCGCTTGGATTCGGGAGATTTCGATGGACTGAGCCGTCAGGTGAGGAAAATTTTGGATGACGCCGGCCTGGGCTACGTCAAGATATTAGCCAGCGGTGGGCTGGATGAATACGAATTGGAAATTNTAGTAAACGAAGGTGCACCTATAGATCTNTTTGGGGTAGGAACNAAGGCNGGTGTGTCCGCNGATGCCCCGTGGTCGGACATGGCTTACAAGCTGGTCTGTTTNGACGACCGGCCCGTGATGAAACTCAGTACCGATAAAGTTTCCCTCCCNGGCGCTAAACANGTCTACCGGATCAAAGGCGCTGATGGTATGTTCGCCAAAGACATCATTGCACTGCATGACGAAGAACTTCCCGGTGGGCTCCCGCTGTTGGAAGAGGTCATGAAAGGGGGAGAGAGGACTGGCCCTCAGGCAACCCTAGATGAAGCCAGGAGCAGATTTAAGAATGANTTCTNCTTGTTGGATGACCGATTTAAANTNCTGAATAGCCCACCTCGGTTCCCNGTTTCTATCAGCGGAAAACTGGAAAAATTGAGCTCCCAGGTCAGAGAAGAAGCTCTGGGAGTCAACGTTTCAGACAGCGAATAATTTCACATCTTACTGACAATCCAAACTTGAGGCGCATTTGACTCATGAAAACCGCCGTGTGCATGAAATACGTGCCTATACTGGCGAGAATCCAGTTTGACTACGAGGCTAAAACCATCATACGGGAGGGTGTGCCCTCTGAAGTAAACCCTTTTGACCTTTTGGGTCTGGTCCGTGCGGTTGAATTAAAGGACGCAACTGAAGACGAAGTCGTTGTCATCTCCATGGGCCCGCCAGGGGCCAGGGAAGGGCTGACGAACTGCGTGGCTCTCGGAGCCGACCGTTCTGTGCTGGTATCCGACCGTGCTCTAGCCGGTTCTGATACTTTGGCAACCTCAAGAGCCT
Source organism: Chloroflexota bacterium (assembly GCA_002697005.1). The sequence continues at coordinate 4,878 of NZUD01000016.1, read as the reverse complement.
TAGCGTTGGCGCTGCAGCGAGAGAATCCTGATCTCATGATCTTCGGCCGCAACAGCGCCGACGGGGACACCGGCCAAGTTGGCCCAGAGACCGCTGAATTAATGGGTCTACCCCATATCAGCCACGTGAGGAAATTTGACCTTAGCAGTGACAGAAAGACGCTCATCGCGGAAAGAATTACTGACGAAGGTACTCAAACCATCGAATGTGATCTGCCTGTTGTGGTTTGTGTGACCGAGGGTGTGGCTCCCGAACTCTACCCCGATCAGGAGCAAATGGATCGGGCTGAAGGTATCCTTGCTGAAGAGATATCAGCGGCTGACCTGTCATCCGATTTGACCCAGTTCGGCACCGAGGGGTCACCGACATGGGTGGACGAGATTCGGTTGGTAGAACCCAACCGAATGGGTGTCCTGCTTGAAGATGCCACGCCTGAAGAAGCTGCCAATCAGGTCGTCGACTCCGTTCGCCAACGCCTGGCAGAACTCGCAGCTGAACCCGGAGTCAGCTACGATTCAGCTGCATTGCTTCGCTATCCTGGTCGGAAAGACCGGAGTATTTGGGTAGTTGCCGAAACTACAAAGCAGGGAATAGCTCACGTGACTTTAGAGATGCTCGGTAAAGCCAGAGAGTTGGCCCAGCAGACCCAAAGCGAAGTAGTTGCGGTGCTGATTGCGCGAGAATGCGAAGAAACAGTAGCCGAGCTGACTTCTTACGGGGCTGACCGCGTACTGATTCTGAACAATTCAGAACTCGGGCCGGTTTTCGGCATGAAGGTTGGCAACTCATTGGCTGAAGCATTTGGCAAAGAAAGTCCATATGCAGTCCTATTTGCAGCTACTGCTGATGGGCGTGACTTGGCTTCTCGGTTGGCCGCCAGGTTTGGACTTGGCCTAACCGGCGACGCCATGGACCTGGAGATAGACTCCGATGGGCGGCTCGTTCAGCTCAAACCTGCGCTGGGTGGAAACGTTATTGCGCCTATCTTGTCTAAGACCCTCCCCAATCTTGTCACCATACGGCCCGGGCTACTTTCACCGGCCGCGCCTGAGCCCGGTATAACAGCAAAAGTAGAACAGATTTCAACGGTGCCATTCGATGGCCCAGATATCCGTTTGATCAAGGAAGAGTTTGAGGAAGACCAGGAAGGTCTGGCTTTAGCCAACGCTCCGGTGGTCATAGGGATAGGAATGGGAGTTGGGTCAGCTGAAGGCCTGGTCCGGATTCAGGGGATGGCCCGGTCTGTGGGCGCTACGCTCGGAACTACCAGAGATGTCATTCACGAAGGCTGGTTGCCCCAACAACTCCAGATTGGCATTAGTGGCCGGACCATCGCCCCAATGGTGTACATCTCCGTGGGCATCCGAGGCGCTTTCAATCACACAGTCGGTCTTCAGCGGGCCGGGGTGATTATCTCCATTAACACCAATCGGCGAGCCGTAATGTTTCGCTCTTCTGACTTCGGGATAGTCGGCGACTGGGAGGAGTTTCTTCCGCCTTTGATCGAACAGTTGCGGCCCTTGCTGTTGGAGATCAGCTCAACCTCTAAATGAACCATCTCAACTTGACACCAATTCGGTGGCACAGCAAAATGGCTAGAGCGTGGATTTGGCGGGTTCTGCCAGGACTGGAGGACCCAGTTTCCCTCAGGATTGGAGAGTCACAGAATGGATTTTGGTTTAACACAAGAACAAGAAGACCTACGCCAGGAAGTGCGGGCATTCATCGCTGAAAACGTTAGTCAGAGTTTACTTGACGAGATGGAAGGCGGCGAGGAAGGCGGACGGGGTCCTGAGTACCGCGAGTTGGTTGCAAAGGTCGCTGACAAAGGCTGGATCGGTATCAGCTGGCCCAAAGAATACGGAGGCCAGAGTGGAAGCAGGATCGACCAATATATCGTTGAAGAGGAATTCATGAGGCTTGGCATCGGGGTAGGTGGAGCGGGCAGCGGGGCCCCTGCCATCTTGGCCGCCGGCACCGAAGAGCAAAAAGAATATTTCATTCCAGGCATGATTCGTGGTGAGATTATATTCGCCTTAGGGTTCACGGAGCCCCAAGCTGGAGCTGACCTTGCGGGGTTGCAATGCCGGGCGGTTCGTGACGGTGACGATTTCGTCATTAACGGCCAGAAGATGTACACATCCGCTGCTCATTACGCATCCCACATTTACATGATGTGTCGTACCGACCCCGATGCGCCAAGACACAGGGGCATCTCCATATTCTTGATTCCGATGGATACTCCGGGAATCACAGTGCGCCCCCTATGGACCATCCAAAGCGATCCGCCTGCCCCGATGGGGACCACCTACGGTATGGTTCGAACCAACGAGACCTTTTTCGAAAATGTCCGCGTTCCTGCATCCAGCATGTTGGGTGAGGAGAACGGCGGTTGGTATGTAGGCGCCATGGGCCTAAACCTGGACCGTGTCGGCGCGAGTCGATACTTGATTTCGGTTCGCCGCGATGAAGATATCGTCAACTGGGTGAAGGAGAACGACTTCGGAGGAAACTCTCCTGCTGACAACCCTGCCGTACGTGACAAGTTGGCCGAACTTTGGACCGAAGCCAACATATGTCGCTTGATGACGATGCGCAGTATGTCTCTGGTCAACCGGGGTGGCGATTTCACCTACGAAGGCTCGGCTGAGAAGGTCTGGGCACCTGAGCACGGCGTGAAGACTACCGAAGCTATTTCGCAGATTCTGGGTCCTTACGCCCAATTGCTGAACGGTTCTGAGGAGGCCATCGAGGACGGTCTCTTTGCCCACAACTTGATGGGGTCGTTCCAGTCGGGAATCAACCACGGTAGCGTCCAGATCATGCGAGATCAGATGGCCCGCCGTGGACTAGGAATGCCCCGCGGATAGAGCTATAGCCGCGGCGAGTGCGCTTCAGGAAAGGTAACAATATATAAGCACCACGTTATTCAGATGTGGGAGCATTAGAGACAAGGATAACCATGGATATACTGCCTTCTGAAGAAGAACAGATGCTTAAGAATGTGGCTCGGGAATTTCTAGAAACAGAAATTTCGACAGCCATGGTTCGCGAGATGGAACTAGACGAGCTTGGCTACCCGCCTGCCCTTTGGAAGCAGATGGCCGACTTAGGTTGGTTGGGTCTTGCCCTGCCAGAGCAGTACGGTGGACAGGAACTCCCCTTGACGTATCTTGGGCTGATAATGCAGGAAGCTGGTCGTGTTTTGGCACCAGTACCGCTACATAGCACCATGGTGGCGGCTCTAACGGTCGCCGAAGCGGGTTCCGACCAGCAGAAACAAGACATCCTTCCCGCCGTGTCGGATGGTGGAATGGTGCTAACCTGGGGCATTGCTGAACGGGACCCCCGGCTGATTCCCGAGGCCATGACTATGGAGGCCGCTTCTGACGGCGACGGCTGGGTGCTGAACGGAACCAAGATGTTTGTCGACAATTTCGTCGTGGCTCAACGTTGCTTGGTTGCTGCCCGCACCGCACCGGCGTCAGACTCGCACCAGGGGATATCGTTGTTTTTGGTGGACACCAACGGCACCGGCGTCAACCAAACCGCGTTGACCACCCTGGCCAAGGACAAGCAGAGCCGGGTTGACTTTAAAGACCACCGCGTTGAGGCTTCCGCTCTGGTGGGTGGACTTAACCAAGGATGGCCAATAGTCGAAGCGATGCTTGACCGCGGCACCGCGTTACTCTGCTGCCAGATGACCGGAGCGGCTAGGAAAGACGCCGAGATGGCTATCGAGTACGCCAAGAATAGAGTAGCTTTTGGACGACCTATCGGGTCATTCCAGTCAGTACAACACATGTTGGCCGACATGATTCTCCACGTCGATGGCGGCGAAATGCTGACGTTTGAAGCCCTGTGGAAGATGGACGAAGGTCTTCCCGCATCAGTGGAAGTATCCCAGGCTAAGGCTTTCTGCAATGAGAAATGTGAGTCCGTGGTCCGCACCTCTCAGGTGATCCACGGCGGGATTGGCTTCATGATGGAGTTTGACCTGCATCTTTGGTTCCGCCGGGTCACCTCATGGACTATGCGACTGGGCACAACCTACGACCACCGATCTAGGATTGCCTCAGCCCTTTTGGACGTCCCAGGAAGAGTCCGGTTGGGAATGCCCTTACCCACCGCTATTTAAATCCGGACACAACATTTGAACCAAACGAACCGCTAGCGTAACGGCGGCAATCAACACGGAGAGTGACCAATGGCCAAAGATCCTGTTTGTGGCAAAGAGATAGACGAAGAACAAGCACGGGCCGAGTCTTCTCAGACCTCGTACGGAGCATCGGAAGTTGACCCGACCCAGGGCACCCGGATATTCCACGACGGCCAGTGGATATACTTCTGCGGTCTAGACTGCCGTGGCAAGTTCCTTGCGAGCCCTGATTCTTATAGTACCTAGGCCGACTCTGAACTGATTTGGAGGACAATCATGCCTGACGCCATCAAACTGGACCCTAAGAAAACGGCATTCATCATCATCGATATGGTCAACGCCATTGCTAAAGGGGGTCCTGGCCCAGATTACACTCTTCCTGATAACCGGAAGGATATCGTGTCCAGCTTCCAGAAGATGATTGCCCATTGCCGTAAGGTCGGCACCCCGCTCATCTATATCACGACACACCGTAGGGCTGACAATGCAGATGCTCCTAAGACCATATCCGATATCGGCGGCGGCCCTGGAAACCCTATGCTGCCCGGTTCAGCGGCGGTCGATGTTATCGACGAACTGGCGATGCAACCTGAGGACTTCCTTCTGGTAAAGCCGCGGTTCAGCGCCTACTACGGCACCAACCTCGATCAGATTCTGCGGCACCTTGGCACAGAAACTATCCTGGTTGGTGGAATTTCCACCCAGCGGAGCGTCGAGGG
>NZUD01000015.1 GCA_002697005.1 Chloroflexota bacterium | reverse complement strand
CGTCTATCAACAGTCCAGGGTTTAGCACGCCGTTGGGGTCAACTGTTCGTTTAATTGCTTTCAATGACTGGGCGAACAGCTCGGGACGCTGTTCATCGTACCAAGGTCGGTGGAGCCGTCCCACGGCATGATGATGAGTGATGGTGCCGCCAGCCGACATGATGGCATCAGAGGCCGCCTTCTTGATCTCGGCGTACATCTCAAGCTCGGCGCCCAGACGGCCCATGCCTTCAAAGGTGAAGTAAGGGGCCGGCCCGTCGGTGTAGACGTGAGTGAACCGGCAGGAAACGGTACCTCCTCCGCAAACCCGGTCAAGTGCATCTTGGAGCGCAGCTCGGACCGTCTGATCAAGGTTGGACCAGCGGTCCCAGGTGACTGCGGTCTCCATTGTCTCGGTGACGAACCCTAATCCTGCCTGGTGGTTCTTAACATAAGGAGCGTTCAAGAACGAATTGCGCCACGCCCCCACCGAGCCCTGGCGACCAGTATCGCCGCCGGAACTGTTTGTNGAGCCGTCAGCCACACGAATGTTGGCATCGTCTATGGTTCCACCGGCATCGCGGGCGATGTCCACGGCGTGCCGGATAAACTCNCCCTGGGGAACCTCCGCGGATTCGAAACCAAGGACCAATAAGGCCGCAGTACCGTCCATACCTGCAGCAACCGCAGCTTCCACCGGATCCAACAGGCGGCAGTTGGCAGGCCAGAGCTTGGTCTGCACGATACGGCGGGCGGCTTCAGCTCCGGCGGCAAAGGTCGGAAAGGCCACCCCAGCCGACGCCCGGAAGACCGGCCTGGCCTGGATACGCATCCATGCTTCAGTGATTATGCCCAAGATGCCCTCGCTGCCGATGGCTATTCGGTCTGGGCTGGGCCCGGCGCCGCTACCCGGAAGGCGCCGCGACTCCCACACGCCGGCTGGAGTGATCATCCGTACAGACTCGACCATGTCGTCAATGTGGGTCTGGTTGGTAGCGTAGTGTCCTCCGGAACGAGTCGCAATCCAACCGCCGAGGGTTGAGAACTCGAAGCTTTGAGGATAATGGCGTAATGTGAATCCCTGGGGCCTCAGTTGGTCTTCTAACGCCGGGCCATATATCCCGCCCTGTATCCGAGCGGATCTGGAGACATCGTCAATCTCCAAAACTTGACCGAGGCCTTCCAGGTCTATGGTCACGATGCCGTCGTAACCCTCGGGCGGCTCGAACCCCGCTACGGTTGAGCTACCGCCGCCAAAAGGTATGGCGGCATGGCCGGAGGATGAGCACCACTCCAGCACGGCCTCCACTTCCTGTTCGTTGCGGGGCCGGGCCACAACATCGGGCGGATTGGGAAAATCTAGGTTGAAGGCCCGGATGCGATCGCGGAAACTACGTCCGTAGGTGTGCACCGCCCTGTCACAATCGTCGCTNCCGCAGATAGAAGCCAAGGACGAAGGCGGTGTAATGCGGGGTTTGCGCAAAGAAAGGTCTGAAGCTCTGGGAGGCGCAACAGGTGTTAGGCCGACTTTGTACCTGCTGGCGAGCTCTTCTGCCGCGGTTTTCATCTGCTCGAGGGTTGGCTCGTCGGCCTCCATACCCCAGGCCCAGAAACTTCGCTTGGCCACGACTATCTCCTGGTTATTCTAGGCTAGTCAGCCATCTCGAAGCGTTCATTCTCGGCTGGTTTGGACCACATATCTCCAGCACCAGCCATGGCCNCAGCCCGCTCTGGACTGGCTCTCCAAGCGTCGTAAATCTCGTTGGATTCCCAAGTGACCAAGGTGGAAATCTTGGTGGGGTCTTCTTGGGATATGAAGGTCAACCGTTGGCCGTACCCGGGTGCTTTGCTCTGGGCCAACCCATTACCGTCCAACATCTTTTTGGCCGNTTCAACCAATTCCGGTTTCGCCCAATGGTGTGTCAGTACGCCGATCATCGCGTGCGGCTCCTAATATGAATCTAAATAACGGTCTGTAGGCGCGAGTATAGCANTAGTCCGAACCGTCTTTGACCCGGAGGATACGCCCAACTATGAAAGCGACCACCGCCGCACTGGCGCTGAGCACCGCGCCCATCCTGGCAGGGTCCTGGAATACTGGATCTTCGTAGGCTTTGCCCGCCACAAACAAGGCAACGGTTAGACCCAATCCCGCAATGATGGCCGCCACCAACAGGTGTTTCACTTCCATGCCTTCCGGCAACGGGAACCCTGCTTTGTCCGCTACCCAAGAGAACAACGTGATGCCCACCATCTTACCAACGATCAGCGAGATCAGGACCATGAAGGTAACCTGAGTGATACTCGAAAAAGCCACTCCGGCGTTCATAAAAGCAAAGAAGAACAACCCGAAGTCCACTGGCCGCTTCAGTTGATGTTCAAAAGCATCCAGTGGCGAGTGGCCATGGTGGANCTCCTCACCTTCTTCAGCANGCACAGCCTCCGAGCCACCNGGATGAACGTGCTCGAATTCACGGCCATCTTCTTCAGAAAGCTCCNGCCTGGTACGGGGACCAGGCAGGAAGGGGACAATCACAACTAAAGCCAGGGCCGGTTCGATCGACGACTTGACCAACCCGACCCAACTGAGCCCACCGGCTATCAGGATGTAGACTGGCCATTGTGACACGTGNAAACGACGCAGGATGTAGGCCACCGCCATACCCGCCNCGACCAGCAACAACCATGATGGAGCTACCGGATGCTCCGGGTCTGGGTAGAACACTGCAATGATTCCCAACCCTATGGCGTCGTCAGCCACCGCCAGCAGCAATAAGAAGCTAACGGCCGGGTGCGATGCGCCAAATACAATTCGAGCCACTAACCAGGCCAAGGCAATATCTGTGGCGGTCGGGATACCCCAGCCATTGGCAACGATACCCAGGTCATCTCCCCCNCCATAGAATACCCAAGCCAAAAGGAAGAACAGACCANCCGGGCCAAACACCCCNCCAAGAGTACCCATCAACGGATTGATGGCCTTGCGGATTGGGTTCAGAGNGCCNCCGGGTAGGGCCGACTCGGTAATCTCCTTTGTCGCTATGCCAAAGAAGAACACCATGAATATCTCATTCACCAAGAAGTGAACCGTAACAGCCTTACCAAATATCTTGGTGTCGTCACCGAAGATATGGTAGTCGACCATGACCTCGTAGGCATGGATGTCGATGTTGGCAAACACCAGACCGGCGATCACACCGATTATCAGCGGGATCGAGTATTGCTGAAGGATGTTTATGTGGTGGGCGCGAATCAGATTGCTATCCTATATTTCGTACTTCAGGCCCAGGGGGCAAACGTTCGTGAGATTATATCATCGAAGGCTAGACTATAATTCCCAGGCTCACTATGGGTCTCTCTCAGGCGTGGCTCAAGTTGACATCATATGGTGGCTTTGTTACCATCACGACCAGCCCGGGAAGCTATTTTCCAGGCCCATTTGATTTTTTGGCCCGGCCGTTTTCGGCCAGGAGGAACCGACCGCGGTGGCTTTCTTAAACGGACTCAAATGCCGGGAATGCGGCAGGGAATACCCGGCAGACCCATTGAATGTGTGTGATTTCTGCTTCGGTCCTCTGGAAGTNGTCTATGACTACGCCACNATCTCTGAGGTGGTCAGCCAAGACAGCATCTCCAAGGGCCCCCTCAGCATCTGGCGCTACAAAGACCTACTTCCCGCCGAGGCCGACGANCCGGTGGACATCATGGCGGGGTACACTCCCTTGATCAAAGCCAGAGGTTTGGGCAAAACCCTTGGCCTGAACAACTTGTACATCAAGAATGACAGCGTAAATCCATCGTTTTCTTTCAAAGACCGGGTGGTCTCAGTGGCTGCTACCAAGGCTCTAGAGTTCGGCTACCAGACGATAGCCTGCGCTTCTACCGGCAACCTGGCCTGTAGCGTGGCGGCCCATTGTGCCCGGGCCGGTGTCCGGGCCGTAGTATTCATACCCTCAGACCTGGAGAAGGGCAAGATTATNGGTGCTGCCATCTACAACCCCGTACTGGTTGCGGTGGACGGTACCTACGACCAGGTGAACCGCCTCTGCAGCGAGTTGGCCGACGACTACCCCTGGGCCTTCGTTAACATCAATATGCGCCCATACTACGCCGAGGGCAGCAAGACCCTAGGCTACGAGGTTGCCGAACAACTGGAATGGCGGCTGCCGGACCACGTTGTTGTGCCATCAGCCTCCGGCGCGATGTTCACCAAGATATGGAAAGGCTTCAACGAGATGGCCTGTCTGGGACTATTAGATGGGGTGCCGTCCAGCTCATTCGGTATTGACCAGAACACGGTCCATCACCCGGCCGTTACAACCAAGATGCACATGCAACAGGCGGAGGGTTGTTCGCCCATCGCCACCGCCTGGGCTAACAATCAGTCCCAGGTCATCCCAGTGCGTCCCGACAGTCTAGCCAAGTCACTGGCCATCGGGAACCCTGCCGATGGCATCTATGCTCTAAAAGTGATCGATAATTCCGGCGGTTCTGCCTACGCTGTGCCGGAGTCAGATATAGTAGAAGGCATAAAACTNCTGGCCGAAACTGAAGGAATCTTCACCGAGACGGCCGGCGGAGTGACGGTCTCTGGGCTCAAACACCTGGCTGAGTCAGGTGCTATCAAACCNGANGAAACGACNGTCGTTTACATCACCGGTAACGGACTNAAAACCCAGGAAGCAGTGGAGCAGGTGGTCAACCCGCTCTCCATCAAGCCCAGCATCAGTTCTTTTGAAAGCGTGTTCGAAGGAGCCAAGTAGCTGGAAATATCCAGGGTAACCAACCGNGAGGTGTCGGGGATGGCCAAGCAGCGAGTCAAGTTCACCTTTCAGGAAAGCCTGGTCAAACAACCAGTGATTTACGAGTTAGGACGCAAGTTCAAGCTTGTGACCAACATCCGNCGGGCCGATGTGGGTGAAGACGTGGGCTGGGTGGTCCTGGAATTAGACGGGGATGAAGAAGAGATTAAGAGTGGGCTGGAATGGGTCAGTTCCACGGGTGTGAGGGTCGACCCACTAGGCGGAGATGTGATTGACGGGTAGGATTCGTTCCTGCCCCTGACTCTGTATAGAGGCGATTGAATCGGAGGAGGGTTTTCCAAATGAGCGTCATGGTCAGGATTCCCACGCCACTTCGGCGAATGACCAACGGCAAAGACAAAGTGGAGGTGGAGTCAGCCAATCTCAATGATCTGGTAGAGAAGCTGAACGGCGAGTTCCCCGGGTTTAAAGACCGTTTGGTCGACGAGGAAGGCGAACTGCGTTACTTCGTTAATATCTACCTGAACGGAGAGGACGTCCGGTTCATGGACGGCTTGAATACCTCGACCAGCTCTGGTGACGAAATCAGCATCGTGCCCGCGGTTGCCGGCGGTTCCTAACCCTCTCCGGACTCCGCATGGAACCTACTAGTTCACTGGTAGCCCTTGGCTGTTAACCACCACGCGTTTGCAGCCATTGCTCTTTCTGGCGCTGACGCGCAGCTTCGTCGGCTGGCCGATATACGTCCATAAACTCTTCGCGGAAAGCGGCGAACCGGTCCTCTAGGATCGCTTTCCTGATTCGCTCCATCAGTGCCAAAACGAACCTCAGATTGTGGATGCTGGCCAGCCTTAACCCCAGCAATTCTTTGGCTCTAAACAGGTGCCTTAAATAGGCGGCTGAATAGTTCTGGCATGTATAGCAGTCACAACTCTCGTCCAACGGTCCCTGTTGCTCCTCGTACTTCGCCTTAGTGATGTCCACCCGCCCTTGCGGCGTGAACAGGCTTCCGTTCCGGGCAACCCTAGTNGGTAGAGCGCAGTCGAACATATCAATTCCCCTAGCCACACCTTCGATNAGATCCTCCGGGGANCCCACGCCCATCAAGTACCGGGGTTTGCATTGAGGCAATAACTCCGCCACCTGGCCCGTAAACCGATACATTTCCTCTTTGTTCTCGCCAACGGCCAATCCGCCCACCGCATAACCATGGAAGGGAATGGAAGAAATCACTCCAGCCGATTCTTCCCGCAACTCCGGAAAGGTGCCGCCTTGAACGATGCCAAATAAAGCCTGCCCAACCTCCGCGCCGGTAGGTGATGACTGGTGGGCATCAAAGCACTGCTTCGCCCAACGGTGGGTGCGCTCCATGGCCTGAAGTACCTCTTTCTCGGTTGCTCCGTAGGCGATGCACTGGTCGAAGCACATGGCTATGTCAGGGGCCAATCTCTCCTGGTTCGCAGTAGCCAGTTCAGGTGTGAAGTTGTGCCTGCTACCATCNATATGGGATCGGAATCCGATCCCTTCGTCCGTCACCTTCCTCAGCGGCCCCATGCTGAACGCCTGGAACCCGCCGCTGTCGGTGAGAATGGGACCATCCCAGCCCATGAACCCATGCAAGCCGCCCAACTTAACCACGGTTTCCACACCAGGCCTCAGATAGAGATGATAGGCATTACTCAAGACAACCTGAGCACCAACTGCTCTAACCTCTTCAGGGGTCAAGCCTTTGACAGTCGCCTGAGTGGCGACAGGCATAAAGAACGGCGTGAGCGCCTTACCGTGGGGCGTCTCAAGTTCCCCNGCTCTCGCGATGCCGTCGGTGTGCTGCAATTGAAAATTGAATCTGAGTTCTGTCATATTCNGGTAGGTGTTATTGCCTGCAACAAACTAAATGAGATTCGCTCATGGTGAACTNCTGTAACTGCTCATCCTAAATCGGAATTCGACNAATGTGCGGCCTTCGGCGAAACTCAGGGCGAACTATGACTANAACGCCGATCTTNGAAATCAACTCCCACNGCGAGCGGTGCCCTGGCTATGGGCCCGANGANNNCATNCTTATGGTATCCTCCACTCGCTCATNCCTTCAAGCNACGAATAATCAATGGCAGGCCAGCTTNTGGCCCGCTGACCAGTCATGAACGAATTCTTAACCGAGTTTAGCACCAACTATACNTTCCTCTGGGCATTGTTCATCATCGGCACAATGGCAGTNTCNGCCATCGCTCTNCACATTTTTTGGAGCNTANTGCTGAGGTCTATNGNCAGCNTNNGCAGANNCCAGGTCAAACGGNATGAGGCCAACCACTGACCATGTGGTTCCCNAGCGCTGAAGTCTCCGTCAATCCNGCTCTCCTNCTGCTTCTCGGTGTCATGGTTGGCACCCTTAGCGGGTTCTTTGGCGTGGGAGGCGGGTTCTTGATCACCGGCGGATTGTTGGTGTTCGGCGTACCTCCGGTATTCGCCGTTGGTACCGGCCTCGCCTTGATCATGGGTTCTTCAATCATCAACACCCTGAAGCACCGTCACCTCGGAAATGTGGACCTGAGGCTGGGACTGATAATGCTGATCGGGACTTTGCCGGGTGTATACCTGGCCGAGCAATTGAACTCGACGCTAGAAGAGTCAGGACTGATCGGACCGGTAATCCGCTATGTGTACATAGTATTCCTAGCCGCACTCGGCGGGTTCATCGTTTACGACCACCTGAAACAACGGCACAGTGCGTCGACTGTAAAAGAAGAGGTGTCTACGGCGTCTTTGGCCCGGCGGGTCCAAAGGATGCGCATCCCGCCTCACGCGATATGGCTACCAGGCTTTAGAAAAGTACCAACCTATATTTCTCTGCCCGTCTCAGGGATAGACCAGTTATCTGTGTTTATCCCCGTGATGGTAGGATTCAGCGTAGGCTTTTTCGCCGGACTACTGGGAGCGGGAGGGGGGTTCCTGCTCATGCCAGTCCTGATATTTGGGATGGGTGTTCCGACCACTGTAGCCATAGGCACCGACCTATTCCAAATCATCGCAACCGGGTCATGGGGAACATTCATCTACGCCCTGTCCCACAACGTTGACCCGCTGATGGCCATCATAATGCTAGGTGCGGCATCAGTGGGCTCCCAACTGGGCACTACAGCCACTAGGTACGTGAACGCCGCCCGAATCCGCATCCTCTACGGAGTGACTATCTTGGGTGGCTGTCTATCTGTGGCCCTAGACCAGATGTCGACCTACTCCGATAGCTTGGAATTTCTGTCCACATTGGCCTCGGTAGTCCTTTTGAGCGTAGCAGGGACCATGTGCCTAATCATTGCCACGATGATGATTAGGCGCCAGCGGGAAGATCGACAGCTGGCCCCGACGGACTACTAGCTGACCAGCTCTCTTACTGTCTTCTGCACTAGCTCTTCGGGCACATCGGTCCTGACCACCGACCGGCCAACCTCTTCTAGCATCACCCAGCGTTTTGAGCCGTCCTGGACTTTCTTATCAAGAGACATTCCTTTGAGGATGTCATCCACATTGACGCCTTTAGCTGAGGTCGGCAGATTGAACCGGTCTAACAGGCGCCGCTGGCGGTCAACTATATCCTGGGAATGTAAGCCCATCTCTTGGGCCATAGATGCGGCACCCATCATGCCGATCGAAACACCTTCACCGTGAAAGAACTGGCCATATTCGGTAGACGACTCCAGAGCATGGCCGATGGTGTGGCCGTAGTTCAGCATGATACGGATGCCTAGGGTTTCTCTCTCATCCTGGCTGACCACATTCGCCTTGATTGCCATGCTGCGACGGATCACTTCCGTAGAGATCTCGGGTTCCACGTCCATAAGGGCTTCGGCGTGCTCTTCAAACACATCAACCAGGCTGGCATCCAGGATAAACCCGTGTTTGATGGCTTCAGCCCAACCTTCACTGAGTTCTCTTTTTCCGAGAGTGGACAGACTCTGCACGTCGGCGAACACGCCCTTGGGCTGGTAGAAGGCCCCTACCAAATTCTTAGCCTGGGGCAAGTTAACGGCTACCTTACCGCCGATTGAGGCATCCACCATGGCCGCCATACTGGTAGGCACCTGTACCCAGGCCATACCTCGCAGGTAAGTAGCCGCTATAAACCCGCCCAAATCCCCGGCGACACCCCCACCAACACTGATTATGGTATGGCCGCGCTCAGCCTTGAGATTAGCCAGCCAGCTGTATATCGCCTGTGCTAGTTCGAAACTCTTGCTGGTCTCTCCGGCGGGGATTATGAAACAGTGGGCGGCTACATTCCGGCTCTGGAGCGCCCTCTGAACGTTACGGGCATAAAGGTTCATAACGTTCTCGTCAGTGATGATGTAGGCTGTGCCGGTCAGCCCCAAATCTGTAAACCGGTCGCCCAGGCTATTTATCAACCCCCAGCCAGCAACAACCGGATAGGACCCTCCAGAATGATGCACTTCTGCCGCCAAGTCTTGGTTTGCCATGATCAGGTCTCCGTCATTTACTCTTTTTCGCGATTCCGGGTCCGCATATTTTGATAATGGCCTGGGCTACCTGTTCTGGGGATAAACCGTCCGTTTCCACCGCATAATGAGCATTGGCATAGGCCGGAGCCCGCTGCGCCAGCAGTTCAGTGATGCGCTCTAGTGGGTCTCCACCTGCCAGCATAGGCCGCGCCGGTGCGCGGGGGTTGCCTCTAGTCACCCTATGATGGATGGTATCAGGACGGGCGCTTAGGTAGAAAACCGTCCCAAATTCCAGCATGATTCGACGGTTCTGGTCGTCAATGAACGACCCTCCACCCGCAGCGATGATACGTCCGCTTTCTTTGCAGATGTCGGTCGTAACTTCTCGTTCAAGCTGCCTGAAAGCATCTTCGCCGGCGTCTCGAAAGATATCCGCGATCGGCTTACCGGCCCTGGAAACGATCTCTTCATCGGCATCAACCCTAATCCAGCCGGTGCGGCGGGCCAAGGCTCTACCCACACTGCTCTTCCCAGAAGCCATGAATCCCACCAGGATTATGTTACGAACTTGATCTGACTGCATATTGCTTGGGTTTGCCGCCCCACCAGCCGGAAACTAGTCCGGCAGCCGGGTCAAGTGCATCCTCGAGCCCATACTGGTGTCAGTCTCGAAGTACAGGACCTGCTGGCCAACTGCGTTCGTGTTGGGCGTATCGGCCACGAACTTCAGTCCGTGGGACTCGCATTCACCGATGCAGGAAGGGATATCGCCTACGGCGTATCCCACGTGATCCATGATGTGGTCTCCGCCCATGGTGTCCGGGTCCGTCGGCTCGATCAATTCAACCTGCACCTGGCCGAAGTTTACGAATGCATTGCGGCCGCCGGTGCGGGAAGGCCCACCACCGATATGCGAGCCGTCAAATTTATCCACATACCACTTGATAGCTTCTTCCAAGTCTTTAACCCGGTAGCCGGCATGGACGATGCGCTCAATCTCCAGTCCATTGTTGGACGGCGGCGGTTCGCCGGGGAGTTGGGTGATGTGCATCTTCACGCCATTGGTGGTCGTGGAGTCGAAGTAGAGCAACGTCTGACCCAATACGTTCACGTTGGGCTTGTCGGCGGCAAACTTAAACCCACGAGCAGTCAGCTCATCGATGGCCCGGTTAATGTCGAGCACCACGTAGCCAACGTGGTGCATAGTCAGAACCTCGCTGGAGAGCCCCGTCTTGTCGGTGGGCTCCAGCAGTTCGGCCTCAGCGCTACCGAATTGTACATAAGCATTGCGGCCGCCGCTGGGCATAGCATAGCCAGGGTTCAAAGGCCCACCGCCACCCTTAACGGCGCCGAACGACTCTTCGAACCAAGCCACGGCTCGGTCCAGGTCAGGGGTTAAATACCCCATATGTTGAATCTTCTCGAACACTGTCTCTCCTAAATTTTCAACGGCAACCTACTTCCCAATGGTGCCGATCAAGCTCCGTATGAAAGCCCGGTTGTACACGCGGATGCGCTGTCTAGGCGGGGCGACCTGGGGCAGGGAAGTAGCCGGAACCGGTACAGAACTCTACTCGGTTGCCATCTGGGTCGTGGGTGAACATAAAACCCTGGCCGTCGAATCTCACGCCGTGACGCAGAATCTCGTAGCCATTATCTTCCAGAATCTTCATGGTGCCTTCGAAGTCCTCGACCTCGAATGCGTGGTGAGTATTTTCTGGCTTTACAGGCGCTTCGTCGGTCTCAATCAGGTGGACCATGATGCCATTATCCAGTTGCAACCAAGTAATCTCAGGATTAGGCACCTGACTCTCAATCTGCTTGATACCCAAGAGTTCGTTGTAAAATTTCATGGCTCGGGCAGTGTCTTTGACCATGGTGGTGACGTGATTGATCTGTTTCGTCTTGATCTGTCCTGACATGAGACTCCCTTTTCGTCAACGGTTCCGTTTGTGCGGGCATCTATCGCCCTTTCGATACTCTGAGCCCAATTATGCCACAAAGGAACAGGCGTAGGGAGCACTAGAGCTAGAGAGTGCTACCCACGCTCACCACAATCACCCCTACGACCGTGATTCCGACCCCCAAGAACAACCACTTGGTCAGGTTTTCCATGCGGGAGATGAATATCTGGGCCAGGACCAGCGTGAAGATAGGGTTTGTAGAGACTATCGGAGAGACAACGGTGACATCGTTCCTTTGCAAAGCGAAGTAGAGGGCAATAACTCCAGTGGCAGCTGCCAGTCCAGAAAGACCGGCAGACGCCGCGAACATCAGGTTTCCTTTGGCTTCCTTAACCTCTCGGACCATCCCTGCTCCCGCCAAGGGCGAGAGCAGGATGATACCGAAGAGTAATCCAGCGGCGGAGACCATCAGCGGCGAGCCATATTCTTCAGTCAATTCTTTGGCGATGACATTAGTCCCNCCGTANGAAGCTGCCGCTACNAGCGCGAGGCCTAGCCCNATCCAGNCCCCACGGNTGTCNCCATCACCGTTTCGCAAAGAGTTGCCCAAGGCNGTAGTCAANCCCGNTACAACTATCAGCGTACCCAGCAGAACCACGAAATGNGGGCGCTCTCCNATTATGGTGATGGCGAAGATAGCCGCGAAAACCGCGGCTGTGCTCTGAACTGCGGCTGTCCGCGACGCGCCTATACGCCCGATTGCCTGGTAACTGGAGGTGCGCCCGCCCAGGAAATTAATCACGCCCAGCAAGAAAAACCAGAACAACGCCACCGCGGGCAGNGCTTTTATATCTGAGAAGGCAAAAATCAGGGCAAGGACGACCGTCGGGCAAAAGCTGACTATCACAGACAGCAGGGTGCTAGAAAGAGGACTCATCCCCTGCATACCAACCCTGGCGAATATAGCTGCGCTCCCGAACCCGAAGCCCGACAGCAGAGAAAGAGCTATAGCATCCATCGCTGCCGCCTATCCATACCTATCTTCCCAGAACCACCAGGATCACCCCGACTATTGCCAGCAGGGTTCCGGCGACCAATTGGGGAGTGACCTGTTCCAATCTGGACAAGAAGAGGTGCGAAAGAAACAGAGTTACCAAAGGGCTACTTGACACTATCGGGCTGACCACCACCACGTCGGCCCGCTGCACAGCGAAATAGAGGGCGATTACGGCTATACCTGATGATAGTCCCGCCAAAGCAACGAAACGCAATGAAAGCAACGACCTCAGTAACCCTTGGTCCTTATCACGTATCACTCCGCTGTGAATGGCACTTGCTCCCACAAGTGGCGATATCACAATTATGCCGACCAACATGCTAAGGGCGGTGATTACGATCGGAGAGTCATATACCCCGATGGCTTGTTTGGCCATAACGTTGGTCGCTCCATAAGAGGCCCCTGCGCCTAGGGCCATCATGTAGCCCAACAGATATATCTTGTCGGCCCTCCAACCCTCTAGGATAGAGGCGCCACTGGCCAAGAGCAGACCGCATACTATCCCAGCGGTACCCAGACCCACCAAAGGATTCAAGGTCTCTCCAATGAATGCCACGGCAAAGATGGCAGCGAAGGGCGCTTGAGTGGATATGAACAAGCTCGAACGGGAGGCCCCTATCAGGTTGGAAGCCAGAAAGTTCTGTGACCTTCCTCCCAGGAAGTTGATCACACCTAGACCTATGATCCAAAAGACTGCCGCTTGAGGGATGTTGCCGATGTCTGACAACGCAAACAGCAGCACCATGACACAGGAAAAAACAAAGCTGGCCAGAAGCGAGACCATCACTCCGGGAAGAGGGAAGATAGCCTGCATGCCCCTCCGGGCTAGGACGGCTGACCCAGCGAACCCAAAAGCGGCAAGGATAGATAGAGCAACCGCCGCCATCAGGCCGTCTAGGCCTGCCTGCAGTTTTCTATAATCGACTCAAATATCAGGTTGCCGTCCGTGCTGCCCAATATGACCTCGCAGCTCCGCTCCGGATGGGGCATCATCCCAAGCACGTTCCCGGCCTGATTGATGATACCGGCGATGTTGTTGGCAGATCCGTTGGGATTGGCATCTTCGGTGGCCTCGCCCCAGGAGTCACAGTATCGGAACAACACTCGTCTCTCTTCTTCAAGCTGAGTGAGAGTCTTCGCATCGGCAAAGTAATTGCCCTCTCCATGGGAAACAGGCACATCTAAGAGCTGTCCCTGACCGCAAACCCGTGTGAAAGGGGTATCGGCACGCTCGGTGCGCAAGTGCGTCGGTTGGCAGCGGTATTCCAAGTGCTGATTGGGGAGGAGGGCCCCAGGCAGAAGCCCAGACTCACAGAGAATCTGAAACCCGTTGCAAATGCCGATGGCCGTCCGCCCGGAATCCACAAACTTGCTCAATGCATCCATAACCGGCGAGAACCGTGCCATCGCTCCGGGACGCAGGTAGTCGCCGTAGGAGAAGCCTCCAGGTAAGATCACTGAATCAAAACCGTCGAGGCTAGTCTCATCGTGCCAGACGTATTCCGCATCCTGTCCCAGGATGTCCTTGACCTGGTAATAGCAATCAGTATCGCTCCAGGTGCCGGGGAACACCAAAATACCAAATCTCATACTAGGATAGAGACTCCAGGTATTCGGTCGCCATCTGGTTTACCATACTGCCATCAGCCTTGCCGCGCGTCTGCGGCATCAGCTTGCCCATAAGCTTGCCTTTGTCCTGAATGGAAACGGCGCCAACCTCGGCGACGGTGGCTTTGATGATCGTCATTATCTCATCAACGGGCATCTGAGGTGGAAGGAACTCTTCCAGGATCGCCAGCTCGGCGGCTTCTTTGGCGGCCATGGTGTCTCGTCCGCCATCCTGAAAGGCTTTGACGCTGTCGCGGCGGTCGCTGGCTTGCTTGGTGGCCACATCAATCATGCCTGCGTCGTCTAGTTCTTTCTTCTGCTCTTTTTCAACGGACTGGACAGCAAACTTCAGGAACCTCAGCGCATCCAGGCGAGCCTGATCGTGACTGCGCATCGCTATTTTAATGTCGTCTTCCAGTTTTTCTCTTAGTGCCATGATAATCTTCCAAACCTGTATATATACTTGGCCTGATTAATTCAGCTAAGCCAGTCATTCGCTAAATCCATTCTACCGCTTAGACGGCGCGCCCGGATCATAGTTGTCGCCAAAATTCTGCGTCAATATGCACCAAACGGCAATTTCACGACCCTCAGTCACAAAATCAGGACGAAGCTGGCGGAAAACAAATCTGAGTTACCTTGCGTGACTTTACTTTCGCAAGGAAAATGATTTTGCTATACTCGTGTAGCCATTCCCCCAACCTGGGGACCGGTATGTTTTTGTGTAAGGCGGGCTATTAGGGATGCCGGCATACGCCGTTATAGGCGGCCAATGGGGTGACGAGGGCAAGGGAAAGGTTATCGACTACCTTGCCGGGGAAGTCGACAGCGTAGTCCGTTATGCAGGCGGTAATAACGCCGGTCATACTGTCGTCAACGACAAAGGCACTTTCCAGTTACACTTGGTGCCCTCAGGCATCTGTTGGCCTGATGTATACGGAATCATCGGTAATGGAGTCGTTGTTGACCCCGATGTGCTGGTGGGCGAACTCACTGAGATTTCAGCACGTGGTATCGACACCAGCAAACTTTTCATCAGCGAACGCGCACACGTCATCATGCCCTACCATGTTGTCCTAGACCGCCTGGAAGAGGAAGCTCGGGGCGAGGCGGCCATCGGTACTACTGGCCGCGGCATTGGACCCGCCTACATGGACAAAACGGGCCGTATGGGCATACGTGTCGGGGACCTACTGGACTGGGATGCTCTGGAACCTACGGTTGAACAGACGCTCAGGCATAAGAATGCCTTAATTACCAAGATCTACGGCGGCGAGCCTCTAGCCTTGGACGATGTTCTCACAAAATGCCGACTTTGGGCCAATCAGATGGCGCCTTATTCCAAACCTACCGAACAGCTCATCCAAGACCTGCTCGCTCAGAACAAGAAGGTACTTCTAGAAGGTGCTCAGGGTACCCTTCTCGACATCGACCACGGATCCTACCCTTTCGTCACGTCTTCCTCTCCATCCATCGGATGGGCCGTCACCGGACTGGGGCTGAACCCACAGTCCATCAAGGGCGTTTTAGGCGTGTTCAAGGCCTATTCCACACGCGTCGGCAGCGGACCTATGCCCTCGGAGATCCGGGACGACGAAGCCTCAGAGATTCGCGAGAAGGCTCAGGAATTTGGCGTAACCACTGGGCGGGCCCGGCGCATCGGATGGTTCGACGGCGTAGCCGCCAGGTACAGTCAATTGGTCAACGGGTTCACGGGGCTGGTGCTGACCCGCCTGGACATACTGGATGAATTCGACTCGGTCAAGGTTTGCGTAGGCTACACGGTGAACGGCGAGCGCCTAGACCGGTTCCCAGCCAACACAGGACTCCTGGCACGATGCGAACCGATCTTTGAAGAGTTGCCGGGTTGGGACGAACCCACAGCCAGCGCTACCAAGCTGTCCCAGCTTCCTAAGAATGCCCTCAACTACGTGAGAAGGTTGGAAGAGTTGGTAGGATGCAAGGCCCAAATCATATCCACCGGACCCAGCCGCGGCGAGACCATACAAGTCGAGCCAGTATTCACCTAGCCGGTAAATGAACCGAAGCTAAATCTGCTACCGCTCAAGCAGTGACCGGTAAGTCAATATCATACTGACTCAGCAGCTCGTCGACGTGAGCCATTGCCTTATCGCTCGGCGCAATCATAGGCAACCTCGGATTACCCACTTTCATTCCGACCTGGTTCACCGCATACTTCACCGGGATAGGGTTGGACTCTGTGAACATGCCCAAGAATATAGGAAGCAGACGGCGGTGCTCGGAGGCAGCGCCTTCGACATCACCCTCCAGTAGAAGCCCCATCATGTGCTTGATCTGGTTTCCTACCAGATGGGAGACCACGCTCACCACGCCATAGCCGCCCATAGACATCATCAAAAACGTCTGGTTGTCGTCGCCGCTCCAGACCTTGAAGTCCGGCGCGCCCTGTATGATTCTGGCAATCTGGTTCATGTCTCCACTGGCTTCCTTGGTACCGATGATGTTGTCGATCTTACTCAAGCGCAGGGTCGTCTCATCAGTCATGTTCACACCGGTGCGGCCCATGATGTTGTAGACGATACAGGGGAGACTGGTCTTGTCCGCGATTGCCTTGAAGTGCTGGTACATCCCCTCCTGCGGGGGTTTGTTGTAGTAAGGAACCACCAAGAGCAAGCCGTCTACACCTTGTTTCTCCGCTTCTCGGCTAAGTTCAATACTCTCTGCAGTATT
>NZUD01000014.1 GCA_002697005.1 Chloroflexota bacterium | reverse complement strand
GATGGCAATCCTACGAAAAGGAGACCATCAACTGACACCTTCTCGCCTGGTCGTCGGTTAAAACGCGGTATTACCGTGACATCTGCTTGATTGACGAGGCCATGATAGCTAACTGAACTGGATTCGGTTTGAGGAACTACACCGTTTGGGAAACTGAATTGACGTTGTGCCATGGTTGTTTATAATCCGTGATATCAGCATAAATTCGATGCGAAAGCCCCCACGACGGAGGGGATTTTGTTGTTTTAGGGTTGGTCAACATGGCAAATCCCCTAGACCTCGGATATAGAGATTAATCATAATGGCTGTCGATTAGACACCACATATTATATTGACATTACCTATACGAATAATTTATATTCTCGGCCACCTAGATATAGGTTTCGAAAACCGTCCGATATTTATCAGAACCTAATATCTATTTTTATGGATATTTTGTTAAACCATTGTTGTTACAATAGATTTGTAATTCTCAATGTTTAGCTCGTTCAAATTACGAATCACTGACAACGCGATATCGCGGAATACCCGAAGATTCAAAGTAAGACCTAGAGGTGCTAGAGATGCTGCCTAATTTCAAGAGTCCTGGATTCCTGCTATTGATGTCTCTGATGACATGTTTGCTTTTACTAGTCGCCTGTGGGTCTTCAAGTACAAGTCCTGAAGACGCTAAACCAGCTGCTACCAAAGCACCNGCCGCCCCAAANGTAGCTGCGACNGCAACACCAAAGATAGTACGGGAAGCCGCAACCCCTAAGCCTAAAGTGGAGAAGGCAGCCGCGCCTGCTGCGAAAGCGAAGCCGTCGGGGACACTCCAGGTGGGGCAGAAGGAACTAGGGACCTTCCAAGGCCATCCTAGGTTGGCGGTGAACCCTGCATTGTTCGTTCAACAGACCGCTCCTATAAGCGAAGGCTTGATCACCATCACCGCGGACCGCCAGGTCGTGGGATCGCTTATCGAGTCATGGAGCATCTCTGAGGACTACACCACTTGGAATATGAACGTNCGNAAAGGNGTGGAGTTCCATAAAGGTTACGGGGANATGACTGCNGAAGACGTGGCCTGGTCATANGTAGAAGGATGGGCCAAGAACGAGAAACACGCCGCTCGTCCTGATTTNAAGGCTATGTGGGGCCGACCTGAAGGCACGGTCACAATCGTGGACGACTACACATTAGCTGTGGATACCGGTGAACCCCTCTCCGAGCTGGTCGTGCTGGAAACTTGGATGTCGAAGACCCCATCAGGTCGTTCGAGCTGGGTGACCAGCAAGAAGCAGTCCGACGAGGTCGGTGAAGAAGCAGCCAACCGGGACATCGCCGGTACCGGGCCCTGGGAGATGATGGAGCATAAGGACAACGAGTTCTGGCGGATGAACGCTGTCGAAGACCACTGGCGTCAGACGCCACATTTCGCAGAACTGATATTCCGTGAGGTTCCAGAAGAATCTGCGAGGCTCGCCGGTTTCCAGACCGGTCAACTGGATACCTTCCTGATGGCATTNGATACCATCCCCGCCATCGAGAANATCGAAGGGGCTAAGTTGATGTCGATACCCGGAGCGGTCGACTTNGGCATGAACATCTACGGTGGATACTACGCTGAGGCTTTCTCGGACGACCTAGAAACTCCAGACGCGTACGACCCGGAAATGCCGTGGATCTCCCCGACACCTGATCTGGACTCGGAAGAGTGGGAACGGGCTCGGAAAGTAAGAGAGGCGCTTGCCATATCCGTAGATAGGCAGAGCATCATAGATACCCTTATGAGGGGTTTTGCAAAACCCATCCCNCTGTGGTTGTTTGGAGCTTTCGGACAACCGCACCTGGANGGCAGACTCTGGGACTATGATCCAGACAGGGCCAAGNCATTGTTGGAAGAAGCAGGCTANGNNGATGGTTTCAGCATCACTCTGACCCCATCCTTACGGGGTGCACCTGCCGAAGTAGAGGCCTGCGAAGTCATCGCTCAGATGTGGGAGGACATCGGCCTAGATGTCCAGTTCCAGAAATTGCCGTATTCGACCCTTCGGCCGACCATGGTTGCCCGGACATACAACGGCGCCACGTGTCACGCAGCAGGTACNAGGGTAGTCACAGCNGGGTCTCAGAACCTTCTGACCAGTAAGGCTGCCTGGAATCCAGGGGCAAGTCACCCATGGATGGACGAGCACATGCCCAAGATGGATGCCGCGGTCGACCCTGATGAGTTACACCGGTTGGAGAAAGAGCTAGCTGAATTCCTATTCGATAACGCGATGACTTACGTNGGGCTATACGCTATCGATGCTATCTGGCCTGTAGGNCCNAGAATCGAGAAATGGACGGATGATATCAGGTTCACTGACCTTCGTAACATCAATGGTTACGAGTACATCCGACCCCGAGAGTAACCAGTAACAAGTAATTTTTGCCTTGTCGGCAGGAATCGAGTGTGATAGTTGAGGGTGTCTTNATGCTAGACGCCCTCAATNGTTCGGTACCTCGTTGTATAGCNCGCANCTTTACAAAGCAATCNANAANCNGATGGATGATTCATGGCAGGTTCACATNAATATCTGTCCGNTAGAGGCAACGGTTCGGAAAGGTTGACGTAAANATCTANTATGTCATAAGGTCGGTTTCTTCATGCGAGGGGCAGTNTCTGGACGCATGCCCTACAGCCANTCANGGAATAACGGGTAGCGCCGCATCTTTGGAGTGTTGATGTGAAACCGAANAGTATGCAGCGCATCTACGTTTTTAGGAATTTGATACTTGCAACGATTCTTACTTCGCCGGTTTCTGATATCGATCGTCACGGTCCTGGTCGTGTCCGTGATGATTTTCGGGATGAGCAGGGCGGTAGGCGATCCTCGTGTATTACTTCTAGATGATTACTCCACCAAAGACGATTGGGATCGGTTGGGCCGGGAGTTAGGTCTAGATAAGCCGTATTATGAGCAGTACGGCATATTCCTTCGGGACGCCTTGAAAGGTGAGTTCGGCGAGTCGATCCAACAAGGCCGCCCNGCGATGCATATCATATTGGANCGCCTCCCCGCGACNATGCAGCTGGGATTTGCTGCCTTCATATTATCTCTCGTAGTNGGTATACCACTGGGCATCCTTTCGGCCGTCATGCGCGGCAGTCTACTCGACCAATTCAGCAGGATAGTCNCGTTGGTCGGACAATCAGCTCCCCCGTTCTGGCTCGGGATAATGTTGATGTTTTTCTTCGCTGTGCAATTAGATTGGCTGCCACCTTTCGGACGGGAAGGTCCGGAGAGTGTCATACTTCCCGCTATAACCCTCGGTTGGTTCTATGCGGCTGCTAATCTGCGGTTGATCCGGTCGGCCATGTTAGATGTGCTCGATTCGGAGTACATAAAATTAGCCCGGGCCAAAGGAGTCTCATCAAGAAGTATCATCTTGAAACACGCGTTCCGGAACGCGCTTATACCGCCGCTGACTTTTGCAGGCGTAACACTTGGTGCTCTAGTCACGGGGTCTCTCGTAACTGAAACCGTGTTTGCCTGGCCTGGATTGGGCAAACTCGCGGTGGATTCTTTATTCGGTATGGATTATCCCTTGCTCCAGGGAGTGGTGATTGTATTCACACTTATGTATGTTGGGGCTTCGTTCTTGGTGGATGTGCTTTATGCCTATATCGACCCTCGTATCCGATATAACTAGGGATTCTCACGGTAAGTAGATGGCAAGTCTAGAAAATAACGTAACCACGTTGCCTTCAAAGCGGCGCCAGATCACTTGGAGTGGCATCTGGTACGCCCTTCGGCGGTGGCCGATTATCCCCGTCTTCATATTATTAATCGTGTCTGTCGCAGCCATAGGGGCGCCATGGATCTCACCACATGATCCGGAACGTGGGGTCATCAGAGACCGCCTGCTTCCTCCGTTCTGGGCTAGTGAAACTATAGCTGCCAAACTGGTAGTGGAACGCGTCGAGATGGAAGATAGGGGTCGTCTTATATCCCTGACAGACGCACTTGAGATCAACCCATCGGCGAACCTTGGAGATTCCGTTGAAGTAGTCATATTGCCAGGCGGTACCACCAAATACCTTCTGGGGACCGACCAGGTGGGCCGAGATATGTTCTCCAGATTGATCTATGGAGCCCGTATCTCATTGATAGTGGGCCTCATCACGTTAGCCGTTGGCGGAAGCGTCGGAGTTGTTTTAGGGTTGATTGCCGGCTGGTACGGCGGCTGGGTAGATGAATTGATAATGAGGCTGGTTGATGTATTACTTTCCCTGCCTGTGGTGTTGGTAGCACTGGTATTCGTCGTAGCCTTGGGGCAGTCTTTCGCGATAATCGTAGCGGTGCTCGCACTTTGGATATGGACGCGCTTCGCAAGACAGGTGCGAAGCGAAGTGTTGCAGTTGAAGACTCGTGATTACGTAGCTCTAGCAAGAGTGTCGGGCGCCTCGATTCCCCGTATCCTATTGGTTCATATCTTCCCAGGCACTATCAATACCTTGATCGTGGTTGCCACTTTGCAGGTAGGGATAGTCATCCTTTTAGAGTCTGTTTTGAGTTTCCTCGGTGCGGGAGTCCCTCCCCCTACGCCCGCTTGGGGTTCGATGGTTTCAGACGGCCGCGATAAGCTAGCCGAATTCTGGTGGATTTCGACATTACCCGGGATAGCTATATTGCTTACCGTGATGTCTCTGAACCTCCTCGGAGACTGGCTTCGAGACAAATTAGACCCCCGGTTGCGTCAACTGGAGTGAGTTAGACTCTCTTTTAATTGGGCGTGTTTTATGGGCCTCTGAACCAGAAGGCGTGCGATTAGATACGGGAAGATCGGTTTTAATCGACAAGTCGCCTACTCATATCGACCAGGACGGCCTATCAGTCAACGAAGATCGGCTAGAGATAGAATGTCCTAGTTTGGCTTACATTGACTGGATCACTTCGCCATGCATAACCATCGTAGCTTGGGATTCCCCCACTAACTCCAAGAATTTTTCAAACGACTTCCAAGAAGGCGCTGCTTCCATATGAGCTTCTGTTCCTTCTGGTCGCGTATAAACTTCATTAAGCGTATATATCAGATTGCCGGTATTTCCTTCACTCGGGTCCAGTGGATTTTTCATCTCAGGTGCCTTGGAGATATAGTAGTCGACAAGCGTTCCTAGCATCCCGTATGTAGGGTCAGGCTTAGCTATTAATGAATGTGTTTCACGCATCCATTCTCCATGGCTCTCAAATGCTTCGTCCCAATCTTTTTCTTTATCAGCCGAGACGATGAATGAAAAATTGAATGTCCTATATCCTGTTTGTGAAGCCATGGTCTAACTACTCCTTAAGTCTGAATTAGAAAATGTTAAAGGTTTTAACGTGTCAATAAAAGCACTTGATCGTTAAACCCTAAGGTGATTGCAATCGTAGCCTAAAATTCTATGCTTTGGGCAGGGCCGTTGACAAATCATGGTATGTTTTGAAGAATGCATTTTTAAAGGGTATGAGGAGTTGAAAGAATGGCCGGAATATCTAGGACTGTTGTTAATTTGCAACCGGGGAAAATGGAAGAGGTAACGAAGTTTATTGATGAGAATGCCGGATTAGTAACGTCATTAGAAGGTAACATCGGATTGGGAATCGCTGTCACCGGGGAAGATGAGATAACGATAATAGGTGTCTACGAGAGTAGTCAGAATGCTCGGGACGCAGCCGATACTGCCCAGAAAATATTTTCTGAGATGGCTCCTTTCGTAACTTCTGCTCCCGAAAGGAGTGTATCTTCAGGTGTATGGTTCCCAGCTAAGTAATCCACTTCGCGGGCTTCGATTGAAAACTAAACCCCTGACTTTTACAGTCAGGGGTTTAGTTATTCCGAAACTTAGGGTTTTGTAACTAAACATCGGTTAACAAGAATGTTAATGGGTCTCGCCCATCTACGGGGATTGTCATGAAGCCCAGTAGATCATTAATCTTTAATAGAGACTCCAGATAGATTCTCCTTCTCTGATCACCAGATCACCTGTTGTGAATGCAGCCATGCCCGGCAAGATAACGTTTCTTATCTGTTCCCGGGCCGCGTCAGCGGAATCTTTGCAATCGTATTGGGCTATGGTGAGCATCTGGTCTTCGTCTGGGTTCCCTTGGCTCCTGAGGAATCCAATTGTGTTGTCATCATCTGGAGAATTTGTTCGGATGATGTCGCCTGATATAAAACCAGGTATATCTTGGAGTTGGGGTTTGATTCTCTCGAAGAAAGCGACGAATGCGTCGGCTTTAGAGCGGTCTACATTGGCACGCGTTAGCCTGAAATAAGCCATAGTGTTCCTCTACGATCGGGAGAACGTGTACCGATATTCTGTACTACTTATAGATGTTGGTCAAATGCTACCGGTTGATACTTTTAATCTGAAACCCGGGCGAAACAGAAGAAGCCCCCTCAATGCGAGGGGGCTTCTTCACTACTCCTAGTTCCGTTGCCTAAGCACGTTACTTGAAGTACGCCGCAAAGTTTTATGTGGTTAAGTTATTAAAATAAAAGCTTAGGCTCGCTTCAACATATTCAACCCGATTGTTATGCTCCACAGGGATATGATTATGTAGCTAATCCCGAAAAGAGCATTAACGAGTTTCCATGTGTCTTCATTGAAGTTTGCCATTCCAACTATGCTAAGTATTGCAACGACAATAAACACAATGGCTATGACATAGGCGAATAGGGTATTGAATTCGTCTCTGGTTGATATAGCCAACGCAATAAGGACTATTCCGATGGCTCCGATCAAGCTAGAGTAAAGGCTTATACCTTGCGCTATAGCGGCTATGTTGGAACCTGATGACCCGACCCAAGACTGTGCTTGCGACAGTCCGCCTAATGCTATTACTGTGGCAACTACATTGATGGCGAACATGGGCAACCCTAGTTTAAACAGTGCTTCCCCGTTCTCCCCTTTTCCGATAGTGCCTTGAATCACAGTCATCCCATAGTAGGCCATGATGAGTCCGATTGGTGGCAAGAACAACAACAGTTGTTGTATCACCGGGGCGGATTGCACGTCATTCGAGACCGCTGAGAAATCTGTTATGTCGATGTTAGAATCGCCAAGGATAAGAAAGAAAATTATAAATAGTGCTGTTGCCATGGCAGGACCTATTGCCAGACAGATGCCGCCGAGTTTAAGTTCCGAAATATTCCCCATTTGTTAACCCCTCCGTTATTAGGCGAATTACAAACTTTGCGGATTGCTGTTAATTTTAAATTATTTTTAAAATTTGTCAAAATTATATATTACAAAGGTGATTACCTACGCTTAGCTCCCAATACGTTATGTAATTGCTTTGATTCCGTTTTATATGGACTCGCCCTGAAAGTTCCGACACTAAGTAAAAACCTTTTGGGACAAGAGGTAAATTGATTCCCCTGGATTAGGTTCAGATTGAGACGTTGGTATGGAGGACCTAGCTAAGCAAAGACCAACAGGTCGGTTGAAACATTCGCGAAATTATCATTTGAGGAATGCGGGGAATATGCCCAAACTAGAAACCGGTATCCAATTCCATCTCCCTACCTATGCACACGTTTCCCTGCCGCATCTGGTCGACCTAGCCAAACAGGCAGAGGCTAGCGGCGTGGGTCAGATATGGGTTACAGATAATCTGAGGTCTCGAAATTCTTTTGTAGTTTTGGCGGCTTTAGCTTGTAGTTTAAAAACCAAGCTGGGGACTGCTATTACGGTGCAGTATTTTCGAAACCCGGTAGACCTGGCCGATATGGTGGCGTCCCTCAGTGAATTGATGGAAGGTAAGGAACTAAGCATCGGACTGGGTTTTGGCAACCCCCGTACTCACAACTGGATCAAGGTCCCCAAGCCTATAAGTTTTCTACGGGAGACCTCCCAGAGCCTGCGTCGACTGCTGGACGGAGAATCGGTCTGCTTTGCTGAATACCCGGCATTGTTGGAGTATTTCAATTTTAATCCGAAGGCGGCGTTCAAGTTAAACTTCAGGCCTAAGTCGCCGGTGCTCCAATACTGTGGCGGAAACGGCCCATTAGGGTTGGCCGTGGGAGGCCAGTACATGGAAGGGCTTATATTTGGCGGGCATTACATGGCGGCCCTGCTGACGGGGCGGGTGCCGTCGATGATTCAGGCCTTTGACGATGCTGCGGCTGAAGCAGGCAAGACGAGTTTGGCGCCCAAGATTGCCGAGATCAAGATATCGTTGTCTCGGGACCGAGAAGCGGCTAGGGAGTTCGTCAAGGAGAGCGCCGGCAACCGGGTGTTGAATATGTACCGGCAGGGCTACTCCCATGAGGACATTCAGAACTTGGGCGTTAAGCTTGAGGATGTGGCGAAGCTCGACGAAGCGGATAAGGCCGGGGTTTCACCTAAAGGTTTCGATGCCTTGGTGACCGACGATATGGTCGATGCTATTTTTATCGCTGGCGAACCCGAGGACTGCCTGGAGCGTATGGTTGAGATTCGAGGTATCGCCGAGTCTCAGGGATTCCACCAGTTGATGTTTTCCGAGCTCGGACCTGATGTTGATGAAGCCTTGAGGTTGTTGGTGGACGAGATAATTCCTTCCCTGTAACTGAGATTCCATCTGCAGAATCTATTCCTCAGAAACCAACTCCCGCTATCGCCGTTGGATAATTACGCGACAAACCTGATATTCTTCGGCTATAACGATGCCATCGTTATTTGGTCGTAGATGCCACTCTAGGTTTAAAGAAAAGATGGGATACGACTGCGAGTCGTCGCCGAAGGAGACCAACATTGGTAACCGTATCGTCGGTAGCAACTTTTCCGGAAGAACGGGAGGCGAAACGGCGAGCGCTATTGGACAAGGTGGAAAGCTTGCGCGGCGTGATTGTGGCTGGTGAAGACTCGGCTGAGGTCACAGGCACGCTACCCCAAGCAACGGTCGACGCCATCCATGAAGCCGGACTATTCGCATATAAGTCAGCCCGGGTGTTGGGCGGTGCTGAGGCGGACGCCATGACGCAATTGGAGGTGGTGGAGGCCGCCAGCCGGATTGACGCGGCAGCCGGCTGGAGCATCATGATTGGTTCAGGGACGTTATCCGGAATGGCTGCTTTCCTTTGCGATGAAGCCATCAGCGAGATCTTTGTTGATGGAATGTTCCCGAGAGCGTCAGGAGCAGCGGCCCCTTCTGGGGAAGCGACTATCGTTGAAGGCGGATATAAGGTCACCGGCCAGTGGGCCTTCGCCAGTGGCATCCGTCATTCTCACTACCTGGCCATGGGAGCTATGGTGGTTGGCGACCCGGACGGACCTAAGCAGATCCGCGTGGTGGTACCGACCTCCCAAGCAACGATCCACGATAATTGGGAAGTGATGGGGCTACGCGGCACAGGAAGCTGTGATTTTTCTTTGCACGACGTTTTCATTCCAGAACGATTTACCTGGGGAGGGGCTGAAACTAGACCCCTGCGCGGCGGAGCCAACTTCTTCTTGGGCCGACCAGGTATGCAGACAACGGGCCATTGCGGAGTGGCCCTTGGTATCGCCCGCAGGGCATTGGATGAGATAGCCGAATTGGCCAAAAATAAGAAACGTGGCTACCGGGGAACGGAGGCACTGATTGCCGACCGGGGCTCCTTCCAAAGGTTCTTAGGTGAGTCCGACCTCCGGCTGCGAGCGGCCAAATTCCTGTGTCTTGAGACATTGGAGGAAGCTTGGGAATTAGTTGCCCAAGAGATTACGCCGCCGCCCGAGTTGCAGGTGCGGTTGCGGGCCTCAGGAACTTACGCCACCGAGGAGGCCTCAGACATCGTCTCCCAGGCCTTCAGGTTCGGGGGCGGGTCTGCGCTGTTCAACTCTCACGTATTGCAGAAATGCCTACGTGATATCCACGGCGCCGCCCAACACAACATGGTCAGTGACCGTGCTTATGAGAACCACGGTCAGTTCTTACTGGGTTTTCCAGGCGCCAATCCAATGGGTTAGCCGCTCATTGCTGTAAGCAGGAAAGTAGAAGGGCACCGCATCTGGAGCCATCATAGTCGTCATCGTTCTGCAGTTCGCTGGAGAAGGAGCTGCATCGAGGGCTGGTGTTGGCTTGACGGCTGGTATCGCCTCCCTAAGTTCCCATGGGGTGCAGACTGACTTGAAGGATGACTCCTGATCGACGGTTCCATCTGCCGGGATTGGTGATGTAAAATTGATGGCATGAAGATCTGACCGCCTCACGACGGCCAACCGACAGCGTTGAGTTGGCCTGGCATGCGCCTTAGACTTTAGGGATGACCTCGTTGGCGAAGTCTTCCATATCTCGTAACATTGCGTCCAGACTGTCGGCCAGCCCGGCGACACCGTGGAAACTAGGAACCAGGTTGGTGACCCCCAAGTCTTGGAATTGACGTATATCAGATGCGATGTGGTCTGCACTTCCGATGAATGCCATGTGACCTTTCCTGGATGTCCCCCCGTCCTTCTGGAGGTCGTAGCCCAGCATCCGGCTCGTCACTTCTAGCGAACCGGCCGGCCGGCCCGCTCGTTCCAGCTCGACGTCTAACCGCTTGATTCCAACGGCTAGGTCTTCCGCCGTGGCGGTGGGNAACCGGTTATTGTTGCCTAGGGGTTGCCACCCGTCGCCGAATTGAGCTGCCCTGCGAATGGCTCGCCGNCCCTCCCCTCCAACCCAGATGGGCGGGTGAGGCTTCTGGATTGGCTTGGGCAAGAAATCGATATTGGAGAAGCGGCAATACTTGCCGTCGAATCTTGGAGAGTCGCTGGTCCACAGTTCTTTGAACACCTGGATGTATTCGTCGGTGACCGCTCCCCGCTCGGCGAAGGGCTGGGTCTCCAGGGCCTGGAACTCTTCTTCTAGCCAACCCGTACCAACGCCCACCGTAACCCGGCCTCGAGAGAGTACATCCAGCGTTGACAGCACTTTGGCAGTGACCACGGGGCTCCGATGGGGTACGACCATCACGCTGGTGACCAACCTGATGAGGCTGGTCTGACCAGCCAAGAATGCCAGAGTGGTCAACTGTTCCATGGTCTCGCTGTTGTCGGTTCCCGGAAATACCCCAGATGTTGAATACGGGTACTGGGAGGACACGTTTCGGGGTATTACGATGTGGTCTGGGAACATGATGAAATCGTATCCCAACTCTTCGCCGCGTTTCGCGATGACGGAGAGGCTCTCCGGCCGGGTAAGTGGTCCCCGGGAAGGCAGCATAAANCCGAAATTCATCTGCTGAGCTCCAAAACCAAGTCTCTGTTAGAACTCGGTGATCAGCACCCACATAGGGCCCTTGCCCACATCGTATACATCCCCGGCGTTCAGCTCGCCGCTTTCTTGGTCTATGCGGTACGAGGCCAGCTTGCCTGTCTCCAGTCCAGCCACATAGACGAAGCTGCCCTGGGGATCGATGCTAAACGCACGTGGGACCGCTTCGGTGGGGGTCTGGCCTATGGGAGCTAGATAGCCGTTGTTCGGGTTCACCCGGAAGCAAGCGATGCTGTTGTGGCCCCGATTAGGCGCATATAGGAACTTGCCGTTGGGCGTGATTTGAATCTGGGAGCAGGAGTTGTGCCCGTCGTACCCACTGGGTAGTGTGGAGACAGTCTGGACGGGATGCAGGTTGCCCTTATCGGCGTCATAGGTGTAGACCGTAACGCTATTGCCCTGCTCGTTGGACGAGTAGACTAGGTTCTTCTCCGGGTGGAAACACAAATGTCGCGGCCCTTCTTCCTCTCTGTTGTTTGAGCGAGTAGGAGAAAGGGGCG
Source organism: Chloroflexota bacterium (assembly GCA_002697005.1). The sequence goes on along the minus strand of NZUD01000014.1, from coordinate 3,909 downwards.
TAAGCGAGCCTTTTTCTTGGTCAAACTTGAACTGGAAGATGGCGTTTGCTCCGTTCATAGAACCCCGGGCGATATGGGGGACGAACGCGTATTTGTTGGCCGGGTCAGTCTGGATATAGTGGGCTCCGATGTCCGTTTCTCGCCAGACTACGGGTGGNTCCACNANGGCCCCGTCGTCGCCGATGCTATGGACGGCTGCTGTCTTCTGATAATAGTAGGCCGAGAGCAAGAACTTGCCGGTCTTGTCCGTGGAGATATGCACCGGATCGCCCTTGAGGGGAATCGAGCTTATGGGAGTGAGACCGCCGGTCTTTCGGTCGATGCTAAAACTGGCCATGCCAAAGTCGTTGGGCTTGCGTTGTCCGGCGAAGAGAAATTTACGTTCGGGGTCTATAGCGATGGGAGCTGGGCGGCCGTTCAGCGCCACGTCGCCCTGGTGTTTCAATTTACCNGTTTTCGGAGTCATCGTGTAGATGGCTATCCGGTCTTCTTCCTGAAGGGATACGTACATGTAGTAAGCCAATGCCTTGCCTCCGGGGGATTATTGTGGCCGAAAATGATATTAACACCGAAACGGCCCTGTGGGGTGTACGAACAGTGTCAATTTCCCGAAATGGGCAGTTGGTGCGGAGAACCTTAGCGGNGGATTAACTGTTATACTTAATATCGTAGCTACTAAGTTCGTAATATGTCAGCATTAAGCGCGTGTCATTTGCATCGATAGTAGATTGACCGTGACCTTGGGCCTGAGAGTGTGACTTGGCTCGGTANAGCAGTCAAGAAATCAGCCAAGGAGNAGACCCTCTCAGTGAGTTTCCAAGATTTTTCCCTTCATCCCAAGGTGCTGGCTGGCGTCAGTTCCATGGGGTTTACCAAGCCTACCCCCATCCAGGAACAGTCCATACCTGTCTCCCTGAAGGGCCGGGACCTGCTGGGCCTGGCCCAGACAGGCACCGGCAAGACTGCCGCTTTCGCGCTTCCTATCTTGCACCGCCTGGCGACCACTCCTCCTAAGAAGGGCGTCCGGTGCCTGGTGATTGCTCCGACTCGAGAGTTGGCCGAGCAGATTCTCCAGGCGTTCCGAGATTTAGGTCGGCATCTGGGGATAAAGAGCATCGCCATCTACGGCGGGGTCTCCAAGCTTCCTCAGTTGACCGGACTGCGCCGGGGAGCACAGATCGTGGTGGCNTGCCCCGGGCGGCTGCTGGACCATGTCAGCCAGAAGGACATCGACCTCAGGAACGTAGAGGTATTGGTCCTCGACGAAGCCGACACCATGTGCGATATGGGCTTCTTGCCCGATGTCCAACGCATCTTGAACCATGTCCCAGCCGACCGNCAGACCNTACTCTTCTCGGCGACCATGCCCACAGAGATCAGNACNNTGGCAGTCAAGATTCTGAAGGACCCGGAGATGGTCCAGATCGGGACCATAGCCCCTGCTAAAACCGTGTCCCACTCGCTCTATCCGGTGCCAGACAAGCTTAAGAAGAATTTGCTGCTGGCGTTGTTGGAACAGACTCCCACGGGACGGGCCCTAGTCTTCACACGTACCAAGCACCGGGCCAAGACCCTAGCGCTGGACCTTGGTAAGAATTCGTTTCGGGTAGCGGCCCTTCAAGGTAATATGTCGCAGACCGCCCGACAGCAGGCGATGGACGGGTTTCGTAGAGGTAAGTTCGACATCTTGGTGGCCACGGACATTGCTGCCCATGGCATTGATGTTCCTGAGGTATCGCACGTCATAAACTTTGACTTCCCGAACACGACAGACGCCTATACTCACCGCATCGGACGGACAGGCAGGGCAGAACAAACTGGCGAAGCCTTCACCTTGGCCGGTGCCGAAGACGGCAACATGATTCGCGAAGTGGAAAGGGAATTGGGCGTAAAGATCGAGCGGCGGCGGTTGCCAGGCTTCGACTATGGCAACTTCACTCCGGAAGAGCAGTTCCGGGAAGAACGATTAGGACTGCGCCGGGCTGGAGGCCAGAGCAATGGGGGGAGAGCAGGCCAAAGCACTCGGGAATCCAGGCCCCGAACACGTCGGGGTAATGCACAGAATAGCGCGCAGAGCAGCCGGAGCAGAGATAATTCATCCAATAGCGGTAATGGCGCCGCCCGCCCGGCTGCTACACCTTCCCGAAGCAATTCGGATAACGGCAATCGTTCGGGAGAGTTCGCCGGAGCAGGGCATCGGGCTCCTAGCCCGAACGGCCGCTCTTCATCAGGTGGTCCATCTGGTAAATGGTCCAATAGACGCCGCTCGGAGCAGCCGGCTGCCAGGCCGTCGAGGTCAGACTCCTCCGACGGAAGAAGTTCTGGACAGATCCTGGGCAAAGCGCCGGTCAGCGAGTCGGAGGCCCGGAGGCGGTCAGGCCAACTGCTGGGAAGGAGTTCTTCTCCTAGTTCTTCCGATGGCCGAAGCCGAGGGCCCAAACAAGGAACTCCGCCCTTTAGTACACGAGCGCCCCGAGACGGAAAGCAGGGCAAACCGCGAGGCCGTTCTGCCGCCCGGCGTTAACTGCTTATCTTGATGCTGAACCGGTTCGCCGAGGTCGCCGTCAGCCACGGTTCCCCAAAGGTCATTGGTCTATGGGACAAGGTCGTGATGGAGGAAATGACCGGCCTCGGTCGCTCAACCAAAGATATCCAAGACTATGGCTAATCACCGACCTTGGCTGCCTGTGCGGTCCAGGCCATGTAACGGCCGGATTCAGCTAGCGCTTATCGTGCTGACGCCACTCCGAGTTGGATCAAAGTAGACTACCGTTTAATCGGGAACATTGGCAGCAAGTCTTCGCCCAATATGTCTAGCTGCTCCATGGATTCTTCTGCAGGACAGAGTGGGCGCACGACGAATTTGGAGCCGCCGGCGTCAACGTAGCTCTGAATCATTTCCGCCACCTTTTCTACTGGACCTACGGCCGTGAATTCAGTGAAATGGGCGTCGGGGCGCTGGCGGGTTATGTACCTTTCAGCCTTCTCAGTGGCCCCGGCTACGTCATCGGAGATGTAGTAGCCCATCAGGACTCCGATGTGGTCGTCCTCAATCTCCCTGTTGAACTCATTGGCAGTTTCAAAGAGGATCTCGCAGCCTTCTTTGATCTCTTCCGGCGTAGCGCTGGAGACCAGCCAACCGTCGCCTACTCTCCCTACACGTCTGGCCGCGGCTGGAGAGCGTCCGCCAATCCAGATTGGAGTTGAGGGCTGGAGATACGGTTTGGGAGTGACCGTGACGTTGTGGCAGTTGAAGAACTCGCCCTCGTGGGTTACATCTTCTTCCTGCCAGAGCCGGCGCATCAGTGCGATGGCTTCATCGGTCCGGGGGCCACGGCGGTCTTTGGTTACGCCGCAGGCTTCGTATTCCTCGGGCTCTTCTTGACCAAGTCCAACAGCGGGAAAGAACCGCCCTTGGGACAGGTAATCCAGCGTAGCCACCTGCTTGGCCAGGACAACAGGGTTACGCAGGGGCATGGCCAACACGCTGGTTCCGACTTTCAAACGGTCGGAGTAAGCCAATACCATTGAGCAAGCCATCATCGGTTCAAGGCTGAACTTCTCGCCAACGATTCGGTCGCTCAGCCATAGAGAGTCATAGTGGTGTTTGTCGCCGATCTCCACCAATTTCCTAAGGTATTCGTGGTCATCTCCACCCTCTCCGTAGGCTCCGGGCATGTAACCGATGGCGATACTCATTTCATCTCTCTCTTGGGCCGACTTTGGAAAGACGGCTGTGGCTGAAGGCAATTATAACCCAGTTCGAGCAGACGTTGCCCTCAATCAACCACTGAGGGTGTCCATGCCGGCCTCGGTGCGGGCATCATTGATGTGGTCCAGTATCCGTTGCCGCAGGGGTGCGATCTCATAGCCGATGTCAGCTAGCATCCTGCTGTTGTCAACGTTGTA
>NZUD01000013.1 GCA_002697005.1 Chloroflexota bacterium | reverse complement strand
TTGGGGTGAGCCTTCCGTCCGAAGCCAGTGTGTGAAGGTGGAGGTCAATGGTCGATATCAAACTAATTCACAATCCTATCTGTTCTTTTTCCCGAATACGCGGTACCGGGTTCTTTCTCCACACCTATCAGTGATGTGTTCAATATACTGGGACTGGGCGCTATCCCAACCCGTTTGGGCAGTAGGTCAGAAAGCGCTCCAGCACTAAAATATTATCCGAGCCTATCACAGAGTTCTTAGGGTCTGTCACGCCGACTTCGGTCAGGTAGGCAGTAACCTTGGGCAGGAGCTTAGTGTCCAGGGTACCGACATGTGTTTGGGTGCCAAATACTCCACTGATTCGGCCGTTCAGGTACCAACCTCAGCTTGTTTCTCATCAGCGTGAAAGTCCACAATCGCTCGTTGTTCTATCTTTATCGTTTGAGGTGCTCCAACAAATCATCGGGATACAGAATGGGCACCACAGGGGCGCCACGAACCCTCGGCCCATAAGGTTTACACTGTCACACCACCTTGATGTGTGTACACTCTTCCCGTCCCGTCCGATTACTTGGCGGGTCGAATCAATGGCAAAACCTTGTCCATCAGTGGGATATCTCCTTCTTGTACGGGAGATGATTGCTTGAAATTAGCATATCTTTGCCGTTTTCGAGCAGTTCCGGCACTTTGTCGACGGTTATACCGAAACCACCAGCACAATCTTTACCGTTGCAGATCACAAAATCGATGGACTTTCCACGTTCCAGATCGGGCACTAATCGCCTAGATGTCATTTCTCCAAGGCTTCCCAATCACGTCCCATATCATCAGTATACGCAGGAACCTCAACTCCCCAATCTAGTTGGACCCATGGGATTTCTGGTATTGAAAAAGGGACCCATCAGCCGGAGTTTCCCGCCTCTGGGTCCCTTATAGCTAGCCGTATTGTTGCTTGTTTATGGCGTTATTTGGCGTATTCTACGTTGCGCGTCTCCCGAATCACTGTCACTTTAATCTGACCAGGAAAGACGAGGTCTTCCTCCACTTTTTTGGCGATATTCCGGGCCAAGGTGGCGGCTTCTATATCATTCAGGTCGTCTGGTTTAACCATTACCCGAACTTCGCGGCCTGCCTGGATGGCGAAGACCCTTTCGACACCATTAAAGCTGGTTGCGACCTCTTCAAGTTCTTTGAGCCGTTTAACATACAGCTCCAAGGACTCTCTGCGGGCACCGGGCCTCGATGCGCTGATTGCGTCGGCTGTGGCAACCAAGAACGACTCCACAGTCTCGTGATCATCGCTATGGTGTTCCAAAATTCCTCGGTACGAACTGTGGTTTATACCGTGCTTCCGGGCTATCTCCGCGCCAATCTCAGCGTGAGGGCCAGAGACTTCGTGGGTAACCGCCTTGCCGATGTCATGCAGTAAGCCGCCCATCTTGGCAACCTGTACATTTGCGCCGGCTTCCGCAGCCAGCATCCCTGAGAGTAACGAGACCTCTATTGAGTGCTTTAACACATTTTCGCCGTAGCTGTAGCGATATTTGAGCTGGCCCAGTAGGCGAATCAACTCTGAGTCCAGGCCGCTCACACCAGCATCGAAAGTGGCCTGTTCCCCGGCCTTCAAAATAATCTGGTCAATCTCTTCTGTGGCCCGGTTGACCATCTCTTCGATACGGGCAGGCTGGATACGCCCATCCGACACCAGTTTCTCCAAGGCCAAGCGGGCGACTTCCCGACGGACCGGGTCGAAACAAGAAACAGTAACCGCTTCAGGAGTGTCGTCAATGATAACGTCCACGCCGGTGAGGTTTTCCAATGTGCGAATGTTGCGCCCTTCACGGCCGATGAGACGGCCTTTCATCTCATCGTTGGGCAGGGAAACCGTTGAAGTGGTAATTTCGGAAACTACGTCGGTTGCGAGACGGTTGATGGCAACGGTAATAATCTTGCGAGCGTTTTGATTAGCCTTCTCTTTGTACTCTTTCTCTAGCTCGTAGTACCGCTTGGAAAGATCATGCACGGCTTCTTCCTCACCGCGCTTCACAACCTGTTCCCTAGCCTCATCAACGCTGAGGCCTGCCACTTGTTCCAGGGCTTTGGACTGTTCAGCCTTTAGCTCTTCAGCTTCCGTCCGGGCCTGTTCCACTTCCGTCTCTTTTGCTACTAGTTCGCGTTCCTTTTCTTCCTGAGCTTCTACTTTCCGCTCCAGTTGTTCTTCCCGCTGCAGATGTCTGCTTTCCATGCGATGGAACTCTTGGCGTTGATCCTTTAGTTCTGACTCAGTTTCGTTACGTAGTTTTAAAGCCTCTTCCTGGGCCGCCAAGAGGACTTTCCTACTTTCCTCTTCAGCCTGGGTGATAATACCGCGCGCGCTCTCTCCTGCCGATTGTGCCTGTGCAGCTTCGCTCCGCGATTTGAGAGAGAACCAGGTAGCAACACCGATCCCTGCGGCCGCCAGGACGGCTAGGATGACGATGATAATCTCCATGGTAATCACCTTTACCTTTCCGCCTAGTGTGCCTTGTTAAAGGAGCTATTTCTCCTAGATATCATCCTAACTAGATGCCTATGGGGTGTCAAGGCGAGATTCGGCTCGCAGATCGGTTAATATATTACCGGCACGGCGGTCATTTTATACAACGAGGCACTGGAACACCCTCATTTAATATGGTAATAATTCAGAGAACAACCAAAAGGGTTAGGCACGCCTGCTCTTGAGTGGCCACTAAGGCTGCTCTATAATAACCAGAAGCCCCTATTTATATCGGTATCCAGTGTGGAGAGCAGAACACAACGGTGTTCGTGAATGGCTGACAGGGATTACTACGACATACTAGGCGTGGGCAGAGGCGTCGGTGAAGAAGACATCCGCAAGGCTTTTCGAAAGAAGGCCATGGAATTCCACCCCGACCGCAACAAAAGCGCCGGCGCTGAAGATAAATTCAAGGAAATAAACGAGGCNTACCAGGTNTTATCCGACTCCAATAANAGAGCACAATACGATCGNTTCGGCAAAGCGGGAGTCGGGNCCAACAGCGGGTCNGGCCAGCCCTTTGACGGTTTCGACGGTTTCGGCGGNTTCGGCGACATCTTCGACTCATTCTTCGGGAGCNGNTCNGGCCNCCGCCGGCAGNCGCAGCGAGGTAGTGACCTGCAGCATCGCGTGGTCTTGAGCTTCGAAGAGTCAGTCTTTGGCGCGGAACGTGAGGTTGATCTCACCAGGCTCGAGGATTGCGGTACTTGTTCCGGCGCTGGTAACGACCCGGGTACTCCACTGGAAACCTGTAACACGTGTAAGGGCAACGGCCAGGTGCGCCGGGCCCAACGCAGCGTGTTCGGCCAGTTCACCCAAGTGATAACCTGCACCGGCTGCCAAGGCCGAGGAAGCATAATCAAGACCCCCTGCTCCAATTGCCGGGGCGGTGGTAAAGAACGAATGACCCGCAANATCGCGGTGGACATACCNGCTGGGGTTGAGAGCGGCATGCAGGTACGCCTAACCGGTGAAGGTGATGCGGGTAGCGAAGGTGGCGGGACCGGCAACCTNTACGTCTACATAGATGTTCAAGAACACCAATATTTCGATAGGGAAGGCTCCGACCTGACCTANATTTTACCAGTGAACATCGCTGAAGCAGCCCTAGGCGCCCAAAAAGCGGTCCCAACTCTGGACGGCAATGACGAAGAGCTTAAGCTTCCTCAGGGCACCCAACCTGGTACCGAGTTCCGTATCAAGGGCAAGGGCGTCCCACATCTGCACGGCAACCGGCGCGGCGACCTGAGGGTNACTGTGGACGTTAGAGTCCCTGGATCACTAGATAGCCGGCAACAGGAACTGCTCCAAGAGCTGTCCAAGTCCTTCGCAGCAGCCAATAAGACCGCGCAGAAAGGGGTATACGAGGAGGAAGACGACAAAGGGATATTCGACAAAATCAAAGAAGCCCTAGGTTGATTTGGATCGGCAAGGTCTTTAACTGAAATCGCTTTATAAAGACCCTGGGGCTGCCAGCCCCTTGGGTCTTTTTATTTAGAAAATACGCTTGGAGAAAAGTTGGCCTGGCAAGAATTAAGCATCACCGTTCCTCATGAATACGTTGAGCCCATATCCTACCTGTTCGGTCGCTACGGAAAAGGGGTGAGTACGGAGTTGGCCGGAGACGGCCAGGTCCTTTTACGCACATATATCACCAAGGGATCCCGGCAACGGATGGCCCGCATCGACGTCGGAGTCAGGTTGGTTGGCTCCATAGAACCCATCGGCGACTTGATTGTGAGGGAACTTCCCGAAGACGAAGATTGGATGAACTCTTGGAAGTCCCATTTCAAGATCCTCCGCATCGGTCAGCACCTGGTCATCAAACCAACTTGGCTCGAACTGGAGTCCGATACAGGGCCAGAGGATATCGTAATCGAGCTAGACCCGGGGATTGCTTTCGGAACCGGGTATCACCCNACCACGGCGACCTGCTTAGAGGCGATGGAGCAACATATAACTCCCGACATGACCGTGCTGGACCTTGGAAGTGGCTCCGGCATTTTGACAATAGCTGCCATTAAACTGGGCGCCGAACAAGTCATAGCGTTGGACATAGACGGCCAAGCAGTTTCCGCTGCTCGCCGGAATTTCAGGCGGCTAGGTATCAATAAGCAGGTTAAGCTGGGCCAGGGATCGGTTCCCCACCCAACGGCCAGACCCGAGTCGATCGATCTGGCCGTTGCCAATATCTCAGCCAGAGGAGTGGTTGACCGTTGCCCCTTCATCTCAACTGCGCTTAAGCCGGGCGCGTGGTTCATCGCATCAGGCCTGCTAAGCACCCAGAAACAAGAGGTAGCCGTTGCCCTGGAACCGCTGGGCTTTTCCCTGATCAACGAATGGCCGCAAGAAGATTGGGTGACGCTGTTGTATAAGGCTCCACCAGCCTAGCATTCTGGTTGGATCGCAATCCCATTTCAATATTGCATTTTCTCAAAGCAAGAGGTACCATCCAGGCGGCCTTAAAATGGGGGTTTTGAACTCAAATAGGTCATCATCTGGTGAAAATTAGTGACCCAATTTCTGGTGGCCACCCAACAGCAACCGAATCTGGAGCAGAATCATTGGAGAAGCTCGATCTAGACAGGTACGAACTCACTGGCCGGCTTGGCACCGGCGCGGATTATGAAGTCAGGGCAGGAACTGACCGGGAGACCGGCATGCAGGTGGCCATCAAACGGCCTGTCCCCCAGGCCATCACCCGGGACCAGCACCAGAACATCGAGTCTCGAACGGAGAAGATACTCCAGGCGTTCCAAGACGTAGGCCAGTCCACCAATCTCGTTTCCTCCATNGTTGGTTACACCGAGCGTGGTCTGCANGACGATTTCTTTGGCGACAACTTGGGCAAGGAATACCAAGTAATCGTAGAGGAGCGGGTCGCTGGCATACCGTTACTCGGAGATATGATGTCCAAGTTCAAGGGTGTGCCAATAGGCGCCGGACAAAACCTGTTCGCCCTGTTTCCGCTGGTCCAGTCAAGCGCGGTGCAGCCCCATCCTGTCCAGAACCAGCTTCTGGACTTGGAAGAGGTCTATCTTAGCGCCGGGTATATCGTCCTTGATCTTAGACCACAGAATGTCTATTACCAGCCGGGTTCCGGCAAAATAGTTGTTATAGACACTGGGGCCCTTGTCCGCGTAGACGACGAACCTCCCAGAGGCCGCCCGCCCTTTGACATAAACGACGCCTGCCTGGAGATTTTGAAGTTCTATACCACTCCCGATGAACCCCCTGCTGATACTGCAGGATACCGTGATCCAAGGGGCATCCGTCCAATTATCAGCTTGGAAGAAGAACTCAGGGAAATGGTCCAGAAAATGGGAGGATGCCCGCCTGCAGTCGTCACTGCCGGGACCGAGATATTGGATAAGATTAAAGGCAAAGCCTACGAGGAATATGCCCCGTTCCGGGCCGACCTCACAGCGTATTTGGACGTGATTACCGAACGTAATGTGGGACTGGACAACTCATCAACAGCGAGTGAAACGTGGCAGGAGGCCGCTCTCTGGCTTAGAGAAGACTACTGGCGCGGGTTCTTGTTTGACCCGGACTCAGAATTGGCGGAATACCTGGTCTGATAGCATAATCAGATAGATATTAATTTTAGCTGAGGTTTGGCAGCAATGTTGGCAAGCAAAGTCACCACGATGCAGGACAATTCAGCCCACGGTGAAGACAGTTTCCTCAGCAAAGAACTGGGGGACGGCGAGTTCTTGGACGTGGTGATGGACGGCGTAACCGGCCACGGAGGAGAACAGGCAAGCACTGAACTTAGAGATGCGCTGAACAGCAGAGATCTAAACAACGCCGACGACATCGTATCCCTCCTCGGCGAGATGAATGAAGATTTCTACAGCGTTGGGTCGGGACGATTTTTGTTGACCACTGTATCCGCCGTGCTAGGCCTAGGCGAAAAGATTCAGGTAGTGTCTGCCGGCGATAGCCCGGTGTTCTTAATCAACAAAGACGGATACGAAAAACTCTCCGGGAATGCCGGAGGATTCCTCCACGTCGGTGTGGCCAGGGCCATAGGCGCCTCCGAAAAGCTGGGGGCTCCGGCCCAGGTCGAGGTCACTCCTTCTCCCGGAGACCGGTTGTTGTTGGCCACCGATGGAATCACCGACAACATGACCATCGACGAACTTGCCGAGGTTGTCCGAAACGCTTCAACGCCGGAAGAGGCGGCTGCGCAGATTGAAGGAACCATCAAAGAGCGGCTCACCGAAGGCCGGGTACCGGAGACAATAGGAGTCCGGTTCCGGCATGATGACCGAACCGGAATCATCCGGTTCTTTTAGTCCGGGCAACCGCGGGACGCTGAGCATAATAGGGGCCGACGGACCCGGTAAATAAGCGTCGTAATCCGTAAGCCCGTCTCTTGTGAGAGAAAGGACGAATTGCTAGAATGCATCGGCCCGGCCGACGCATGAAATCCAATGCGGGTAAAGGGGAAAGGAGCCGAATCAGTGGGGAAGATCAAGGTTGCAATCATTGGCGTGGGCAACTGCGCCTCATCGCTGGTCCAGGGTATCCACAAATATGTGGAGATTCCAGGCGATGCCGACGTTTCTGGCGTCATGCACAACACTATAGGTGGATACAGAATCGATGACATTGAAGTAGTAGCAGCCTTTGATATAGACGAGAACAAGGTAGGGAAAGACCTCTCCGAAGCCATCTTCGCTGAGCCCAATAACACCATCAAGTTTGCCGAGGTTCCCAAGACCGGGGTGATTGTCGAGCGTGGCATGACACATGACAGCATCGGCAGATATCTGGCCGACGTCGTCAAAAAATCGCCCCACTCCACTGCGGACATAGCCGGCATTCTGGCAGAACGAGAAGTTGATGTGGTCATCAATTACCTACCAGTCGGCAGCGAACAAGCCACCAAGTGGTACGTCGAACAGATCCTTAACGCCCGTTGCGGCATGGTCAACTGCATCCCAGTATTCCTGGCCCGCGAAGAGTACTGGCGCAACCGCTTTGAAGAGCGCGGTGTTCCTATCGTTGGCGACGACATTAAATCTCAACTAGGGGCAACAATCACCCATCGTGTGCTGACCCGCTTGTTCGAAGACCGGGGTGTTACCATCGATAACACCTACCAGTTGAACTTCGGAGGCAACACCGACTTCTTGAACATGTTGGAACGAGACCGACTGACTTCCAAGAAGATATCCAAGACCACCTCGGTAACTTCTCAGATGGATGAAGAGCCGGAAGCGGACGACATCCACATTGGACCCAGTGACCATGTGCCTTGGTTGAAGGACAGGAAATGGTGCTACATCCGGATGGAGGGACGTGTCTTTGGCGGCGCCCCAATCAACTTGGAGCTCAAGTTGGAGGTCTGGGACAGCCCCAACTCCGCCGGAGTGGTCGTCGACGCCATCCGATGCGCTAAGTTGGCAATGGACCGAGGTCAGGGTGGAGCGGTTGAAGGGGCCAGCGCCTACTTCATGAAATCTCCTCCCATTCAGCACACCGACGATCAAGCCAGAGATTTGGTCGATGCTTTCATCTCCGAGGAAGTTCCAAAGGACTAAGTCCCTGATTGAAAACGATTCCTTGGCCGACGAGGGGACACGGGTGATACAGTGAAGATCGGCATGGTTTCTCCGTACGACTTCACTTGGCCCGGCGGGGTGACAGCCCACGTGGCCCAGTTGGCACGGGAACTTGGCCGATGCGGACATGAAGTCCAGGTACTCGCGCCCCATTCCCCGTCGCGTGAACCCCAAGAGGCAGACTTACTGGTCCCCTTAGGACGTTCCGTCCCACTGCCCAGTGGAGGCTCTATAGCCAGGGTTTCTTTATCCTGGTGGCTCTACCCAAAAATCAGAGCTCTGTTGGAGCGAGAGAAGTTCGACATAATCCACCTGCATGAACCCATGGCGCCCATCCTCCCGCTGTGCGTCCTTGAATTCTCCCAATCCATCAATGTGGGGACCTTCCACGCTTCCTACGCCCGCCAGCACCTCTATCGTTTTGCCCATCCAATCATCAAGCGCTGGCAGCAGCGGCTACACGGCAGCATCGCCGTCTCGCCGGCAGCCCGCCGTTATGTAAATAACACCTTCCCCGGTGAATACGAGATCATACCCAACGGTATCGACTTCGATCACTTCTCGACCAATGCCGCACCGCTGCCCCAATACCGGGACGGTAAGCTGAATATATTGTTCGTCGGCCGATTGGAAAAACGGAAAGGGCTCCGCTATCTTTTGGAAGCCTACAGCAGGCTGAAATGGGAGCAACCCAACATCCGGCTAATCGTGGTGGGCCCCGGAGATCCGGACAAAGAGTCTTACCGTATCTTAAGTTCCCACAACCTGCAGGACGTGGAATTCGTAGGTCGGGTCTCCTACGCGGACCTGCCACGGTACTACGCTAGCGCCGACATCTTCTGCTCTCCCGCCACCGGCGCCGAGAGCTTCGGAATCGTCTTACTTGAAGCCATGGCCGCCGGCAAACCGGTGGTAGCGTCAGACATCGAAGGGTTTCGAGGAGTTATGACTGACGGCGAGCAAGGCCTGCTTGTACCGAAGAAAGACAGCGACTCCCTGGCCGGTGCTTTGGGTACATTGGCTCTGAACCCCGAGTTGCGGGCCAAATTGGGCGCCCAGGGAAATAGGACTGCCGAGAGCTACCGCTGGGAAGTGGTGGCCAGCCGAGTCGAGAAATACTACAAGACTTGTTTAAAGGAGGCTAACAGTTCCTCTGATGCCTCTACCAGCACGAGAACAATTTAGATCGGCGGTCCTCCGCTACATAGAACTGCCCGGGGCGAAGTTCTTCAAGGCCATCAAGTTCACCCCCAATGGCATCACCATCCTGGGTTTCCTGATTACCGTCGCGGCCGCCTATCTGGTCGGCGCAGGCTGGTTGCTTGCAGGCGGGATTGTCTTCTTGTTTGGCGGAGGATTGGACTTGATGGACGGCGCTCTAGCCAGGCTGACCGGCACAGTCAGTCCTTTCGGGGCGTTGCTGGACTCGGTGTTTGACAGACTCAGTGAAGCTTCTCTGTTCGTCGGCCTCGGGGTCTTCGCTATGCGCGATGACATGAGCGAGGGCCGGCAGATATTTTTCATCATCGTGCTGCTATTGGCCCTTATATTCTCCCAGGGCGTTAGCTACCTCCGCGCACGCGGAGAGGGTCTGGGAGTGTTCACCAAAGATGGTTTGATGACCAGGCCAGAACGCGTGATATTGCTGGGAGTGGGATTAATCGTTGGCCAAATGGAGTGGTTCTTATTGGCCATTGCTGTAGTCTCCTGTTTTACCCTCTTCCAGCGCATGTTAACCATCCGCGCCATGCTGGACAAGGCTGGATAACCCACTGCTTCCCGTGTAAACTGGTCTTCATCGAGAGTTTTTGCCTTCTGTCATCGCGCCGAGGGCGA
>NZUD01000012.1 GCA_002697005.1 Chloroflexota bacterium | reverse complement strand
TCATCAAATTACCCAACATCAGTGCATCGATTCCCCAGTTGAAGGGCGCGATCGCTGAACTTCAGGAAAAGGGGTACGACATACCTGACTACCCTGACGATCCAGCCAACGACACCCAGCAGGCGATATTCCAGCGTTACGGCAAAGTGTTGGGGAGCGCGGTCAACCCAGTCCTNCGAGANGGTAATTCAGACCGTCGGTCTGCCCTTTCTGTCAAAGANCACGGCAANCGCAATCCCCACCGGATGATGCAGGAATGGCCGGAAGGGTCCAAAGCCCGTGTTGCCCATATGACCGGCGGGGATTTCTACGGTAGTGAACAGGCAGTGACCATCGAGGCCGCCGGCTCAGCCAAAATTGAATATGTGGCCCGAGATGGACGTTCGACGGAACTCAAGTCCGGGATTCCCTTGGTANCGGATGAGATNATAGATTGCGCCGTGATGAACGTGCGGGAACTCCGAACTTTTTACGCTGAAGAGATGGACAAGGCCAAAGCCGACGGTGTGTTGCTCTCANTGCACGTGAAATCAACCATGATGCGCATTTCCGACCCCATCATCTTCGGCCACTGCGTTTCGGTCTACTACAAAGACGTGCTGGACAAGCACTCNGCCGAGATGGGTGAGCTTGCGGTGAACCCCGACAACGGGATAGCCGAACTCTACACCAAAATCCAATCTCTAACCGACGAAAAGCGNACGGAGATTGAAGCAGACATCNAGGCNGTATATAGCGTCCGTCCNGAGCTTTTCATGGTGAACTCCAACCGAGGTATCACCAATCTNCACGTGCCGAGCGATGTGATTATCGACGCCACCATGCCTGTGATGATTCGCGACGGGGGCCGCACGTGGGGCCCAGACAATGAACTCCATGACACTGTGGCAATGATCCCTGACCGCTCCTATGCAACTCTATATCAAGCGGTAATCGAAGATTGCCAAGANAAGGGGGCGTTCGACCCTGCTACGATTGGCAGCGTCGCCAACGTCGGGCTGATGGCCCAGCAGGCAGAAGAATATGGGTCGCACGACAAGACTTTTAAAGCGCCCGGTAACGGAACCATCCGGGTGGTGGACGATTCGGGCAATACCCTGATGGAGCAGTTGGTCGAGGAAGACGATATCTTCCGGATGTGCCAGACGAAAGACACGGCGATCCGAGACTGGGTNAAGTTGGGAGTCAATAGGGCTAGGATCACTGGTTCGCCTTCTATCTTTTGGCTGGATTCCAACCGGCCTCATGACATCGAGCTGATCAAGAAGGTTGACAAGTACCTGCCCGAGCACGACACCTCTGGCTTAGAGATTCGGACCATGGCTACCGTGGATGCGGTGAAGTACACCATGGAACGAAGNCGGGCTGGCTTGGATACGATCTCCGTAACCGGCAANGTGCTCCGNGATTACCTGACCGACCTCTTCCCCATTTTGGAATTGGGCACCAGCGCCAAGATGCTGTCAGTCGTGCCTCTACTTCAAGGAGGTGGGATGTTCGAGACGGGCGCTGGAGGTTCAGCTCCGCGGCACGTCCAGCAGTTCCTGGAAGAAGGGCACCTACGTTGGGATTCTCTTGGCGAATTCTGCGCTCTGGTTGCATCATTCGAACATGTCGCAGAGGTGTTCAAGAACGANAGGGCTAAGCTCCTATCCGAGACNTTGGATCAGGCCATCGGTCAGCATATGGAGCGTGACAGAGCNCCGTCTCGCCGGGTTAATGANCTGGACACCCGGGGNAGCCACTTNTATCTGGCCTTGTACTGGGCNCAAGCCNTGGCNGANCAGACAAAGGACCCAGAACTGCAAGCCAGATTTAAGCCCGTAGCAGATCAGATGGGTGCTAACGAGGAAAAGATTATTGAGGAGCTTAACGACGCCCAAGGGCAACCCGTGGACATAGGCGGCTATTACCATCCCAACCACGAAATGGCCGCCAAAGCCATGCGTCCCAGCGTCACTCTGAACGCGATCGTGGACGCCCTCTAGCGGCAAACCCGCNGGNGNGAACGAAAAGCCCCCTGACGTTGTCAGGGGGCTTTTTCATGTCTGATTGGCCTGGGAGAGAGGTGTAAATCCTCTATGAATGGTCCGTAAAGATTTTAGAGTTTGACACCAAACCTCAAGTGACAGCATCAATGATGGTGATGGCAATCGCTACCAGCCCAAAGGTTATGAAGAGCACCTTGGGGTTATATCCGATCGGCATAGTTCTCGCCTTTTCTGTTATATGAGTTGAAAACAAGGCCAATGGCTTACCAACTCATGTAACCCATGGATTCAGGCACCGCTGCTTACCCTTAGAACCTCAAGGCGCTTTACCCATGATAAACAGTTCTCCTCTTTGGAGCCCTTACCAGGATTCCACTATTTTGTCTGTTGCCCGAATNTNGNCCTGAGTGTAGTATCACAATCTAGTAGTCNGACCAGCGAGGAAAAACCATGAAATACGATGTAATNATAGTCGGCGGNGGAGCGGCCGGTTCGGTCTTGGCAAGCAGNTTAGCAGAANACTCGAACACTTCNATTCTTCTTCTGGAAGCCGGGACTGATTACCCCGATCCCGACCACCTTCCGGACGAGATAAAGTTCGCCACCACAAGTTATGCGGAGTCCCCAGATTCGGAACACAACTGGGCGCTACGGGGAACGATCACCGAGGAACAAGGTGAGATACACGTAGCGCAGGGGAAGGTTATCGGTGGAGGGTCCTCCATAAATGGTGCGGCCATGCAAAGAGGGCTTCCCGAGGATTTCGACTCTTGGGCCGCTATGGGCAATGGTGAGTGGTCGTATGACAAAGTTTTGCCGTTCTTCAGGAAATCAGAACGAGACCTCGACATAAGGGATGATTTTCATGGGACCGATGGGCCTATACCGGTGAGACGCCGCCAAGCCGGCCCTTGGCCTGACGTACAGAAGGCCTTCCATGCGGCCTGTTTGGCTGAGGGTTATGGAGCAGTTGAAGACACCAACGGCCCGAACCCTGCAGGCGTTGGTGTGTGGCCTTCCAACAACTTGGACGGCTGGAGGATGAGCGCCGCACTCACCTACCTAAATCCAATGCGCCACCGCCTTAACCTCACTGTGAGGGGAGAGGTTTTGGTCAGAAAGGTATTAATCGAAGGGAGGAAGGCCGTCGGCGTTGAAGCAGAAAGCGGAGGAGAAGTCTTCAACATCGAAGCAGACCGCGTCGTGTTAAGCGCGGGAGCTATCAAGTCACCCCACCTGCTCATGCTGTCGGGAATAGGGCCCAAAGACCAGCTTGAGGAGTTCGCGATCCCTCTCATCCATGATCTACCAGGTGTGGGTCAGAACCTTATGAACCATCTGAGTGNCCAGGTTACTTTCAAAGTCAAAGACGGATTGTCTCTTCACGGAGATATGGATGCAGTGCATTTNGGCCTACATTACACCGCGGAAGGGTCGAGCGAAGTCAATGACATGTTACTCAGGACTACGCCGATGGTCGACGAACGACCGGAGCGCGTCCCTGGATTNCGGACGAAATTCTTAAATGATGGTATCCCAGCCGACCGTGTTGCTCGGGTATCGGTCACTCTCGGGTTACCCGACGGGTCTGGATATGTAAGGCTTGCCTCTGCTGATCCNTCGGTGCAGCCGACTTTCAATTATCGGTATCTCCAGCATCCAAACGATAAGCGGCGCGTGCGCGACGGCATCCGGAAGGCCGCTGGGTTCCTTGAATCAGACGCATACAAAGACGTGTGCGATCAGCGGCTACATCCCGTCGACGACATCTTGAACAACGACGACGCTCTGGACCTTTACATTAGTCAAACGGTCGGAACAGCACGTCACGTATCTGGGACATGCAAGATGGGACCGGATTCAGACCCGATGGCCGTTGTCGACCAATATTGCAACGTGAAGGGAGTTGAAGGGTTGTCGGTGGTCGACGCGTCGATCAAACCCAAGATAACGAGGTCGGGCGGAAGCCATGCCACGGTCCTCATGATGGCAGAGCGAGCCGTAGAGTTTATTGCTCGGGCGACAACCAAGGTCTAATCATAACCTTCCGGAACAGTATCCTTCGCAACTAGAGTCCCAGATCGCTTGATAATGGTCTGGGCCGATATCGTGGCTANAATTACAAGCTATTAACGAGTCATCGGCCAGAAGGAGTGATCAAGACCGTGGCGAGTTCGATTCCATTGTCNAAACAGGTTAATCAGGCACAGTCGATAGCCGTAACTCTAAACGATGATCAGGAAATCAGATTTCAACGTCTCGTAAAACAGAGCACGATGATCGACCTCCATCAGCATCCAATGGTGAAACCGGAAGATCCCGGTCAGTTCATCGAGTACCTACGTGGTGGTTCCTACATGTGGGGCTATGAAGCGATACGTCATGGAGGTTTTACAGCAGTCGGGACGGCCAATGTCTTCGGAGGGATGGTAAGTACCGACGAGATGTCCTTCATACGCTTCGAAGACCTTTTAAATGAGATCGGCCAGATGCTGTCTGACGTAGGTCGTCACGACGAAGTTATCAAAGTCACCAGCGCCTCGGAGATCGAGGCTGCGAAGCGATCTGACAAAGTAGGGTTCTTACCTACGGTGGAACACCTCGCCATAGGCAACGAGTTGCAACGTGTGGATGTTCTCTACAACGCCGGCATCCGATTGGCAGGACTGACCTACCGGCGCAAGAACTATATCGGGGACGGCCACCTAGAACGAAACGATGGAGGGTTGAGCACATTTGGGATAGATGTGNTCAAGAAAATGAACGANCTCGGCATGGTTGTAGANCTNTCCCACGCTTCTTTTCGGACGGCGATGGACGCCATCGACTTCTCCCATGCCCCTGTCGCCTTCAGCCACGACGGATCATACACATTGGGCCAACAACAAGGCGGAGGCGAGTACGCTGCGGGGCGCCTAANGAGGGATGAGGAATTAGTAGCCTGCGCGCAAAAAGGNGGNATCGTTGGNGTTACTGTACAACCATCTGTGATTAGCAGTTGGGGTTCTGAACTGAGNATNGATCGCCTCCTNGACCATTANGATTACATGGTTGAGTTNCTAGGCATCGANCATGTGGCNATAGGNACCGATTCCAGCATCGGNGTGAGAAGTNCAGGATTCATCAGAGGAGTCGATTCCCCCGCNGAAGGTAAGAACATTATNCGNGGGCTTATCNCTCGAGGCTATTCCGACNCGGANATCATCAAANTCNCNGGCGGTAACNCCCTGGCGTTCTTTCGCAAGGTCATGGGCGATTAGCCAGCGTGCTCTTTCAAGGATAGAACCCAAAGCTAATTTAAGCTCATCCAGAAAAGAAGACCGTCAGATTACATATCGTCTGATGGCCTTCTTCGTACTCGAGCCGTAGTCAGTTATAGAACCCGTGTATGGCCACATTGTACTTCGGTAATCTAAGCGATCGTCTTAATACCGATCAGCTCCAACAGCACGCCGAAAGACAGCGAGACTTGGATGTCGATTGCTAGTGTTTTGGAAGATAATTAGTTAATCAGATTAATCAACCTCGATTGTGTTTGGTTACGTCCGGCATAAGATATCTGCACTTGTGTTCCTACATTAGGTGGTTAAACCTCACAAATAGCAGCATAAGTATCCCAAGCCCGGGCATCCGCTCTGGTCACATGGTTTTGGAAGCTTCTTTTTATCGGCCTTCCTTGATGTAGTCGGCAACTTTCTCGCCAATCATAATCGTAGTAGCGTTTGTGTTGGCGCGGATGCAGTCCGGCATCACTGAGGCGTCGGCCACCCGAAGGCCTTCTACACCGCGCACGTGGGCATACTGGTCGACCACAGCCATCGGGTCGGATTCAGGCCCCATCTTACAGGTACCAGAGATGTGGTGGGAGGTTCCGGTGTTCCGTTTAAGCCATTCGTTCAGGGTTTCATCCGAGGTCAGGTCAGAGGTTGTGGGGTTAACCAGGTCCAGTAAGATCCCCTCGAAGGAGGTTTGTTCGCAAATGTCGATGCATAGCCGAACAGCCTCTCTCATGCGGCGAAGGTCTTCCTCTTCTTTGTAGTAGTTATAGTTCAAGAAGGGTTGCACATGCGGGTCGGTGGAGGTCAACTTCAACTCACCCTTACCTAAGGCAAGCTGCAGGCTAGCGCTGAGACCGATATAGTTCTTATCATCGTCAATTGCGACTTGGGCTGGTCGGTGCTCACTGGTCATTAGCATTGGGCTGATCTGCATATCATTACGAAGGTCCGATCCTTCCACCGTGTAACGTAGACCCACTTGAATGACTGGGGCTTGCACGTCTGGCCGGTCACCGGTGGCTTGGTATAACACTGCAGCGGATGGATGGTCGCGCAGGTTCTGACCGACGCCAGGGGAGTCATGGACCACCTCGATACCCAGGCTCTTTAGGTGTTCGGCTGGTCCAATCCCAGACAGCATCAACAACTGGGGTGAGGCAACAGCGCCGCTGCAGACTATGATTTGATCTCCCTCTATCGTAAATACTTCTCCGCCGCTTTCGGCTTCGACTGCGACGGCGCGTTTACCTTCAAACAAGACCCTGCGTGCGGTCACGCCGCCCCGGATGTTGAAGTTCAGCCGATGCCGGGCCATATCGAGGTAATTCAAGGCCATGCTCATCCGCACGCCGTCGATGGTGTTCCTGGCTCTAGGTGATACACCGGTAGACTCCGGGTGATTCATATCCTCGTCTATCTCATATCCAACTGAGACGCAGGCCGTTTCAAATGCGGTAGCGTAAGGCAGCCACTCGCTACGGGGATAGCGCTTTACAGGGACTGGTCCAGTGGAACCATGGAAGTCGCCGCTAAAGTCCAGGTCGGTTTCCAATTTGTTGAAGTAGGGGAGGACTTTCGTGAATCCCCACTCTTCGTTCCCCATTGCCGCCCAGCCGTCGTAATCCTCAGGGATCCCTCTAAAGAGTACTTGTCCATTAATCGCGCTTGAGCCGCCGGTGGCTTTGCCTCTGGGTATGACCAAGTTTGGTTGCTCGGGAGTTACCTGGGCTACGTAATCCCAACTGTGGGGACCGTAGGCCGATAAATAGACGTTATTGCCAAATTTTATGTCTTCTGGAAGATGATCGAAGTCGGGATAGTCTGGGCCCGCTTCCAACAACAAAACCGACTTATCCGGATCTTCTGATAGGCGTGTGGCAATGGTGCATCCAGCGGAACCTCCGCCTATCACAATATAATCGTATTTCATGGTTTTACCCTCCATATTTTATACATCATGTTTAAGTCCTTGGGNTTAGTNGGTGTGANTCNTAGAGTCANCCTGTTCATGATAATACACGCAAGAGCANTGCAGTCGTTGAGGGNGNCTTGGAANCAAATAGAGACAGGTTTCTAAATACATTCACCNCCTATTCATTCTGTATCGGGTCATCTCCATTATTGAGTTANGTTCCTTCATATTTNAATACAGCGACATCGATAAGTTCCCAGGNNCTGNTATAAAAACNNTAACGTGGGTCNCTTTNGGCNNATTTATTTNAGNTTTTCGTCGTGGTTNTTCGTCCATTNNGCACGTTTAAAAGCTATNGAATTTGNTTGTTCGCCNAGNTNGACGTTCNTANGANAATCTGTNTGTGTATTTTTCNGANNCCTTGAATTGATTGGAAATACTAACGTAAAGATGNTCAATCATCAAACCTTGAAATCCATCNGATCACCCCNCAANGTNTGCATGCTANGTTCGGTGTTACCGAAGGGNAATATCAGNCNGCNGGTCTNTNAATANCAGCAACGNTTCAGNCATAANNATGTTCGCCTGCAATANACCAAAACTAACANGGTTCGCCCAGCAGNNCACNCGTGACTTTCGATNCTTATTNCTTCAGCGNATNGAACCGCTGAGNGTATACTANTCGCTGAGTNTAATAATGTCGCCGCCTGNACNTTACGTCTANAACNNGAACACGCGTTGTCTCTCTTGCAGCGCNGTAGGCTAAGGGCAGTTACCGNTAGGANCTNTGAACAGAGAATGGNTCGAGTGACCGNTACCGGAGGCCGCCTGCGAGGAATATACCCCGGTTGGTGGGTACTAACAGCCTGCTGTTTCTTAGCNCTTTTGCCNGGAGCCATCTTCGCTTACGGCTTTCCAGTCTTCTANCTNCCNATCCAGAGCGACCTNATGCTTAGCAGCACCAGGACTTCGTTGATNTTCGCTTTGTCCCGGGGTGAAGCGGGTATCGGCGGACCTCTGGTCGGTTGGCTGGTTGACCGGTTCGATTCCCGCCCTATCGTTATGATCAGCGGTCTCATGGCTGGGGTAGGGCTAATCATCCTGTCCGGCGTGGACAATTACTGGACATTCATGTTCGTCTACGTCGGGGTCGTCTCGGTCGGCAATAACACTGGTTTCGGCCAGACTTTCTTGGCTGTAATGAACCGCTGGTTCGTNCGTCGGCGAGCCATCGGTATGACAGCCGTAATCACCTGCTACACGGCGGGTGGAGCAATCTTGGTTCCGCTGCTCTCCAGAGGGATAGAAGCGTTGGGGTGGCGGGACGTTATGCTGTACTCCGGCGTCTTCGTCGCTGTAATTGTGGTCCCTATATCTATGCTCATCCGTCGTTCTCCCGAGGCCGTGGGAATTAGCCTAGAGGAAGCAGGAGAGGCAGTGATACCGGGTCCGACGGATGGAACCAACGGNGAGCAGATCACCTCCAGCGACTACTCGGTGAAGGAGGCGCTAAAAACCCCGACCTATTGGTTCATTCTGTGGGGGAGTACGTTAAGGATCACCGTAACCAGCGGTATCCTGGTGCATGGCATACCCATCATGGTCTGGAAGGGGGCGTCAGAACAGTCAGGTGCAGACTTCGTTGCAATGCTGTTCTTCATCTCCATACCAACTCGGTTCTTNATTGGAATCTCGGGAGTCAAGCTATCTAGCCGCTGGATCTTGACNGCCGGAATGGCCGCAGGGGCCTTATCACTGGCCGCGTTAACCTACGTCGACGGTACTATGATCATCTACCTGTTCGTGGTGGGAATCGCACTGTTGGAGGGCGCGGCGACTCTTAACTGGGTGATGGTCGGGGACATTTTTGGGCGTCGCAACTTCGCNACACTTACCGGAATCATATCCATCTTCTACAGCGCNGGCATGATGCTGTCGCCNCTNTTTCTAGGATGGATCTTCGACAAGACCGGCGGTTACACNTGGTCGCTCCTAACCCTGACNGTCCTCTACGCTGGCAGCGCCTNCCTATTTGCNATAGCAANNCCTCCCAGAGCAAGGCAGGNCGNGGTGCTNGGAACAGNATTGANNAGAGGTCGTCGAAAATAAAGTGGTTGCAAATCCCCAAAACTGAAACGCCCTCGGACACTCTATTCGAGGGCGTTTTCACGCCTAACACTGACGGAGGGAGAAGGATTCGAACCCGCACCGACCTTAACGACACAACAGTTTTCAAATCTGTCGAGATGGGTTCCAGAGGCTAAATCAGACCCGTTACGTTCCGCAATAATTCCTGGAACGCACCGCTGCGCTCAATATGGCCTCAGTAGATATAGGATATTCGTTCGATGTTTTGGTCGGCGAAACTGACAAGCATTTTTGCGCCGGTCGACACAAACCCCGTACGTTCCACGGTATGGCATGGAAATACAGCCCGAGCGTGATGTTGATGTGGGTCTTTGAGACAAACCGAAGACCGATTCTTCTGTAGATTATAAGTTCGGGTTCCAGAGCCGATCTGGTTCAGCTCCACTCTCTGGTTCGTGGTACATATTCACTTGTATCGAATACCAATTAGATCAGACCCATGATTCGTCATACTCTAAATAACATTCATTAGGAATGCTTTTAATTATATTACTAATTACAACTATAGTCTGCCAGTTTTTCGTAATTTACATGCAAATACAGCCATAAATATTTTGATTACGTTTGATTCTTAAACAAATATATAATCATAATATTTACATATAGAAACACGATATGGTATATTCAGCCATCCTTTGGGGCATTCTTA
>NZUD01000011.1 GCA_002697005.1 Chloroflexota bacterium | reverse complement strand
CTATCTAAGCTTCTTCATTGACGTTTCGTCGGGAGCAGCTGTGGTTCTTGTAGAATCAGCGATATTCGCCGCGATTATGGCCTACAGCAACCTTCGGCCGCGCAGAGTCCCCGACCCGCTGGTTAACGTCCACCCGACTAGAGTGGGCCAACCTAGTCCAGGAGAACCCGATTAACAGGTATTGGCGGACTAGGATTTCGCAAAACTTAACGAAAGTAGATACATTTCGATGCGCTGACCATCAGGTAAAGGTTGGTCAACCTACTTTGGGACACCATTGTCCAAGACGGTCAGCTAGCCTGCCTGTTCGGTCCTGCTGAAGTTGAGTTAAGCCAAACATAGATAATCCGAAAATAACATCAGTGACAGTAAAGGGAGGACTGAATGTCCATTGAGTCTGTGGCCATACTTAGCCCTGGAGATATGGGGCACGCCATAGGCCAGCTTCTCAGAGAGCACGAACTGCACGTTCTAACGTGCTTGGCCGGACGCAGCGATCGTACCCGCCAACTTTCGGAGCAGGCCGGGATCACCGACGTTTCCAGTATCAACGAACTGGTCGCACAGTCAGACATTCTCATGTCCGTCACTGTTTCGGAGGCGGTGCCTGGTCTGTGTCAAGAGATTTCCGAAGCCACGAGGGCTACCGGAACTGACCTGCTCTTCGCGGAATGCAACGCTATCGCCCCTGAATTGAGCCGAGATATGGAGTCAGTTCTGAAGTCGGGTGGTGCCCGTTACGTAGATGCTTCTATCATCGGTGGGCCGCCCCGTAACGGATCCAGCCCCAGGGTCTACGCTTCTGGAGACAACGTTGCCGAGTTCTTGCAGCTCCGCGATTTCGGTCTGGATGTGCGAGATTTGGGGGAACAATTAGGCCGGGCGTCTGGAATCAAGATGTGCTATGCGGCCATGACCAAAGGCACGACTGCGCTGCATGCGGAACTACTGATCGCTGCCGAGAAACTTGGACTGACGGATGAGGTCATGGCGGAATTCTTGAATACTCAACCTGCTGTGGTCGAACGCATGGAAGGTTGGATGCCAGGGATGCCCGCGAAATCCCGCCGCTGGGTCAGTGAGATGGAGGAGATTGAGAAGACTTTCAGTGACCTGGGTTTGACTCCTAATATATTTAAGGGAGTCGCTGACGTGTACCGTATGATTGGAGAGACAGCGCTTGGTGACGAGAATCCTGAAAGCCGGGACAAAGTTCGGAATCTTGCGGAGACCATACGTGCCATAACCGAGTCCATTGGAGATTAGTTTCGAACGTTAGATAGGATACGTAGTGGGCGCCGAAGAAGTGGTGATGATCGTGTAGTGGATCCCAGACGCATAAATGAAAGAGCCTTGGGAATTGTTTACATCTCCAAGGCTCTTTCGTAACCTGACTCGCCAGACTAGGTCTTATGGTTCGGTCTGCTCGGTCTCGCTGCCCTTAACGGTGATGGTTATGTGGGCCATCGAGGTGGAGTCGGGAGCTCCGTGCCAGTGGTTCTCGCCGGCGGGAATGACTACTACGTCGCCCTCGGTCACGGTGAGGGACTCGTTGTCGTTTGCAACGGTGCCGGTGCCTTCGGTGACCACCAATATCTGGTCTCCAGAGTGCTTGTGGAACTTGTTCCGTGAACCAGCGTCAAAGGCTACGATGGCGAAGTTGAAGTTGTTGCTGTCATTGGGGTCCAAAATGGACTGACGCCAGACCTGAGTGCCGGTCATCAGACCTCCGGTCATCTCTGCCTTGGTCTTGGGCACGCTGCTCATAGTAACTTTCTTCAAGGTTTCCTCCTGTTGTTGGTCCCCATTAGGTGGGCAAAATTACCGACGTAATGATACAAGCGACTCCGGCGTAAGTCCATTGGATTTGTGCTGTCACTTCAGCTCGAGCTCCTCATCTCTTCCAAGGTTTCAGAGATAGTGCGAGCCAGATCACTGGGCCGGTCGGCAAATTCAGGAGTGGGGTACCACTCGTAGTCGAAGCTGCGTAGTATAGTACCTTCGATGCTGCACCTGAGGTTGGATACGATCACTTTGAATCCCAGTTTACTGGTAGCACTTTCAGCCAGCATCTCCAAGACCACTTCTGGGCAATCAAATACAACCAGGAAGCCTCCTTCTTTCTTGCCGTCGGTGACCCTGCTGCGGAACACTTTACCCAGGAGTTGGGCTTCGACTATGGTGTACCCACGCTCTGGAACGTCATGGTCCGGCCACCCGATGCTTATGAGCCCACCTTTTTCCCAATGGTGCATAACAGTTATACCAACGCCGCCCGCTCCTGGTTGTTCGCGACTCTCTTGCCGGCCTTGAACACTGCGACCACGTCTCTGAGAGACTCCAAGTCTTGGCTGGGGTCTCCGTTAACCACCAGCAGGTCTGCTTCTTTTCCGGCCTCTACCGTGCCGATTGTGTCAGAAATCCCTAAGGCCGCGGCAGGGCTGCGTGTTCCGGCGTGGATAGCCTCAATTCNAGTCAGGCCAGCGCTGTGGAGNGACATCACCTCGCCTTGGAAGTCGCCGAANGGGNAGTAGCTCCAACCGCAGTCGGAACCTCCGACNAACTTTACACCCGCTTTTACCAGCGCGGAGAACTGGGCCAACGAATTGGCNCCNGCNACTGTGGANCGCTCTAAGCGCTCCTCTTCNTCCTCTGTCAGGTCNCGTTCACCCTTNATNTTGATNAGTCGTTCNCGGTTCGCGTTNCCNAGACCCATTGTCGGGTTNAGCCAGNCCTCNGATGCAGCCAATCGGTCGGCGGTCTGCTGGTCNAANCGGTAGCNGCCGTCATTGTCGTANAANGCGCAGTGTAGGATCGANTCCACACCGGCATCCAGGGCCATGTTGATGGCGTCGGTGCAGCGGCAATGGGCCAGNACTGGACGGTTCCGGTTATGCGCTTCTTCNACTATNGCGTTCAACTCNTCNGCAGAATAAGCTGCCCGGTACGGGTCACTGGTTGATGTGCTGCCACCTGATGCAGCGATCTTTATAAAGTCTGCGCCTTGTTTGACCATGTCGCGTACTCGAGATCGGACAGCGTCAACCCCGTCTGCTTCGCCCCCCATGTACCATAGATGACCGCCCGTTACAGTCAACGGTGGGCCGGAAACTAAAACCCGAGGACCTTCGACGATCCCTTCTGCCAGTCCTTCTTTTAAGGCGAAGCCATTGCGGTTCCAAGAGCCGCAATCACACATGGTGGTTACGCCTGAGGCGATGGCAGCCGCAGCGTTCTGCGCAGATCTGAGCAGACGGATTTCGTCATTGTCATCTTTGTTGACCTGTTCTCCGGTACGCCCATCGCCAGGCATGTTGGTATGGGTGTGGATGTCAAACATCCCTGCCAAGAGGGTGCCCTGGGTAAACTCCAAGATCTCTCGGTCGGCACCGTTCGTNCTCAGGCTCGCGGCCTCTGATGTAGGCCCTACCCATTTTATGGAACTGCCTTGGATAGCCACGGCCATACCTTCTTGGGCTTGGTCCGCAATACCATCAATGAGCTTACCGGGTAGGATAACCCTGAGGGTGTTGTCCTGAGACAATGCTCTGCTCCTGTATAACCGGATTTGATTGCTTTGTTAGTCTGATCACTTAGGATGGTCGGGCCGATAGATTATAGCCTACCGNCGTTCACGCAACATGAGAAATGTGAGCGGGAGGGCAGATGCCGCGATCAATAGCAAAGCAGGAAGTGCCGCTCGGGCAAAAAATGCCTCGGATGCGGCAGACCAGATGGAAGTCGCTAGTGTGGTGAACCCTATGGGACTCAGGATGAGCGTAGCCGGCAATTCTTTCATCACCAGTAAGAACACCAGAGCCCACCCAGCCAGTAGGCCTGGTCGTACGGCAGGTAATGTTACCGTAAAAAGGGCGNGGGNCGGGCTTTTGCCAAGCCCTCTAGCTGCCTCTTCTAACCGAGGGNTGATCTGCAGCATCGATGTGCGCAAAGCACCAAGAGCGGGAGATATAAACAGCACCACGTAGGCCAGCAGCAGCAAACCCGTGGTCTGGTACAGTGGGAGTGCGTACCTGGCGCCGAAAAACACCAGAGCGAGGGCGATGGCTATTCCGGGCAAAGCGAANCCAATGTAGCTGAGTTTCTCCAAAAAACCACTTAGCAGACTGGGGTATCGCACCGTGAGCGCGGCTACTGGTATAGCGGCAATGACTGCGGCTGTGGCCGCCAACGCAGCTACGTAGATTGAATTGCCGATGGTTTCCCACACCAGATTAAAGGGTTCGCCAGCCGAAATTCCCCGGGCCACCCAATAACCCAATACGGACATGGGAGCTACAAGAGAGACCGCGATTATTGATGTACAGAACGCCACAGCGGGCCACTTCCAACGTCCTAGAGGAACAATAGTAGGAGGGCGAATGGCTGANGATGAACTACTATAGAAACGGGCCCTCCCTCGACCTACGAGTTCAAGTCCAATAACGGCCAATGCAAATACAACAAGAACTAGAGAAAGCCCTGCCCCTAAGGTTCGGTCTAGAGCAGAATCATATTGCACGAAGATAGCCCAGGTGAAGGTCTCGTAATGTAGTAGGGATACTGCTCCGAAATCCGAGAGGGTATAAAGCGCAACCAATAATCCGCCTGCCGCGATACCCGGCCGGAGCAACGGCAAGGTTACAACGAAGAAAGTTCGCCATCCGCCCTGGCCTAATCCACGCGAAGATTCTTCCATCGCAGGGTCGATTCGCAGCATGGCCGCGCGTACCGTCAGCACTACATATGGAAAGCTGAGAAAAGTCAGGGTAAGCAATGCTCCGGCGAAGCCGTGGATATCGGGCAGAGAATCGATGCCTAAGGGGCCGNCCAGCGNTTTATATAACATTCCCCGTGGCCCGAGCGCGGCAATCACAATGAACCCGGCTACATAACTGGGTATTACCAACGGCAAGGCAGACAGAACGACCCAAGCCCGTCTAAAAGGCAGGTCAGTGCGGGTNGTTAACCAGGCTAAGGGGAGAGCTAGGACGATGGAGGCAAATGTGACGGTTGTCACTAATAAGATGGTTCTGCCAAGAATCACTCCTACTCGGTCCCGAAATAGGAGTTCAAAAAAATCTCCTCCGGAGTCGAATGATCGTACCACTAGGTAGATGAGCGGCAACAGAAGGACAGCTCCGACGAATAGCGCTGGGACCCAAATAACTGCCGGAGGCGCGTTTCGACCTCCGTTCAACAGCTTCAATCCAACTGTCGCCGCTAATCGTATGCTCACGGAATAATTCCAGCCTCCCGGAGCAGGGCTTGTGTGCCCTCTAGATCAGAAAGAGCCGCTGAGGAAAGGTCTGGATTGTTGATCTCAGATAGAGGTGTCACACCTGCGGCGACCGGGATTCCGGCAGCTAGAGGATACTCAAATGTTTCTTCGACGAAGTATCGTTGAGACTCTTCGGACAGAAGGAAATTTACGAATAGCTGAGCGTTCCCTTTGTTGTCTGACGACTNAAGGATACCGACACCCGAGACCATGACTGTCGCTCCAGGCCCTCCGGCTGGAAGATGATAATTGCGGGCGGTGAAAGAGTTGCCTTGCTCGGCCAAGAAACGATGGAGGTAATAGTGGTTAACTAGTCCGACATCTATCTCACCTGCCGCTGCCGCTGAGACTTGGGGTGTATTTTTGGGGTAGACCTTAGGTGAGTTAGCCTGGATGTCTTTCAGCCATTGGAGAGTTGTTTCTTGCCCCCAAATGGTCCGCATGGCTGTGACCATGGTCTGGAAAGAGGCGTTAGTGGGTGCCCATCCGATGCGTCCCTTCCACTTGGGGTCAGTGAATCCATTTAGGTCTTGTGGTAAGTCTTGTGGAGACAACCGTTCGGTGTTGTAAACCACGGTCCGAGCACGGCCTGATACGCCAACCCAAACCCCATTGGAAGAGGAAGCCCACTCAGGTACTTTGGTTAAAACCTTTTCTGGAAGCTGGTTTAAGAGGCCAGAAACTGCGCCGAGCCCCCCTGGGTCTTGAGCGAAGAAGACATCTGCTTGTGCATTGTCGCCTTCTTCCAAAAGGGTAGCCGCAAGTTGAGGGGTTTTGGCATATTTTACGGAAACATCTATGCCAGTATCCTCTTTGAATTTCTGTATTAACGGCGCAACTAATGTATCGCTACGGCCTGAATATACCGTAAGAGAGCCAGGGACATCTTCTGAGCCGCCGCAGGCAGTCAACGACATGACAGTTACTAATAGAGCCAAAGTTGCTAAAACCAAAGTCGGTGATTTGGTGGATAGTCGCATGATATTCTGAAAAATCCTTAATTTGGCGTATGTATGTGTTGAGACACTGACATAGCATAAATGCACATTAAGTAAATTGCAATGGATGCACATCATTTCATAAAATGTATGTATTTGCAGCCAATACATGTTAGTCAATTCTTATGGATTTGTACGGTGTTCACAAGAAAAATTAAGGTATCGGTTGCGTGCGGTAAGTGCGTGGAATTCATCCTTGTTAGAATGGATATTTGGTTTCGTGATAAGTACGTGAGTACCTATAGATTCGTTCAAGGGCTGTTCAAAACTATACATTGACATTGTTATATAGTACGTCTAGACTTATCCGTACTCACCCAGGCGTCGAATCCTCAGCCTGGACACGCTAACATTGGAAGAATGTCAGGANTTAAATGACTCTGCTTGACCAAAACCAAGCTAAGAAAGAGCATGTTGCTGACCTTGCCTTGGAATGCACTGGTCTGACTAAGCATTTCGGCGGTGTTTCTGCCGTTGCAGGTCTTGATTTGAGCCTACAGAAAGGTCAAATTTTGGCACTATTGGGCCCAAGCGGTTGCGGAAAAACTACAGCGCTTAGGTTGATAGCAGGATTTGAACAGCCAGACAGCGGTATTGTCTCCATCGGTGGAGAAACGGTTAATAACGCCAACCGACATACTCCTCCTGAGCACCGCCGGATCGGCATGGTTTTCCAGGAAGGAGCGTTATTTCCCCATTTGTCGGTTGAACAGAACATCGCGTATGGATTATCCAAGGGGCCGGACCGTGAAGAGCGAGTTTCCGAAGTCTTAAGGCTCATCGGGCTTACGGACCAACGAAACCGGATGCCCCATGAATTATCCGGTGGCCAACAACAAAGAGTTGCTCTAGGACGAGCTTTAGCCCCACAACCAGAAGTTTTGCTTCTGGATGAGCCGTTCTCAAACCTTGACCCTAAATTACGCGAGCAGGTAAGGCGCGATGTGCTCGGCATTCTGAAGGCAAGTGATGCTACGGCTATATTCGTCACCCATGACCAAGAGGAAGCCCTTTTGGTTGGAGACGTGATCGCGGTGATGAACGAGGGCCAGGTTGAACAGACAGCCACCCCCGAGACAATCTTCCATCACCCCGCAACCAAATTCGTGGCTCGATTCATAGGAATGGTCGATTTTCTTTCGGCGAGCCATGACCAAGGTACATTGCACACCGAGATTGGTTCTGTCGATTGGCCTGAACTGCAGTTAGGGATGTTTGAAAATGGGCACTCCGGAGACCAGATCTCGATTGAAGTCATGGTCCGGCCGGACTGTTTGGACTGCAGGCCGTCAAAAGGGGGCTCGGGAGTAGTGCTGGAGCGTGAATTCCGTGGAGCATTCTATCTCTACCGTGTCGAACTGCCCTCCGGGGCAACTGTACGGTGCCTGCTTTCCCATACTGCGGAATACCCTTTAGGATCCAGCGTGGTGGTCACTCTCCGGGATGGTCATCACCTTAGGCCTTTTGTCGGAGACAAACTAGTCCCGGTGTCCCACGCCGGTAGCCCTCACGGTCATTGAACTAATGCCCCCACCACGAAAACAGAACGGCGACAGCGATCCGAGTGACGGGGACTTGCGTTTGTCTCCAGGGACCGAGAACTATCTGCTATGTCTCTACAAACTGTGGGAAGATGATGAGATTCCTACAATCACGCAATTGACTGATACCTTACGGCAACTCCCAGAGACCGAAGGTCTNGGGACNTCGGTGCCTTCCGTTGCTGGTATGATCCGTCGGATGCAAAGGCAGAGTTTGGTAGATGTTGGTACGGACAAACGGATTAGGCTGACCAAACAAGGCTTGGAAGGTGGAGAGGATATCGCCCGACGGCACAGACTAGCTGAGTGGCTGGTGGTCAAACTCTTAGGTATGGACNTGCACCAAGCCCATAATGAAGCCCATCGACTTGANCACGGTATGTCTCAAGACTTTCAGGAAAAACTTGTTGAGCGATTGGGGTATCCGAAACGTTCTCCTTATGGTCGACCAATACCTGGTACTGGTGAGCCAAAGATGCCAGCGGATGCTCTCACCCTGGATGCTGCCGAACCGGGTGAGGTCTATGTAGTGGATCGGGTACCAGAGGAAGATTCCCAATTGTTGCGCTTCCTGGCTGGCTCTATGATTGTGCCGGAACAATCAATCACTGTTGCTGAGGCTGCACCGTACCTCGGGGTCATGGAAGTAGCTACACAGGGTGACAAAGTGTCCATAGGATACAACGTGGCCCGACAGATAGTCGTTNGACCTTTAGCCTCCACCGGCTAAGACTCCGTCTACTTGGAGTATTCGTCGTTTGAAGACGGCGGGGACAAANGTTCCCTCACCACTGCCCAACTCTGAGCCATACTGCGGTCAGGGTAAGGATTGGGCTCTCCCGTGCGAAAGACCTTGACCCGTACAAAGACTGGGCCAGTCTGACGCATGATTTCTTCGAGCCCNATCAATAATTCCTCTAGTTTGTCGAATTCGTAAACCTTCGNGTATCCAGAGCTGTTGGCTATNTGTGCCAAATCTAGGCTATCCATCTCTTTAATGGGTATGCCGGAGGTAGAGGTACTGGAAGCGTCGTCGAATACGAAATGGACAAGGTTCTGAGGATTAGACTCGCCGATGGTAGCCAGGCCACCCAGGTTGGTACGCAGTGTGGAATCGCAGTCTAACACCAAGACTTTGCTTTCTGGTTGAGCCAGCGCCAGTCCCAGTCCGACTGCTGGGGCACGGTCCATACAATCGGATATGTCGACGTCTAAGTCACGGCGTTCTGACACCTGACTCCAGTCCCGGAGAGCTGATGATGTCGAAACCACTAACGCGTTATTGCGGTGGAAGTTAACGGCCTTCGTTGCTTCCATCGCTGGTATTACCGGGCTGGGTCTTCCCGGACCTGTTCTGTGCCGTGTTGTCACTCGAGTCGTTCTCCTTGCGAACCTTGTCAACGGCGCCGAATTTGGCGAACATTCCCCGCCAGACGCCGGTCATCAGGTACATCCCTACGATGATCAACGCGCCTCCAACTATACCCGTTAGTACGTTGGAGCGTTCGAACGCTTGAAAAAGGAGCCAGAATCCCAGTGCCAATACGGCATAGGCGCCAACTCTGGGAAAAAGCCCTCCACTAAGCATACTATCTGTTGTCCTTATTGTTCATTTGGGAATACTGGTTTCAAAATGTAAACCGGGGCAGCGTTATGACGTCTGCCCCGGTTACCATGTTACTTTCAGCGGGCGACCGTTTTACCGCTTGATACCTAATGTTTCGGGCATGTCTGCTATGGCGGTGTGTACGGTCCGCTTAGCCGGAGTACGGAATTGTACTGGAGTGTTCTCGATCTCTGGTTTTACCAGCAGGTGGACGAAGACTGGTCCTTCGGCGGACAGAGCTTCGTCGATGCCGTTGGTCATGTCTTCCAGGTTGTCGAAGCTGAATACCTTGGCGTAGCCAGCCGACTTGGCCATTCCTTCCCAGTCTACTTCTTCACTTCCGGGGATTGGCTGACCGCCAGTCACAGCGTAAACCTTGTTGTTGAACAAGATATGCACCAAGTTCTTGGGGGCCTTGCTGGTGAGGGTCACCATGGCGCCCAGATTCATCAGCAGNCTACCGTCACCGTCTAGACACAGGACTTTGCGATCGGGTTGGGCAAGCGCTAGTCCAAGGGCTACGTTGGAAGCCTTGCTCATAGCGCCGGAGACCGGGAAGTCTAATTTTTCGTTTGATGTAACCGTGGGCAGGCCGAAGTTGACGTTGTTGGCATTCATGGTGGCCACGAAGACCGCGTCGTTCCGCTTGCTGTCCAGGAGTTTTACTGCATCGGTGTTGTCGATCATATGATTAATTAATCTCCCTGATTTTACGGTCGGCTACGAGCCGAACTCAGTACCGACTAAAACGGCTACCGGTTTCTGTGTCTTNTCGGCCTCCTCAATCGCCAAGCTGATTCGGTCGGCATCGTCATCGGTCTCTATTAGATAGTAACTTATGCCCCATGCATGGAGGATGTGCTCGATGAAGCGGGCCGCGGAATCCCTGGTTAGTCCATGCCTGCTCCAACCCCGGTAACCGACCAGCATCACCAAAGGTTGATTAACATCCAGGCCAAGACCCCGTATTGAGTCACCGGCTTCAAATATTCCGGTGTTCTGAATCAGGACTATAGGCCGTTTGCCGCCTACCCAGAGGCCTGCGGCAATCGCCATTGTCTCGCCTTCGCGGCAAACAGGGACTAGGTCTAGAGTAGGTTCNTTTGTTAGNAGNTGGTACATGAAATTGGTCTCGCTATCCGGNAGCCAGACAACGTGACTGATGTCNTTTTTCTTCAGTTCCGCCACNACAGAGGCGGGGTGCAGGATCACTTCNTGAGTGGNCATTGTGGCTCCTTACCNGAGGNNTNGNTTGNTTCTTCTCNGTCAGTCCAACNGACNNGNTGATCTAGNAATGTGGGCTGGGCTCNNAAGACGNNTCATTATATTCGNGNNCAGGAAATAGCGTCAAATGAAANACGTCTGANCTCACAGGCCGCACAACAAAATGGTAGCACCCGAAAACCTGCTTTCTGAGGTGAGCATCCGATGACGACTAGAGGGGGTTTGTGCGTCTGCCTCGCTTGTAACTATGGCAGCTTGTCCTCCACTTCTTAAATAAATATCGGAATAAATATCGAAGATGGATGTAGGCCCTTGGTAGGCCAGCCGGTCAAAGCATCGGTGAGACAAGATGGCTGGGCCGGCCATATTCTGGACCAAGTGCAGCCACAATGTCCCTTCACCTCGTATGTGCAATTCCACCAACCGGCGAGCAGTCTCTAAAAGAACATCCGCCTGTCGTGGCGTCAGCGCATCTGGGACGGGGGTGCGAGGTTTAGGGGCAGTCAGGTAGTTATAGTAAGCGTTCAAGACCTCTTGAATCGCCACTTCCTCCGGTTGGACGTGCAGCCGCAACTGGGCGCCATCCATGTAGTTCGTGATTCTGCCTAGCACCCAGTCCGGCAGTAATGGGTTCTGTATGAAAGGTGCCGGAAGAAGGAAATCTCCTTCTGAAGTAGACAGGGTAATCACCGAATCGTCGTTACTAACTGGCCGAAACTGTACTGACGCATCAGCCAGATAAATGGGCATCAGAAACTGAGGATGTTCTTCTTGTACCAATTGCCCCAGCGCCAACAGGTAGTTCACCCTAGCGATCTCCACTGCCAATGGGTCACGGTCTATTCCGCGGATTTTTTCCGGAGCATCGAATATAAGGTCGAACTCATCCCCTTTGCGTTCGGAGATTCCCTGGCGTACCGCCCTGATGGCAGCAGATAGGAAATCCCCTGTTCCGCAGTACGGGTCCAGTAGTGAAGGGCTGGGATCTTCCTTCATCCCCAGTTCGTGTATCACGACATGGTCCGCAACCCAC
>NZUD01000010.1 GCA_002697005.1 Chloroflexota bacterium | reverse complement strand
ATTCAGCCTCTCCGATACTTCCAGGCGGAACTGCCGTTTGACCAGTGGAGGAGGTTTTTCGTAGTGGAGGTCGTAGAGTCGGGGGATACGGTTGCGCCGGAACTCGAGCACGTCCCGGAAACCTTCAGAAGTGATGAGAGCGGTCTTGGCGCCTTTTTGTTCGATGATGGCGTTAGTGGCTACCGTGAAACCGTGGCTGACTTCGGTAATCATCTGGGCGGTGATTCCCAGTTCTTCGACGCCGTTCTTGATGCCGTTCAGGACTGCTAGGCTGTAGTCGTGTGGAGTGCTAGCCACTTTGCGGGCCAGCACCTTGCCGTCGTCACCCAAGAAAACGATGTCGGTGAACGTGCCACCGATATCAACGCCAACGCGGAATTTCTGCACTCGCTTGCTCTCAAAACTAGAAGATATTCGGAATGATACTTTGGTCGGAATATAGTGGCAAGAGCAGCGGAATACCGGAATATGCAGCAGCTGCCTTCTGCATACCGGTCATGGCGGGCTGGCGGTATTTGTTTTATCAACAATGAGGAGCGTATAGGTCCCGAATCATTCTTGTTGTCTGGGAACTCGGCGAGGTCTATGAAGCAGGGAAACGATACTGCTCTAACGAAAGGGTAGCAATAGTTGTATGTTCCCAGGTTTTTTAACGACTGGATCTGGCCTGAGAGGAACGATTAACCATCGGCCGCTTCTTGCAGATGGACGGCGGTGTTTATCATTGCCAGGTGAGAGAAAGCTTGAGGGAAATTGCCCAGCATTTCTCCGGTTTCAGTGTCGAACTCCTCACTGAGAAGACCGAGGTCATTAGCGCAGGTCATGGCCGAGTCGAACACTTTGCGGGCGGCATCTATTTCACCAAGCTGGATCAGGTTATCTGCGAGCCAGAACGTGCAGATGATGAAGGAACCTTCTGTTCCATCCAAGCCGTCGTCATAGTCCTTATAGCGGTACACGAAGCCCTTAGGACTGGTCAGTTCGGCTTGGATTGCTCTGATGGTGGACTCCATCTTCACGTCGGTGGCAGGCAGGAAGCCGACCAATGGCATCATCAGACTGGATGCGTCCAGATTTTTGCTGCCATAGGACTGGACGAATGCCTGCTTTTCTTGCGAATATCCTTTTTCTAAGATCTCTGCATGGATTTGTTCACGGACATCCTTCCAATGTCCGATATCGCCCGGCAGCCCTAGGTCAGTTGCTGCCCGGATGGCCCGATCCATGGCAACCCAGCACATGACTTTTGAGAAAACAAAGTGCTGACGGCCGGCCCTGGTTTCCCATATGCCTTCGTCCGGCTCGTTCCAATGGGCGATGACGAAGTTCACCACCTTCCGCAGATAACCCCAATACTCGGAGTCGACCGCCCCTCCGAACTTACGGAAGATATGAGCAGAGTCCATGATCTCGCCGTATATGTCCAACTGGAACTGGGAATAAGCCTGGTTACCGACTCGCACCGGGCGGGAAAGTCGGTAGCCGTCCAATTCCGGAATCTCAAGCTCTTTTAGATCCCGTTCGCCACCCAGACCGTACATCACCTGCAAGTCTGTGGCCTTGCCCGACGTGGTCCGTTCCAGCCAGTCTTTGAAATCCTGGCCCTCTTCGGTGTAGCCAATGATAGACAACGCATATATGGCGAATGTGGCATCCCTGATCCATGTGTAGCGGTAATCCCAGTTACGCTTGCCGCCGATGGCCTCTGGCAGGGACGTTGTGGGTGCAGCCACCAGTCCTCCTGAAGGTGCATAGGTTAGGGCCTTCAGGGTGAGTGCGCTCCGGAGCACAGCTTCATGGTGTTCGCCTTGGAAGGTACACATAGCTGCCCAGGCCTCCCAGAACGCTGCGGTGTCCGCCAGTTCCTTTTCCAATTCAGTCGAGTGTAAGGGTTCAGGGCTATGTGAGCACGACATTTGATTTGAGACAGTTGCGTATAACTTCCCACCTTCTAAGATTGCACCATCGGCCTGAAAGCCGTCGTTAACCACAGATAGTTGAGCCGAGCAATAGACAGAAACCGCATCGGAATCGCCACGGGCTATGCCAGTGTGAGGGCCGCTCAGTGATGAATAAGGTACGATTGTCCCATAATCAAACCTTGGGCAGCATTCCATCTCGAAGTCCAGTCGGCCCTGAGTGCATTGAAGGATGCGGACAACCCCTTGGAAGCCCGTGTTTTCCAAGGGGTTTCGGGGGAGCGATGAATAGCGGTGGACAGGCATGAAGTCCAACAGAAAACCCGAACCGGTTCCAGTCGTGAAGCTAGTCTCCAGGATGTTGGTGTTTGGTAAATAGCGCCGGCTTGACCTGGCGACACCGGTAGGCCAGAGTTTGAAGTAGCCGCCTTTAGTGGAGTCGAGTATGCGGCTCAGGAATGCTGCTGAATCGAATCTGGGGATGCAACACCAGTCAATGGAGCCATCGGCCCCAACAAGGGCTGAACCGTGCATGTCTCCGATAAGGCCGTAGTCGTGTATCGGTTTATATGTCAATGATTATTACTCCTCGAATCTTCAGTTTGGTGCATTAGCCTGCCGCCAACGCCATCCATATTTTCCGAAGATTCTATCTGCTTATTCGGTGCTTTCGCGTCCAATGGCATCGTCTGGCTGAGACCATGGATGTTATCCGGACTTGCGGACGGAATGCCCGCCGAATTGGTTCCTCAAAGCCGCCAACAGGCGACCGCCAAAAGGTTGGTTTTGCCGCGAGCGGAACCTGGCTTGAAGCGACATAGTGATAACAGGTATAGGGACGGCCAGATCTACCGATTCCTGAACGGCCCAACGGCCTTCCCCGGAGTCGTCCACATATGATTCCAGAGACTCTAATTCGGGGTCTTCTTTCAGGGCATCAGCAGCCAGGTCGAGCAGCCAAGAACGGACCACGCTGCCGTGAGACCACGTTTGGGCGATGGCCGGCAAGTCGAAGTTGAAATCCTCTTTGGCGGCCAGTAATTCAAATCCCTCTGCATAGGCTTGCATAAGGCCGTATTCCACCCCGTTATGGACCATCTTGGTGAAGTGGCCTGCTCCAATCGGTCCGACCCGGTTATACCCCTTGTCAGGCGCAGGGGCCAGGGTGTGGAAGATGGGCTCTAGGCGCTTAACTGCCGTTTCATCGCCGCCAACCATCAGAGAATAGCCCTCGGTCAAGCCCCATATGCCGCCACTGGTGCCGACGTCAATGAAATCGATAGCTCGTGCTGCTAGTTTCTCGCCTCGGCGCATGGTGTCTTTATAGTTGGCGTTGCCTCCGTCCAAGATAGCGTCCCCGGGGCTGAGCAGTTGAGTAATCTCATCTATTATGTCTTCAGTGGGTTGACCGGCTGGTACCATGATCCACACCGCTCGCGGGAGCGCCAGGCGGGATACCATGTCTTCTAGGGATCCCGCTCCTTCTCCGCCAAAGTCAGCGCTGGCCGTGACTGCATCGGTATCCCGATCATAGGTGACTACTCGGTGTCCGCTGATCACCAACCGTTGGGCCATGTTGCCGCCCATTCGCCCCAGGCCAATCATTCCCAGTTCCACGAATCCAACTCCTTTTCTTATGGTTAACAGTTCTTGTTGCTATCAAACCATCGATTGGCCAACAGTCAATCAAGTCATTAATCCCCTAAATAAACAAGTTGATTTTTCGTTGATGTACGCATTCTTAGGTGGTTGGATTGGTGTGAGCCTCCGGATAGGGTACAACGAGGCATTTGGTCCAAACCGGAATAATTGAATACCAATGGTAGGGTGCCGCCGAAGGTGGCTTCATCGGTGAAGTCTGCCGGCTGGCCGGCGTCTAGAGTATCCAAACAAACGACTGGGATTGATCCGAGGCAAATCACGATACAGTCTAACCAACCAATCTTGATCCACAAGCAAGATGGACACCGCAGCTTGGCAAGAGCCGAGGGCTGGAGTTAGCTTCTCCCGTTGACCAATCTACGGGCCTCGCTGGCGACCGCCTCCGCGGTGATGCCGAAATTCTCGTAGAGAATACCAGCAGGAGCGGAGGCGCCATACGAGTTCATGCCTACGGAAGCGCCGTCCAAACCGACGTACCGTTCCCATCCCTTGGTAGTCCCAGCTTCCACTGAAACACGCGCGCGAAGAGAAGGGGGTAGGACTAGGTCTCGGTATTCCTTTGGTTGGTCATCAAAGACCTCCCATGAAGGCATAGATACGACCCTGGATGAAATCCCGTCGTGTTCCAGTGTTTGCCCCGCTTCAAGGGCTATATGTACCTCGGACCCCGTCGCGATGAGCACTACTTGAGGAGAATCACTACTTTCCCAAAGGGTGTAACCGCCCCTAAGAACACCGGCGGCTGATGGCAATTTGGACCGGTCCAGCACCGGAAGATTCTGCCGGGTGAAGGCCATAGCGGTTGGGCCGTCCTGGCGCGTAAGCGCCGCGCGCCATGCCTCAACAGTTTCAGTGGCATCGGCGGGCCGGCTTACCACCAAACCAGGTATCTCTCGTAAAGACATGAGGTGCTCAATCGGCTGATGCGTTGGGCCATCTTCACCAACGCCGATCGAGTCGTGAGAGAACACGTAGATGACTTGCTGTCCCATCAGTGCGCCCAAGCGTATGGCGGGGCGCATGTAGTCTGAAAAAACAAGGAAGGTGGCGGTGTAAGGGATGGCCCCACCGTGCAATGCCAAACCGTTGGCTACGGCCCCCATGGCATGCTCCCTAACGCCAAAATGCAAGTTGTGGCCAGAGAAATTTCCACCACCAATGTCACCCCGGTCGCTAAGGTGAGTCCTGGTAGACGGTGCCAAGTCTGCGGATCCGCCAAGGAACGCAGGAACGCCTTTGGAGATTGCGTTCATTACTTGGCCAGAGGCTGATCGAGTTGCTATGGGGTCGGAATTTTCGAACATCCCATTCAGAGCATCTTCCCAGCCGGCGGGCAAGCGTCCTTGCAGGGCGTCGTCAAGTTGTTGGGCCTCTTCGGGAAATGCCTCTCGGAATTCACTAAAAGCAGAGTTCCAGTCTGCTTGTCGGGTCCTTCCTTCCTCGGAAGCCCGTCCCAAGTGAACGCTAACCTCAGGAGGCACGAAGAACGATTCGGTAGGCTCCCACTCCAGGTTTTCTTTGGCTAGACTCACTTCATCATCGCCAAGAGGGTCTCCGTGTGCCGAAGCTGTCCCCGCTTTGTTGGGGCTGCCGTAACCGATCACTGTGGTGCAAACGATTAGGGTTGGCTTTTCCGTCTCAGCTTTCGCCGTGGCGATGGCGGTCGAAACTGCTTCCATGTCATTCCCATCGATGTTGTTGATTACGTGCCAACCGTATGCGTGGAAGCGCTGTCCGACGTTTTCCCGGAAGGTGATATCGGTATTGCCCTCGATGGAAATCTCATTGTCGTCATAAAGCATCACTAGCTTACCAAGCCCAAGAGTACCTGCCATCGACGCCGCTTCCGAAGTNATGCCCTCTTGGAGNTCGCCGTCGGAGACTATGGCGTANGTGTGATGNTCGATGATCTCATGGCCNGGTTTGTTAAACCGGCTAGCNAGCCAACGCTCGGCCAAAGCCATGCCNACNGCGTTTCCGAAGCCTTGGCCAAGTGGTCCGGTAGTGGCCTCTACACCGGGGGTTACGCCGTATTCGGGATGGCCAGGGGTTTTGCTGCCCCACTGGCGGAACTGCTTGAGTTCGTCCAATGGGAGGTCGTAACCGGTCAGGTGGAGCAGCGAGTAAAGCAGGGCTGAGGCGTGGCCTGGAGACAACACGAAGCGGTCGCGATTTGGCCAGGTCGGGTCTGATGGGTTGTGGGAAAGGAACCTATCCCAAAGGGCGTAGGCCATNGGCGCTTGGCCCATCGGAGCGCCGGGNTGNCCGGATTTTGCTTTCTGGACCGAATCTACTGCTAGGAATCGGATGGTGTTTATACAGAGTTGATCAAGAGCCTGGTCTGCCAAGGTAGAACCCCCTAACGTTTACCAGACGTTTNCAAGATAACCAGAAATCCGAGATTCTGAGCGG
Source organism: Chloroflexota bacterium (assembly GCA_002697005.1). Next base: position 40,423 of record NZUD01000010.1, on the reverse strand, counting down.
TGTCAAAATCCCTTGGTTATGTTAGCGAACGCGACGCATGTTGTCACTATTCTTTTGGCCGCAACTAATCAGCAAAATATAGCTCCTTACAAACAAGGATCATGGGCTGGTTAAGCCTAATCTCCGTACGGTTATCAGGTTCGGGCAACAGCGACAAAATGAGGTGTTCTTCCGAGGTATTCCGGGTTCGCAAGTTTGCTCAGCGAGAGCGGGACGTTCGATGATCGACTAAAAAGGGGGACGGTAACAATTAGGTTTCCATCGGTCACAGCAAGAGTAGGAGTGCAGCCACGTCGATTTTTCTCCTTTCAACAATCTTGTTGACCAATNAATAAAGGGCGGGTTTGTAACCCGCCCTTGCGTTTGAATTACCTGGGCTTAACAACCTTACGACAGTTGTTTGGAGTTAGCCAACGCCGGGAATATCTTGTCTCTAAAGGCGGCCAACTCGCCTGTGGCGAACTCGTAGGTTTGGTCGGTCATCAGATAGAGGTGCTCCATGCCTGCGGCTTCTGCTTGCTTGATCCGTTCTGCGCAGTATTCTGGAGAGCCGATGAGCCCCATGGTGTCACACAGTTGGGCTAGAGCGTCGTCGGGTAGGAATGCGCACAGTTCTTTNGCTTTTTCCCAGTCCTCAGCATGAGGGACATCGGGGTAGAGATCCCAGAGGCCACGTGGCAATTCAAATTCTGAGAAATCCAAACCAGCGGCCTTGAGCCAGCGAGAGTANGTTGGTTCCATCAGTCGTTGGACCGCCAAAGGCCGGGCTATCTCCCTGGCTTCTTGGAGGTCGTCTCGGATGATGGTGGTGCAGGTGTAGATCGTCTCGATGTCGTCGGGATTTCTCCCTGCAGCCTTAGCGCCGTCAAATATGATTTCTCGGGATTCGGCTACCTGATTCGGGTGGATTCCGGTCATCAAAAGCGCGCCGTCGGCGACCTCACCGGCAACTTTCATTACCCTGGGTCCCGTGGCAGCGATGTAAACCGGGGTGGACACCCCTCCGCCGTGCTTCATTCGGCTAGTGGTGTCGCCAAAATCGTACTCGCCTCCGCCCATCAGGTCTTTCATCATGACGACCGAGTCGCGCATCTGCCGGACAGTTGCCGGTGGTATGCCGATGACATTGGCGGAACTATAACCCCGCCCGATCCAGATCTGAGCACGGCCCGGCGCAACTTCAGAGACCGTCTGTGCAGCAGATGCCAGCACCGAGGGATGCCGTGTGACTGGGTTGGTGACGGCNGACGCGACGTTGATGGTCTTTGTGTTGAGNAGTGCGTGCGCCATGGAGACGAAAACGTCCCTTTCCAGCATCTGGGAGTCCAACATCCCTACGCCGTTGAAACCAGCTGCCTCGCACTCCTGCACAAAGGCTGTGACTTCAGNAACGGGCTTACAGGGGGGTACTCTTAGGTCTATCTTGATGGCCATGATTTCTCCTTCACTTGGTTGCTAGTGGATACGCATTATCTGGTCAGCTCTTCACGCAAACGCCTTATCACTAGTGCATTTTCCTCTTCGGTTAGGTTCAGCGGGTCGACCGCCAGTTCGTCGGGTTGTCCGAGGAAGTGCAGATAGATAGGGGTTTCGCCCTCCGTCATGGCGTTCAGGATCTCATCTCTGGTGGGGCCATTCCAATCTGGTCCAAATTTCATGACCGCGTGGGGGATCAGATAGTCGTGGTTGTCATGCTCTAGCGTGATCTTAAGGCCTGGTATTTCACTGAGTGCGTCCACCACCTGTTCGGCCANCACCCGGTAGGCCCGCATCTCCACTTCCTCATCTTCTTCCAGAAACATATTCAANGCGGTAATCAGCCCTACCACTTCCTCTTTGGCGACCTTCATCGGCCGGCCCAAGAACTGCGCTGGATTTGCGTGGGCCGCGGCGGCCTCNATGAGGTCTGCACGGCCACAGAGGATACCGGTGCCCTGAGGGCCCCGAATACCCTTTCCGCCACTGAACGACACCATATCGGCGCCATCAGCCAAGAATTTCTTGAGGTTCTCACGGGGCGGGAGCATGGACGCGGCGTCGACGACGACGGGAACGCCCTTGCTGTGGGCGATCTCACAGACCTGTGCCAGGGGGATGGCCCTGCGGTTGGTCATAGGGGCACAGAGGAATGCCACGGCAGCGGTGTTTACCCCGATGGCGCCTTCTAGTTCCCAAGGGTGGGAGTACCTGGAATCGCCTATCTCCACCAGCTTGGCCCCACCGGCCCGGTAAGCCTGTTCGTAGGGGAAGCGGTGCATGTTTTGGATTATGAACTCGTCTTTCATTCCCGTGGTGTCGGGCAACTGACGCATCTTAACCGGGTCTTTCCCTGCAATGCAGGCCGCAGCTTGAAGGACCAATCCACCGGCCGCGCCGCTGCAGACAAATCCTGCTTCGGCCCCAGTCAGCCGTGCTATGTCTTCGCCAGCTTTGCGGTTTAGGTCTTCTACGTTGACCATGATTCGTGCAGCCCCTGCCATGACTTCCAGCACCTCAGGTCTGGTCCGTGTCCCTCCATATTTGGTGACTGAACCGGCAGCGTTTATAACTGGTTTTACACCTAGACGTTGGTAAGCTTGGCTTGCATCNAAGGGTATTCCGGNCATNTTGTCCTCCTCNGGCGTATTACCCGANCGCGNGGANGTCGCGCCACATTATAGCAACTCTTCCAGNCTGGNNGTGTGCTAGAATTGGCAACCGAACCCANNGGCNATTACNGGNATAACCCAGCNAAAATATCGTGGGAGTTAGAGATGGACCAGCTAGATGTGCAGACCAAGATCGGTCTTGTTGTGGTTAGCGCTTCTTCGATCTCTGAGCTGAGGTATCCGAGGGCAGCGCCTCCGGGAGTGGCTTTTCTCACCAGCCGCATGATGCTGGAGGAAGGAGAGGGCATCGACGCTCTCATAAAGATGGAAGGCNACGCNTCTCGTGCCNTTGGGGAACTGGTCAGCGCCAAGGTAGATTCTGTGGCCTATTGCTGCACCGTTAGTGGTGCTTTACGCGGTATGGAAGGCGATAGGCAATTCTGCCGAGAATTGGAAGACCAGTGGGGGACTCCTATCACTTCCACCATGCTTGCCGTTGTGGAGGCACTGCAGCACATGGATATGAAGAAAATTGTAGTGACCACCCCCTATCCCGACAGCCATCACGTGGCGGAGCGGGCATATCTCAAGGAGGCAGGCATCGAGGCGCTTACTATGCAAGGCATGGGTCTAGAGAGCGCCGAGGGGTTTGCGTCGGTGCGACCACAAGAGATATTTGACTTCGCGATGGACGCATGGAAGGAATACGGAGATGAAGCCGACGGCCTATTCATCAGTTGCATGAACCACGACGGCATGGCAGCGGCTCAAACCCTCGAAGATACNATCGGAAAGCCCGTTGTCACCTCCCATTCTGCCACTCTGTGGAGTGTCCTCAGCCAGGCTGGCGAAACGGAACCTTTGCCGGGTTATGGTCGCCTGCTAGCGGAGCCACGGGCCGATCGTAGCAAGAATGCCACCAACGCTGTTTAGCCTAACACCGAAATGAATAATTTGGAGAACCAGAATGACTACTGCAGAACGGTTAACCATGTCCCTTGGCGAAGCGATGTTCACGCAACGAGCCATCCGACGCCTTAAGCCCGACCCCATTCCAGACGNAGTCATGCGCGACATCATGGAGTCGGCCATNCGCGCNCCCAATGGTGGTAATACCCAACAGTGGCACTTCATCGTTTTGAAAGATGCCGACAAACGTAAGCAGATGGGTGAGTTGTACCATGAGGCCTGGTGGGCCAAACGCAAGGACCAGGGAATCATGGGGCCTGAAGACATTCCTCCAGGCAAGAACTCCCAGCGCTCAGCGATGCGGCTGGCCAACGAGTTCGGTGATGCACCTGTCATGGTCTTTATCTGCGCTTTGGCCAAGGGCGGCGCTAACGGCATAATCCCTTCATCTCANAACTTGCTGCTGGCTGCCAGGGCCCACGGTATCGGCGGCACTATAACCACTCTCCACGAAGTGGTNGACCAGCGCGTCAAGAAACTGCTGAACATTCCAGAAACCGCTGAGATAGTTTATTGCTTGCCCTTAGGCTATCCGCGGGGCGAGTTTGGTTCGGTTACCCGTAAACCCTTGGAAGAGGTATGTGGCATCGATAGTTGGGATGTTCCATATAAATAACCGCCATTGACGGCCGGAGGAAGTAGATGGCGGTTCGAACCGGCAAACAGTTCTTGGAAGGTCTAAGAGACGGTCGGGAGGTCTGGCTAGAGGGNGAGCGATTGGTGGATGTCACCACACACGCCAAAACTGCCCGTATGGCTAAAACGCTGGCCAACATCTACGACCTCCAACACACACCAGAGTACCAGGATAGGATGACTTTCGAGTCGCCAAGTAGTGGGCACCCAGTGGCTCTGTCCTACTTAGTTCCTGAAACTCAAAAAGACCTTATGCGCCGGCGGGGCGCCCTCGAGATCGTTGCTCAATCTTGCCACGGCATGTTGGGGCGCACGCCGGATTACGTGAACATCCAGGTAACCGCATCCCGCCAGTTAGCCCATCTCTACGGGCTGAGAGATCAGCGATACGCAGACAACCTACGCAACTATCACGAGTTTGTGCGAGAACGTGATCTATGCCTTACCCATGCCTTTGGTCACCCTCAAGTCAATCGTTCATTGAGTCTGGCCGAACAGGTTGAGCCATACACCGCCGTGGGTGTTGTTGACCGTACCNGTGAAGGCGTCATCGTAAGGGGCGCTAAACAATTGGCTACATTAGCGCCGTTCTCCGACGAGATATTCGCTCCCGTCTATCGTCCTCTACGCCCAGATAACGAAGAAGATCGCAAGCATTGCATCGGGTTTGCNATTCCTGTGGCAACTCCCGGTCTCAGGTTCCTTTGCCGCCCCAGTCATGACATGGGTCGGCCGTTGGCGGACTATCCGCTGTCAGGCCAGTACGATGAGATGGACGCTCTTGCCATTTTCGATGACGTGCTGATTCCATGGGAGCGAGTGTTCATCTACGACGACGTGGAATTGGCCAACATGACAGTCCAGAAGGTTACTTTGTGGCGGCAATACATGCAGCAGGTGGCAGTCAAGAGTATCGCCAAACTGGAGTTTATCCTAGGCATNGTTCATGGCATCACGAATGCCATTGGCATTGGGCAGTATGCGCATGTACAGGAGAAGAACTCAGAGGTAATTGATATTCTGGAAACGGTTCGTGCCTATATGAGGGCTGCAGAAGCTGACGCCGCGCCGTACGAAGGTGAAGGATTGTGGCCTGCTGCCGAGCCATGGATTGCGATGCGGCATTGGTATCCGGATGCCTACGCTAGAGTGGCGGCTATAGTGGAACAATTGGCTGCTGGTGGGTTGATGCTCACCCCCACGGAAGAGGATATGTTAGGGCCTCTGGCTGGAGATATCGACAAGTTCTACCAAGGAACATCCATCAACGCCAAAAAACGAGTTCAGTTGTTCAGGTTGGCCTGGGATCTGATNGGNACCCAGTTTGGTTCTCGCCAAACACTATACGAGCGTTTCTTTAACGGGGACGTGGTCCAACTCCGACAACGCCGCTACGCTACTTATGACTATTCCCGCGCCGACGCGTCGTTGGAATTGTTCATACAGGAATTGGAGAACCGCTANCCGGCAAACAGATCCTTTACCTTTGTTAGGAATGAGCGCTTGCCGCCGCTTTCCAGGAACCTGGTCCACGACGCTTCGGCAGAGTCGGTGCGCTTTAGGTCTTGGACTCGTTGTCTCATGACCTCCAGAACTTTCTTCTCTTCACCTTCGTCCAGCCAGTAACCATGTTCGTGCTTACAACGGTCTATGGGCAAGTTGTTAGCCCGGTAGTTGAAGGTCTCCATCTGCTCGTTGCAGTGTGGACATGAGATGTCGCTCTCTCGACGGGCATATTCGATCATTCCCTTTCGCGTGTCGTCGTCCATTGAATGGTCTTCCAATTGGTCCAGTTCATGGAAGTCTAGCCACAGACCTTTACATTCAGGGCAATGATCGACATCGATATCTTTGAATTTCTTTTCGTCCAGAGGTACGTCACAACGTGGGCAGTTCAATCTGGTTCCTCGCTAAATCGTCAGGCGGTTTCAAGACGTGTTTGGTCAGGATAGCACAGCTATNTTCGGCGGTTAAAGAATGCTATCAAAATACGCCGCGGCCGAAGATCTGGATNCGCCTGCCTAAGTGCCAGTNAACGTNGGCGCACGCTTCTCTAAGAATGCCTGCACGGCTTCGGTCTGGTCGGCAGTCCCGCGGGTTGCGTCGTTAGCTTGGTGCTCGGCCTCAATGACCTTGTTTAGATCCGGGTAATGGCTGTTCAACAGGGACTTGGTTGCCTTCACTGCCAGTGGTGGGTTGGCGGCAATCTCTTTGGCCAACTCCTCTACTTTGCCCATCAATTCATCTGCTGGTAATACGTCGTTGACTAAACCCTTGGTTAGTGCCCAATGGGCGTCGTAAACCTTCCCGGTGTAGGCCATCTCCGCTGCGATTCCCGGCCCTGCCAAAGCCCCGAGTATCTCAGATACTCCTGCGTCCGGAACTAGAGAACGTTTCACGAATACGGAACTGAACCTGGCCGCGTCTGCTGCAAGTCTAATATCGCAGGATAATGCGATACCGAGCCCTGCTCCAGCGGCCACGCCATTAACTGCCGCGATTACTGGCTGAGGAATCTCACGGATGCGGGGCGCAAGGCGNATGATTATAGATGGGCCCGGGTCGGGCTTATCTGGGTCTCTGTCTCCACCTTGGGCCATGCGGGCAGGCATGTCCCCTACATCGGCGCCTGAGCAGAACCCTCGGCCAGCGCCCGTTAAGACAACGACCCTGATATCCGGGAACTCACCGGCCAACGCGTTCAGGGAATCGTGNAATTCCTGCGTCATCTGACGGTTGAGGGCGTTCAGTCGGTCGGGGCGCCGCAGGGTGATCACAGCGACGTGGCCATGGCGCTCCAAAGATACGTGCTGAGATTCAGTGGTGGTGATGGCCATGTTGGTGTCCTTCGGTACGGCCCATTAACTGGTCCCTGGCGATTTGGGAGCCTCGGAACAAAGCGGAAAGCTTGGCGCGGGCCGCAGACTGGCTTAGCAGGGTCAACCCGCAATCTGGAGCGGCTTGAATCTTCTCTGGATCATGGTGTTCGGCCGCGGCCAACAGCCTAAGTGCTACCTGCTCGGCGTTTTCAACCCCAGGATTGGAATTGTNTATGCANCCAAAGAGCACCGTCTTAGACGGGCAAAGCTCTAATAGTGCAGGGTCTAGCCGTGGGGCTTCGAACTCCAGGGCCACCTGGTCGACCTTGGAACCTTCCAGTTCAGCCAATATCTGCGGATAGCTGGGTTTGATAGGACGCNCTACTCCGGGCATGGCGTAACTGTAGCAGATGTGAACGGCGCTCTTCGCGCGCAGCCCGTCGGCGCAGCGATCCAGAGCCTCGATTCCCCACTCAGCGACCTTTTCAGGGTANCTGCTGAACACCGGCTCGTCGAANTGAATCACTGCAGGNCCCAGAGCATCCAAGGCCTTNGCTTCCTGNCTGATGGCGTCGGCTACCGCCAACGCAAACGTCCGTTCATCCTCGTAGTAAGCATCAAATGTGGAATCGACGACAGTCATAGGGCCGGGCAGGGTCACTTTGACCGGAGANGTGGTGTTGGTCAATAGGAAACGGAGGTCATCAACCGCAATTGGACCCGCCCATTTTACCGGCCCAGTACAGCGTCCGACTTGGGCCAGGCGGCGACCGTCGCGGATCCATTTCTCTTCTAGAGTGTCATAGTCGAATCCGCCTAGTTGGGAGGTGATATGAGTAAGGTAAGATTTGCGACGTTGCTCTCCGTCGCTGATGATTCGGACGCCTGCAGTCTCTTGGTCGTAGATGGCTAACCGGACTGCGTCGTTCTGTGCTTCTAGCAGGTCTTGGCCGGACAACAGCCAGTCAGCGCCAGCGCCGTGGTGGTCAGACCCCTTGGCGTCAAGTGATGATTGCCGGTAAAGCCAAGGAGGTTTGGGCATGCTGCCTACCACCGTGGTTTCGAAGGGCTCAGCCATTANGCCATGACCCTACGGAACAAGTCCAAGGCGTTACCGCCCACGATCTTCTTGATGTCGGTGTCCGAATACCCTCGGCGTAGCAGCCCCCTAATGATGTTTTTTCCGTCGGCTGGAGATTCCAGACCGTTCAGGTAGGGGGCAGGAAGTTCGTCTAGGTTCCTCCCCAGCATGTAGTGCTGGAAGATCACGTGGTCACCGATGACCGTATCTGTGCCGATGCCAACNTGGTCGACACCGATCAAGTTCACCATGTAATCATAGTGATCTAGTACGCACTCGATATCCTGCTCTGGGTCGTCGCTAAGGGCGTTTGGAACGGCGGTGATGCAAACCAGCCCGCCCTTGGCGGCGCAGGCTTTTAGTTCCTCATCCTTGCGGGTGCGCCTGGTGGGCCGTAGAGCGTAGGCAGCATTATGACTAAAGACCACTGGGGTTTTGGAGAATTCGATGGCGTCCATCACGGTGGGTGTTGATGCGTGAGATAGGTCTATGGCCATGCCGATATCGTTCATGCGGTGGATGACTTCGATCCCGAACTCACTAAGGCCGCCGGGGTTCCGTTCATACATGCCGTCGCCGATGTAGTTCTTTCGGTTGTAGGTAATACCTGCTAGCCTTACACCTAAAGAATGGAGCTGGTCCAGCCTATCTATTCGGCTTCCGATAGGTAGATGTTCCAAGGTGGGCATGAACCCTACCTTTCCAGCCTGTTTCGCCGCCAGTATCTCGTCGGCATTGCCCACCCGCACCACGTTCTTCTGCGCCTGAACGTCGGCCAACATCATGCCTACTTCGCTCGCAACATCTTCGTACTCGACGAATGACATCTCCGTGGCATTCTGTAAAGCGCCGAACACGTTGGCAGTGGTTACAGTAGACCAGCCGCCGTGGGCGACTGCCTCGAAGCCCCAGGAATANCGGTTAGTGCGGAGAAAGTCGATTAACCGGTCCATCGCTTCTGGTAATACGAAAGGGTGCTGATGGACGTCGATCATGCACGCTTCATCGGTTAGGCCTTCAAACCGAACCTGCTCTTCGGTGTTCAGGGGAACAATGGCAGAGGGTACCCGGTCAATCTCTTTAGACATAGGAAAGTCACTGATGCTGACCATATTNCCCCTTTCTATCCAACGCTCTGAANNGTGNTCAAAAGTGTAATTTAGGCNNGTTCNAGAGTCAACGNTGNTGCNCTAGTTGACTGAGATGGCTGCTCCGGCGCCCTTGGTNTGTTCATTGACGAGGAACGACGCGNTGTCCTTTCCCCTAGATGTCTCTAGGTCGGCGTCGAAACGCTGTCCACCGATGGTACCAATGAGTTCGTAGTGCTGCTCGGTATGGAGCCGGCCCTCATATTCAGAGCTCTTGACGTTCCGCTCGGTTTCTCCCGCCAGGTACATCTCCACTGCCTGAACCATCAATTCCTGGGATTCTTCTTGTCCCAAATATGATGAAGCTTTCAGAAATACNTAACCCCAACGGATCCCATTGTGTTCCAACATGTTTGCCTGGAAACTCCTAATATTCTTTAGTTNACGGGCCTGTGGCCACTCATGCTTATCTGCAGCACGGTTGCTGATAGCAACGTTACTATCAGGCAGAAAAATCCTACTGTAGAGAAGCCACCTAAGGCAAGGACTGCCCCGCCCAAGGCCGCGCCTCCAACCCCACCTAACTGGTTGCTAGCCCCTAACATTCCTACGGCGGTGGCTTGGGAACTCCCTGATATTTCGGCACTAATTGCCAAAAACGTGGGCCAACCGATGCTTATAAAAGTAACACCCACGAGCGCCACGCCCACTGCCCCCCAGACGTTTATATCGACGGAGAAGAACAGCAACGCTGCCAGACCGCCGACGAGTGAGCACCCGGCCATCATCTGAGCGCGCAGTTTCATCGCCGCCACNGAACCTGCCATGGTGCTTCCAATCACTACTCCAACCCCGACTATCGCCAANGGGATCGCAGTATCGCCNACCCTCAGTCCATGTTCGCTGATTAGATAGGCNGGAAGGTANCCGGACGTAGCGTAAAAAGCCATACGCTGGAAAAAATTAGCGGTCCATGCTGACCGGAACAAGCTGATGCTGGCCATCTGTCTGTAGCGGCTGATGAAGGAAAAATTCTGCGCTCCTGACCTTTGGATCTTAGGGTACCAGAGCCAATGAAGCGTTGAAGAGATCAAGAGTAGCGATCCGATCACCAAGAATGGAACCCGCCATCCGCCGCCGCTGGCCATAAGGGCGACGAGTGGCACGCCAATCACTCCCGACAAAGATGCAACTGCCATCAAACGCCCAAACGCCTGGGCTCGGCGTGCCGGAGTCAGCACATCAGACACTGCCGCCATGCTGTTGGGTGGAATCATGCCGCCAGAGAGTCCTGTTACAACCCTTAAGGCAAGCAATACTCCAAAATTTGGGGCGAAACTAGATGCCAATACACTGATACCCAACAGACCAAGCCCCGCCACGGCTACCGGGCGCCTTCCAAACGAATCAGAGATCGGACCCACTGATATAACGGAGATGGCCCAGGCAGCGAAGGTCGCGGCGGCCAATTGCCCGGCAGCAGCAACAGATATGTCGAACTCGTCTGATATATCAACCAAGAGTGGAGCCAACATGAGCTGCACACTCTGGGCTAAGAACATCGCCCCGCCAGTGATTGTCAGGAACCTGACTTGCCATACACCAGAAGGGTTGGCTATTTGTGCCAATCGAGACCGACCGGAGAGTTAGCCGAAGTCGAGGTTGGGCTCGATGTCAGCCGTTTAAGACGATTCATCGGTTAGAAGTTTAGCACCCGCGTTTATTTAACGGGACAGGCCTGAGGTTAGTCTAATCCGTTAGCACGAAGGAGAGGTCCTCGAACGGAGAACCGTTCATTCCCAAATCAAAATGAGATGAGCCCGACAGACTTGGGTTGAATCCGCTGGTGTGTGGGTGGTGGAGCTGCGGGGACTCGAACCCCGTACCTCTTCAATGCCATTGAAGCGCTCTCCCAGATGAGCTACAGCCCCACACGAGTCGGTAACGTTCAGCCGTCAGGCTGCTCGTTCGCCGCGGTACAGCATAGCAAAACAGACTTGTAGGTACAATGACCTACAGGTTTTAACCTAACTCTTGACGGAGTATTTGACGACGCGGCGACCTTTGCCCCAATCGCCGGGTGTGACCACGTAGACGTCTTTGTGGGAGTCTACCCAGATGCCATGGCAAGACCTGTAGCGCTCTTCGCCCCACTGGGCCAGACGCTCTCCGTCATGGTTCAGTACGCTGACCATCCCGCCGTTATGCTCTGGTATATAGACGATATCGTCCTCGTCTATGTACATCAGGGCCGGGCCGATCAGTTTTGTAGGCCAGGTCTTGATATGGTTTCCATCTTGAGTGAACACCTGGATACGGTCGTTCTCTCTGTCCGAGACCAGTACCTGTCCCTGTTTGTCGATCCAAACGCCGTGGGGCAGGTTGAACTGACCGTCGGCAGAGCCGGGATCGCCCCATGACATGATGTGTTCGCCACTGGAAGTGAACTTATGAACCCGGGCATTAGCGTAGCCGTCGGCAATGAATATCTCGCCTTCGTCGTTGACCGCGATGCCGGCTGGCATGTTGAAAGGACCGCCGCTGTGGGTAACGCTGGACCAGGTAGTGGAACTGTAATCGTCAAACGCGACTCCAGTGTCCGAACGGAAGCCTTCTTCACCGATAGTCATCAGAAGTTCACCCTCGGTGGTGAACTTGAATATCTGGTGTTTGTTGCGGTCTACCAACCAAACATTGTCATCTTTGTCCAGATATATGGCATGGGCGAAGGAGATGAGTCCAGCACCCCATGACGAAATGAAATTCCCATCTTTGTCAAATATACAGACTGGATGCTCAGGATCGCGGTTAAAGCAGTAGACACGGTCTTTCGAATCGCCGTATACGGCAGCCGCTGGCATCTCCCAACCTTCGGGCAGTTTGGCCCAATCTTCGTCTACTTCATAGGTGTATCTGCCGGACCCTACGGTACCTGTTGCTGCCATGATCTTTCTCCTTGTAGTAACTGGCTCAGAACGGGCTGATGCCCGGAGTCTTGACTCTGAAACTATAAAGGGACACACCAGGTGTTGTGTACACGGTGCGGAAATCCGAATCGCCAAAAGCGATGTTCCTGGGAACCTCCGGTCCTCTGATAACGCCCAGGTGAGCCCCGTCGGGTTCAAACACCCAGATGCCGCCGGAACCGGTGCAGAAAATACGGCCCAAGGTATCAACTTTCATGCCATCGGGCACGCCTTCCTCCGCGGAAGCCATGCTGGCGAACACTCGGTTATTGGTCAGTGTGCCGTCGGCCGCCACGTCGAAAGCCCTGATCTTTCGGTGTTCGCAGACCACTCCTTGTTCGGCCTCTTCGAAACAGACCTGACTTTCTCTACTGATGGCCACGTAGAGTACTGATTCGTCAGGCGAGAACGCCAGGCCATTGGGGTACTCACAGCCGTCAGTGGCAACAGAGACCTGGCCGTCAGGCGTGATTTTAAACACCCCGGCAAAATCATATTCGCGTTCGGATTCTGGCAAGCGTAACGACGGGTCAGTGAAGTATATCGTACCGTCCGAACGGCAGATAACGTCATTCGGTTTATGAAACCGCTTGCCCTCCCAGCGCTCAGCGATGGTCGTCACAGTGCCGTCAAGGTCCATGCGCGTTACGCGTCGGTGGTCGGCTCCTTCACACATCAGCAAACCGCCATGGCGGTCGAAGCTGCAGCCGTTGCCTTCCCCGGTACCTTCTCGGACCACGCTGACTCCAGAGGTAGGGTCCCAGCGTTGCAATCGGTTACCGACCAGATCAACGAAGGTCAAGTAACCTTCGGGGTGCCACAGGGGCCCTTCGGTGTTGCCAAGGTCGGTGGCCAACAGGGTGTGCGCGGGAGATTCCAGTATCTCGGCGAGTTGGTCAGGCATCATCATCTCCACCCAGGTGCTTGGTCAACAGGCGGAATTATAGCAGTAAGTCGTGCGTGGCGCATTCAGGCGAAGAACCCGTTTGACCGCTGCCGGGGCCTTGATTAGAATGCCTCTCACCTGATAAGAAACGACGGTTAAAACCAGGGTCAAGGGAGCAGATATGGTGAACATGAAACCTAACGATTCTGTCGAACAGATCGCCAACGAACTTCGTGCCCAGGCGGTCCGCCTCTGGGGAGAGCAACGGGCAGATCAACTTGAAGCATCTATAAAACAAACGGCCCAGCAGCTTTGGGACCTGGGTCAAGAGACTCCACACCGGGACTTGGAGCCCGGGTTTTACCAGTAAACCAACCACACCCAACCAGACGTTTCGAGGTACTACCATGCCCCAGCCCTATGAACTAACAGTGTCCCAAGCCGCTCAGGAGATCAGAGAGAAGAAACTCTCTCCTGTGGCTTTGGCCCAAGATTTATTGAACCGGATCGAGGCCACGGATGAGGCTTTAAAAGCCTGGGTAACCATCGACCGCGAAGAAGTACTGACCAACGCCAAACAACGGGAGGAAGAGGCCCAACAGGGGGATATACAAGGTCGACTCCACGGCGTACCGGTGGGTCTGAAGGACATTTTCTACACCGCTGGTATGAAGACCGCGGCCGGTTCCAAGGTCTATGCTGATTTCGTTCCTGAATTCGATGCAACATCCGTGGTTAAGATCAAAGAAGCAGGCGGGATAATCTTGGGAAAGGCTGTGACCACCGAATTCGCCACATCGGACCCTTCGCCGACCTATAACCCGTGGAACTTTGAACACACTCCGGGTGGTTCTAGCAGCGGATCCTCGGTGGCAGTTGCCACCAAGACCGTTGGGGCAGCCCTGGGTTCCCAGACGGGCGGCTCAACCTGTAGGCCGGCCGCCTACAACGGGATAGTCGGCCTCAAAGCGACCTATGGCCGCATCAGCCGCTATGGAGTGGTTCCTGTGAGTTGGTCTCTTGACCACGTGGGCATACTGGTCCGCACCGTGGAAGATGCCGCTCTGATGTTGCAGGTCATGTCTGGAGAGGATCCCAAAGACCCTGGATCTTCTAGCGAACCCGTGCCCGACTTTCTAGGTCAGATGGCTGAGAACAACAAACCACCCCGGATTGGAGTTGTCACCGATTACTATTCTGAGAATTCTACTCCGGAGACCTGGGCCCACACTGAAGAAGTGGTCCAAAAGCTGAAAGCAGCCGGTGCCGAGATCGTGGAGATTGGACTACCGGATAGTTTCGGTTCTTGCCACAGCGCCCAGCGGATCGTTATGAACGTGGAATGCGCGGCCTTTCACGAGCAGTTCCACGCGACTCAGGCGGAGGATTACGGACCACGTGTCCGATCCGGAATGGAGATGGGTATGTTGGTTCCTGCGACCAAATATCTGCAAGCTATGCGGCTCCGTCGCCAGTTCCGTCTTGACATGGTCCAGACGGTGGGGCAAGTGGATGCGCTGCTAACCCCAGCCACGCCTGCACCAGCTCCCAAAGACCGGAACACCACTGGAGACGCATCGTTCCAGGTTCCCTGGACCACTAGTGGCTTGCCAACCGTTACTCTGCCATCTGGATTAAGTGAAGGCGGAATGCCCTTGGCTGTGCAACTGGGAGGCTTGCCCTTCCAAGAAGGCAAGCTATTGGGTGTTTCCAAATGGTGCGAAACTGCGTTGGGGATCCGGCTCACACCGCCCAATTACGGCTAGGCCTTATCGAATCCTAACTGCGGCAAGGCCAACGAATGTCACAGAACATAGTCGTACATTTAGAATATAGCTATAGGATTTACCGGAGAGCCTGTCGTGTTGTGAAGGCGCAGGGGGCCGATCGAGATCATGAACTCCCAACGATTGCGCTCTTTGCAGGCTTGGGCCACTGCTTCTAGGTCCGCGTTATCCAGTATCCATATGCCCATGGCCGTGATGCTCACCTGATGGATAGGGCTTGGTACCTTCTCGTACTGGGGCGGGTTTACGTCGTTTCCGGTATCTGATCCCATCATGGCGATACCCCGTTCGTAAAAGAGAGGCAGCACAGAAGCTTGGCAGGCAGTCGAACCGGCAGACCGATCCACTGGGCCTTCGATGTTGCGGCGGTGTAACTGACCGGTGCGTATTAGGAGCACATCTCCTTCTTCCACCTTGAAACCACATTGTTCCTCTGCAGCCAAGATGTCGTCGATCATAACGCCCTCACCTCGTTCCACCCAGTCGATGCCCCGGACCATGGGAACATCCACCAGCACCGCACGGGAGATAATCCCCTCATGGGCTTCTTCCACCGAACCGAAAGTAGCGCCCAGACTCGTGGAAACCAAGTGGGCTGGTTTGCCGTTGTAGGTCTTGCCGTTCCAGAAGAAATGGGATAATGCGTCAACGTGAGTTACCGTAACTCCGTGGAAGATCATACCGAAATAATCGGTTGCTGCTGGGAAGGCGCGTGAACTCACTTTGTCACCGCTGGCCCAGCCTTCGCCGCTCTCCACCATGAAATGGACCGGCACATTTGTTGGGGCATCGAGACTAGGTTCAAAGGTGACCGTACGAGACATCGAGATGCGCACACCTTCTTGCACGGTGGCGATGGCTTGCTTTACCTTGGCCGGTGTGATGTAGTTGGGGGCACCCAACTCGTCGTCAGCACCCCATTTCCCCCAATTCGAGAACTTGTCGAAATAACTGAGAACTTCGTCTTCGCTTGGGATGTTTGCCTGCGGCATGGTTATTCTCCTACTGACGTTTAAACCCTGTTAACTGATTTCTGGTCGTGTTGGTTTCGCGTCCACGACTTTTTCATACCATCCCTCGGCGCCGGACAGTTGGGCCTCTTTGAAACCGCGGCAATCGATCAGATGGTATCAACTCATGACACCGGTGGGCGCTGGGTGTTCCAGTCGGTTGCTTGTTCATAAGCGTAGGCCACACGGAAGACCATGGATTCATCGAAGGGTTTTCCGGCGATCTGTAGCCCTACGGGAAGATGGTCTGACGTGAACCCACAGTTGATGGACAACGCCGGTACACTGGCCAAGTTAAAAGGTGCGGTGAAACTTCGTCTGCCTCCCAACATCTCCAGAAAAGCCTCCTTGCTCTCAACACCTGCTTTTTCCGGTATAGGCGAGGCCGGAATTGAGGACGTAGGCATCACAAGCACATCCACTTTCTCAAGGGCTTCCAATATTTGCTTTCGGAGCATGTGCCGCAGGCGGACCGCTTTCTGATGGGCTTGGGCCGGTAGTATTGCACCTGTCAATAAGCGGAGCTGGATGTTGTAGTCGTAGTCGTGGAGCGCGTTTTCGATGCCTTCGCGGTGGACACTGGAAACGTCGCCGTAGGTGACGGCCGTGGATATGGCTGCTGATTGGGCGATCAAAGGGATGTCGATCTCTTGGATCGCTGCCCCTAATTCCCCTAATTGTGCGATTGCTTTGCGAACCAATTCGCTCACCTGAGGGTCAACAGAATCGCCTTCGACTCGCTCCGTAATCACACCGACTTTCAGGCCGTTCATACCACTGGACAACGCGCTAAGATAATCAGGGACAGGAACGTCCCAAGTATGGCTGTCTTTCGGGTCGTGACCTGCTATGGCAGCCAAAGTGATAGCGCAATCAGAGACCGTTCGGGATATCGGGCCGACTTGGTCCATTGACCATGACGCTCCAAGTACACCGTGGCGGCTGACACGCCCCCAAGACGGGCGAATTCCTACCAGACCGCAGAAGGAAGCGGGTCCTCGTATGGAACCACCGGTGTCTTCACCCAAAGACGTGGCGCAAAGAAATGCTGCTGTTGCAGCGCCTGAACCACTGCTGGATGTACCAGGGTTCCGGGATAAATCCCAGGGGTTCCGCGGCCGGCCGTAGGGATGTTCAAAGGCGTCTCCCATGGCGAATTCGCTCATGTTGAGCTTGCCCAATAACACGGCTCCGGCAGCGTTAAGTTTGGTCATCACTGTAGCATCTTCATCGGGCACAAAATCCTTGAGGATAGAGGACCCACCCGTAGTGAGGATTCCTTTGGTGTAGACCTGGTCTTTGACCGCCGTCGGGACGCCGTGCATTGGACCCCGGTACTTTCCAGACAAAATCTCTTGTTCTGCTCGGCGTGCGTCCGCGATGGCCCGATCGGCAGTGACGGTGATGTAAGAATTAAGTTGCGGGTCGAACTGAGGGATGCGCTCCAAGTAGGCCTCGGTGGCTTCTACTGGCGATACCTCCCGTGTCTCTATTAGAGATGCTAATTCAGTGGCCGAGATAAACGGTAGCTCAGACTTGTCCATCAAAAACCTCAGTGCCCTGAATCGGGCGAAGCTGGAGCACGGCCATTTTGCCCCCGGCTAGACCTGTTGTCAACGCGATGCTGACGACGAGGTATTCTTGGCAGAAGGATCCGCGCTTCCAGCAAGGTATTTAGATCAGCCGCTGATATAATCGACTAGTATTCAGACCCTCAAACCCAGGGGTAACGACATGAAGAAGCTGGCCGGAATCATACTTGCCGCAGGACAAGGGATCAGGATGAAATCCCGTACCACCAAGGTGTTGCATCGCCTCTGCGGAAAAGAACTGCTTTGGTATCCCGTGGAACTCCTGAGACAACTGGGTGTTGAGCGGACAGTGGTGGTGGTATCACCCGCCAATCAGGATGCTGTGAAAAACCTTCTAGGCGATTCTGTGGAGTATGCGCTCCAATCATCTGCGACAGGTACGGCAGGCGCTGCGGAATCCGCCACCGAAATGCTCCGTGGCAAGTTTGAACANNTTGTGCTCATGGGTAGTGANTCTCCGTTATTGTCCCTTCAATCNCTCCANCGCCTTGTTGATGNGCATTTGGCGCACAACAGGCAAATGTCCATACTCTCCGGTGTCGTNGAANATGGCAGCGGNCTGGGACGTATTAATCGNGTTNCNGGCTCAAAGCAGGATGTTTTAGGCATNGTGGAGGCGGGNGACGACCCTNACAGGCCGGCTGAGGCAATTGAGGTGAACTCAGGNGTGTACTGCTTCCAAGGAACTTGGCTCTGGGAGAACCTACAAAAAGTANGGGCTGAAGCTGGCGAGGAACGTTACCTGACTGAATTGGCAACCATCGCCGTACGTCAAGGTGAGTCAGTGTCGGCTCTGCGTTCTGATGACCCTGTCGAGGTNCTAGGGGTTAACAACCGGGTAGAATTAGCAAACTTAGAGGATATAAAACGCGGGCGCATCAGAGAGCGTCTGATGCTAAATGGAGTCACTATCTCCGACCCGACGTCGGTAATGATTGATGAAGGTGTAACTATCGGACAAGATACGATGATTCTGCCAAACACAATGCTCCTTGGTAATACGGCGATCGGGTCAGGGTGTNAGATTGGACCGGGTTCGGTGGTTAGGGACTCAGCCATTGGCGACGATTGCAAAATCACATCATCTGCCGTTGAGGAAGCGGTCATGGAGTCTAGTGTCGATATAGGACCTTTCAGTCACCTACGCCCGGGAGCGTATTTGGAATCCGGCGTNCATATTGGAAACTACGTTGAGGTGAAAGAAAGCCGGTTTGAGGCCGGGGCTGTGATGGGCCATTTCGGTTATATAGGAGATGCGTCCATTGGATCCAACGCAAACGTTGGAGCAGGTACGGTTACCTGCAATTATGACGGGAAAGACAAACATCGTTGTGTAGTGGGAAAAGACGCCTTTGTCGGCTGTGACACTATGCTAGTGGCGCCAGTTACGTTAGGTGCTGGAGCGGTCACCGGAGCGGGTGCAGTCGTCACAAAAGACGTCCCACCGGCTGGACTAGTCGTAGGCGTTCCTGCTAAAATGTTGCCTAGATAAATGGTTCCAACTGACCTCTCGGCGACTCTTCCCACAGGTGTATATATCCAAAGAGGCATAAACGTGGGTTGACCGGGAGGACGGGGTGCTTGGATACATATTATTTACCACAAAGCATAATTTTCTTAGTCTTCTCCATCCTGTTCTCGTACGTAAGCCTTTTGCGCTTGGGTCGGCCTGTCAGGGCAAACAGTAGTGATGAAGACACTTCGTTTCTCTCTGAACCGCTTCTCTTCTGGCTAAAAGTTGGGTGTCTCTTCCCGGCCACCATCTCCGGCGCAGCNCTGATTCACGGTTTTGCGACTACCGATTGGTGGCTCATTGCTGCGATGTGTGCTGGGCTCTTATTTGGATTTTTCCTGATTGAGCGCGGCGCTGAGAAGATCGGTAAGCGCTATCCCAGAGTGTCCCGNCCGTGGTCCCGGACAACTATTACGATNGGGTCTGCTGCGTCAGTTTTGAATGGCCAACTGAGCAGTGGCAACGAGAATGGCAATGCTACGGGCTTCACACAAGAAGAACTAGAAGAGCCCGCAATCACTGAAGACGAGCTGATCAGTCTTGATGATCGCGACAGAGAGATGCTTCGCTCAATCATCCGCTTGGATGCAACCACGGTCCGAGAAGTCATGGTGCCAAGGTTGGACATGGCCGCCGTTGAAGCCGATTCTCCCCTGAGCGCGGTGGCTGAGACCATGGTAACCCGTGGACACAGTCGATTGCCTGTCTATGAAGAGACCGCGGACAGGATAATTGGCATNATCCACGCCAGAGATGTCTTAGCCTCGTTGGCCGCATCCACTACGTCGAATTCNGAAGACACTCTTCGGACGCTGGTCCGTGAGGCATTCATCATACCGGAGACCAAGCGAGTGGATGACCTCCTNGAAGAACTTCAGGAACGTCAGACTCAGATCGCCATTGTANTNGACGAGTATGGTGGCACTGAAGGTTTGGTGACCATGGAAGATGTCCTTGAAGANATTGTNGGNGAGATTGAAGACGAGTTTTCCCGCTCCCGCGACGCTCAAGTAATCCATCAGGCAGACGGTAAGGTACTAGTTGACGCCGGGGTCACTACTGAAGTCGTCGAAGAGCTCTTGGGAGCAGCTATAGACACCACAGAGGTCGACACTGTGGGTGGTTACGTGTACCACAGTCTGGGTCGTATACCCCAAGCCGGCGACATCGTGGAAACCGATGAACTTCACATAGAAGTAATATCTATGTTGGGACGTCGACTAAGGAAATTACGTATNTACCGGACTGATCATGGAATCATGGATCCAAGTCTGTAGGAANTTCAGAAATCCGGAAAACTNGAATGANNTGGGAGCGACAACGGGAACCTNTTTAAATGTCCACATAATGGTCGCTTCCCACTGTTATTCGGAGAAACCNACTGTCGCGAGATTGTATTGACGATGGAAAACATCGGTTTACAGCAAATAGACGTTTCGTCGTGGGCCTAAACCAAGCGGGTGCCTTTGCTCCCGCTACAGTCTAAGTTATGGCAAGCAATCGAGTTAGCTAATCTCTAAACTGATGGCTAATTGCTNTCACATTAACCTGCTATCTGAGTGCTATCAATTCTCCAGAAATCACTAACCGGTGGTCGTACACGAAGCGTGGGACTGAGGACACCAGGTTAATGTCTGAGCCTGGCGCAGCGTCCAAAGTCAGGTCATCTTGGTGGAGCACTTGGCTGGATATTGCCCGGTAGAGGAATTGTCTGTCCCCATTGTCGGTGATGATGAATACGTCTTCGCCGGTCCGCAACTTCTCCGGCACTTTCTGAAGATTAAAGAACACTGATCCCTCTCGGCTGATGGGGCTATCGGTGTGTCCGAAAAACCAAGATGCACCATCTTCAGCACCATTAGCCGTTTCGGGAATGTGCCCCACCGTATTATTGGGACTCTCGTAGTACCGCCTGTCCCCCAGGTCCAAGATGGACAATTCAGAGATGCTGGAATCTACTCCGATAGACGGAACCATAATCCGGGTAAATGGTTTTATGTCGGTAAGTGTCCCACCAAATTCACCAACGGGGGAGAATCCATCCAACAAACGCTGTTCCCTGAAATCGGGAGGTTCATAGCTAAAGAGATCGTTCCACGATGCCGAGGACACAGCTTTGCCTGGAAAAAGGCTAACGCTGTTTACCGAGTTGCCGGTGATGGACGGGACTGTGCGGGGTTCGAAGACCGACACCAAATCATCGAGGTTCGTCTTTGCGCTGGCCGAATATCCGTAGTAGGCGCCCCCTGACGCCAGCAATAGCAAACCTATAGCTAGAAGAAATATTCCTGTGAAATTGGCGACACGCCGTTGCAATCGCCCATGAAGATAATCGTAACCGGCTTCCATGCCAGCTCCTTCAACACTCACCGCCCTGAAATTAACACACCCTGGAGTTGTGAGGAGAGCGTGGGATTGGAGTTTGTCCTAATTAAGACTACCGAAGAGATTCTATCGAGGCCTAGGGGTATTGGCGCCGCCGGGAGAGATTGGCTCGTTCAGATAGATATCGCCGTTGCGAATCTTGATATTGAACCCGCACGTCGGATTTATACAAACCCACGCCTTGTAATGGACCGCAGCCCCTTGGCCGCCATAATCCGAGAGAGGAACAAGACTCCCAGCTTCACAGTTCAGACATTTGGGCATCGCCGTATCAGACACTAACTCCTCCTCCCAACTCGGAATATGCCGAGTATAACAAAGTCAATTGGACAGGAACAACAGGAATGAGCATGAGGATTACTAAAAATGGCGAACCCAGGCAACATAACTCTGAGATTCGTTGTTACGTTCCCTGGGTTCTTGGTTGTTCCCGTTTCTTCTAGGCTACTCCAGGAAATCCCTGAGTTTCCTGGAGCGGGTGGGATGGCGTAATTTGCGTAATGCTTTTGCCTCAATCTGCCGGATTCTTTCACGTGTCACGCCAAACTCTCTTCCGACCTCTTCCAGAGTCCGGCTTCGACCGTCTTCTAGGCCGAATCGGAGCTGTAGCACCCTTGCTTCGCGCTCGGTCAGAGTGTGCAAGACCTCACCGACCTGCTCTTTGAGCAATTGGAAAGAGGCGGCGTCTGCTGGCGCAAGTGCGTTTCGGTCTTCGATAAAATCTCCCAAATGGGAGTCTTCCTCTTCGCCAATCGGAGTTTCTAGGGAGACGGGTTCTTGTGAAATTTTGAGAATCTCTTCAACTTTTTCTGGACCGATCTCCATTGCTAGGCCAATTTCTTCAGGAGTGGGNTCTCGGCCATACTCCTGAAGCAACCGGCGGTGCTGGCGCATCAGTTTGTTNATAGTTTCAACCATGTGTACGGGAATCCGTATGGTTCGGGCCTGGTCGGCGATGGCCCTAGTGATGGCCTGTCTGATCCACCAGGTCGCATAGGTGCTGAACTTGTAACCCTTGCGATAGTCGAATTTCTCAACCGCCCGTATAAGGCCAATGTTGCCTTCTTGAATCATGTCCAGCAAGGCCATACCCCTTCCGATGTACTTCTTGGCCACGCTGACCACCAACCTGAGATTGGCTTCGGTCAGGCGGGCTTGGGCACGCTCACTCTCNGCGTCGATCCGTCGGAAATAGGCACGGAACAGCGGATCAAGNTCCTGTAGGTCTGTGAAGCTGTTGAGTTCTGCNAGTTTGGCGTCCAACTGTTCGAGGTTTGAGTCCTGAAGAACATCCACGGCATCAGGTGGAACCAGCCAGGAACTGAGCGAAAGCCCAATTACTCGTTGGTAGACATCGTCCTGGTATTCGTTCAAGTCCTCCGCCATCGCTGCCAGCATATCTACAGAGACTTCAGCATCGATCGCATCCCTGAGTTTCTTGTGGTCGGTAATCTGTGAGACTGTCAGGTTAGCTGGCAATCCCAACTGGTCGGAAAGGGATTTTACTAGCGAATCGGCATTGACCATCCGCTTGAGAAGACCCGCAGTTATCTCCCAAGGACGGGGCGGCCGGCCTTCAAGTTCCTCTAATTCTTGGCGTAGCCCTTCTAGGTGTTTGCCTCCTTCGATTTTGCGGGCTAAAGATCGCTCGTCGGCAGAGGTTAGAAGCCGGACCCGGCCAATTTCGCGAAGGTACATACGCACCGGGTCATCCAGTACTTCGACTGACTCTGTTTCGGGTTCCCATTCCGGCTCTTCATCGTCATCGTTGGTGGCGTCAGGGGATGCTGAGCCCTCAGCCGCGGTAGTTTCGGTGGAGTCTCCGTCCTTCTCAGTCGTGGCTGTACCGTCCCAGGCGACTTCGCTGGGGCTTTCGGTTATGGTAGTTGGCCTGACTCCGGACATACCGTCCCCGTCAACACCTTCGTCGTCCCCTCGGGCGGCATCAACGTTGCGGATTAAGTCCAGTACCGGATTAGGAGAATCCGAGTCGTCTTGGCGTGACTCCAAAAAGTCCTCCGGGGTTAACTCGTTCGCACTGTCTTTTCTTTTGGCCATAACGCCTCCTTAACCGGAAATTCCTTGGGCTTGGCCTCGTCGAAGGCCTTCATTCTTCTTGATCTGTTCGTTAAGTTGTAAAACTGCGTGATTCTCGCCGCTCTCCAGGTCTGGAGGAGTCTCAGAGAATCGCTTGGCTTCTTCAGTTTTCAGTGTCCTTAGACTCCGTTCTTCCAACCGGGATACGGTTTCCAATATATCCGCATTTCGGCGGCTAACGTCCGATTGAATCATAGGTTTTTCAAAGAGCATTGTAAGCTGTCCTGAGACTTCATCGTTACCGTCTCTTCTGACGGCTGCCAAAGTCTCTTCTTTATCGATTCCATGGCCGGCGTTCAGCCACCGGGTGAACAGTTCTTTGTTTTCGTGCCGCTGAAAGAATTCAGCCCTCAGCCCGGATGCTAATTCCCTGAGCTCAGGAAATTCCAGGAGTAACTGCAAGCAATGTTCTTCCACAGGGTCGTGGTCCAATTTCGCGAATGGCGATGCCGTCGCTGCAGAAGTACGTTGTTGCGCCGGTTGACGAGTACGCCTTGACCCAGATGGTCGGCTAAGTGCAGCCTTCACCGTGTCGATTGGCACGTCTAGATTATTGGCTAATAACTCCACAGCATTGGCTTGTTGTATCCCTCCTCCGAGAAGATGGATGAACGGAGCTGCTTCGGCCACGCATTTGGCCTTGCCCTCCGGAGTGCTCAAGTCAGTTTGGCTTGTTATTGAATTGATCCGGAACGTTATTGCCGGAACCGCCGATGCCACCAGTTTACTCCAGTCGCTGGGCGACCGGTGGATCACTTCATCCGGGTCTTGGCCTGGTGGCATTATGATGACCCTTGGATCCGAATCTTCAGTTTGCGTCGGTCCGTCCGGCCCCGAACGGCTGACTGCCTTGGTCTGGAAGTTCTGCAGGACCACGTCCAGGCTGCGCAGCGTGGCGTTTTGCCCAGCGGCATCTTGGTCGAGGGCCATGGTCATCTTGCCAGTCAAACGCCTGATCCCATCGACCTGATACTCGGTTAGCGCCGTCCCCATCTGGGCTACAACGTTCTCGAATCCAGCCTGATGGGCCGCGATGGCGTCCATATAGCCTTCTACAATTACAGCGCCCTCTTTTCTGACAGCGGTTCTGGCCCGGTCCATGCCATACAAGATCCGGCTTTTGTCAAACAGTGGCCCCTGCGGAGAGTTCAGATACTTCGGTTCCGAACCGTCAAGGGTCCGAGCCCCAAACCCAATCAAGTTCCCATTGGCATCTCTTATGGGGAACATCAGGCGGCCCCGAAACAGGTCATGGGCTACGCCGTCATCACCTGTGCGCAACACTCCAGTCTGGGACAATTCCTCTTCTGTATATCCTTCTCTGATCAAGTGGTTCTTCAGAGACTCGCCGTCGGTTGGGCTGAGGCCGATACCGAAGGTCTCTATCGCTTGTTTGTCCAGTCCTCGTTGTTCCAGGTACTCTCTGGTGGATGCTCCCTGTGCTGAGGCCAATGTCCGTTGGAAATAGGCTCGGGTGTCTTCGTTGATTTTGTAGGCCGCCTCATTCCGTGAATTCTCCCCTCGCTGCGGTAGGGCCACTCCAGTCTGTTGGGCCATTTGCCGAAGGGCTTCACCAAACTCCAGGTTTCCTGATTTCATGACGAATGACAGAACGTCCCCGCCTGTTGCGCAGGACCCAAAACAGCGCCATGATTGTCTGTCTGGAAACACGTGGAATGAAGGTGTCTTCTCTTGGTGGAAAGGGCAGTTGGCTTTGAAGCTGTTGCCGGAACGTTGGAGAGGCACCCGCTGTGAAATCACATCTACGATATCTAACCGGCTTTTGACGTCGTCAACAACAGTCATTGTTCCAACTTTCCGCCGGCGAGAATCACATCAATCATCCACCCACTTGCTCCCATGACATCCGTCGCCCAAAGCCTGTTGGTTCTAGAGCAAATCTAGATATCAAACCCAGGCAGACTCGCATCTAATTCTACCACGGGAACCCATTATTTGGACAGAAGAGTAAATCTGATCACCGGTTGTCGATGATGGGTGAGGAACCGCCGGCGCTGATGCTAATTAGAGCGACCACAAAGGATTTCCTTGCGGCCAAGCATGCTTTGAAGCGAATCCGTGACTATGCCATCCAACCGGGCCGCGGCCATCCGCTCGAGGTCCTGATCAAAATCTACGTCCCAGGCCAACACTCTGGCACCACGCGAGTGGAACCTACGATGTAATCGGTTGTTGTAGGAATCGTTCGCTGGGTCGTACCAGTTGGCTTGTACCAGAGGAGTGAAGCAACGTGAGCTTATCGGGAATGGGTGACGGCGAGACCAGATATATCCCCGGAAGATTCGGGGCTCGATCTTCCGAAGTTCCCATAGGGATATCGGATTGAAGCTCGCGACCAGCGTAGTTTCCCAGCGTGCGTGCCTACGGACCACTTCTGAAACCTTGTGGGCAATGAACCGCATACCGGTCATGATGGCCTTCATCTCAACGTTAATCAGATAGCTTCGGGGCAGAGATTCAAACACTTCATCTAACGTGGGAACCCGTTCACCTTGGAATCCAGGACCAAACCAGGAGCCAACGTCCAACTTCCGCATCTCGTCTTGGGTGTAATGGTTGACCGGACCGGAGCCAGCGGCGGTGCGCCCTAGAACCCTGTCGTGGAATACCACCAGTTCTCGGTCTTTAGTAAGACGGACATCCAGCTCGATGCCGTCAGCGCCCAGGTTTAAGGCTTTTTTAAACGCCGGGATGGTGTTCTCAGGGGCGCTGGTGGCGTCGCCGCGGTGAGCGATAATCAGCGGAAAAGGAAGAGAGCCGGGAGTAAAATCCCAACTAGCAATCGAAGCTGTTCTGTTGCCGTTTTCCATGTTCTGACCTCAGTTCGGCTGGTTCGACAACCATACTCAGTGCTCCGGATGGGTGTCAATGATCCAGATAGGCTGACGGGGGAGTAGAATGACCGGGTCATTACGCTTTCCGCCCAAGTCGAAATTTTCGTGAGGCGGGAGTCCGTTTAAGGGAGCGTCCCGCCGCGATGAGGCCATTTTCCTGGGGCAAAGGTACGCTGTGGTCGGTGCTGCAGAACGCCGATTTCCGCATCATTTGGTATGTAGGGAGTGTCGGCGAGTTCGGTCGCCGTATGGAACTCCTTGTCCTCAGCTGGCTGATTCTCCAATTGACCGATTCCTACCTCCAATTGGGCTTGATATTGGCCTTCAATAATCTGGCCCGGCCGATGATCTCCATGTTCACCGGCTACATAGCTGACCGGTTCCCCAGGGAAAAGGTCTTACTAATTGGGCAGACGATAAATGTGCTGACAGCGGCCATCCTACTATTGGTTATTGCATATGACATCGCTCTGATAAAGGCATGGCATGTGTTCGCTGCAGTGTTCATTCAAGGGCTTACCAAGGCCATTGAGGACCCTTCACGCCGCACAGCTATCTTCGATATCGTGGGCCAGCAACGGTTGGTCAATGCGCTATCGCTGGATGTAATCAGCAACAACCTGGGCAAGATGGCCGGCCCGGTACTGGGCGGGATATTGCTGGATACCGTTGGGTTTAGCGGAGCTTATTCTTTCCTTCTGGTGGTTCATGTTTCCAACCTGGGGCTAATGACCCGTCTGCGGATACCCGGCTATAGAGGGCCCGCCCATATAGAGCCGGTTGTCCGCAGTTTGAAAATCGCTGTGGGTTATGCATGGCGTAGTCCTGTGTTGATCGGGTTGTTCTACATCACAATCGTAATGAATGCTCTTGCGTTCCCTTTCCAGCAGTTCATACCTGCCATTGGACGTGATCATTTAGAGGTGGGTGTCGCTCTGGTCGGACTGCTGGTGGCCGCTGATGGTTTCGGCCAACTTGCAGGCGCAGGGATCATGGCTATTCGCCGAGACCTTCGTTACCACGGCCGGGTCTTTGTGATGGGTTCCGTGGGTGTGTTGCTTATTGGCATGATCTTCGTCTGGCCAACATGGTACGCAGTTACGTTCGTGCTGCTTACCTTGGGCGGAGTTGCCCAGTCAGGTTTTTCCACCATGCAGAGCGCTGTCACTATGTTAGCCACCCCCCACGACATGAGAGGCCGCATGATGGGGTTACTCAGCTTCTGCATCGGAGTTGGAACGCCGCTGGGAGCTTTTGAGATGGGTCTAATGGCGTCTGCCGTTTCTATTCAATGGGCTATAGCTCTGAATGCATTTGCAGGGTTAGTTCTCTTATTTCCGGCCATAATATTCACCCCGTTAACCTGGAAGCCCTTGGCCCAAGTCGAGTCCGATGACGTTGAACAAGAGAACGTTAAGTTGAATACGGACGCTTCCGCAGGAGAACTCTAGCCACATGGACTTCCCTTGCCCGCCATTGGCGGAAACGGTATATTCTGGTGGATTGGACCCGCCAAAGCGCTTGGTGCGCCACCGGAGTTGATATGCAGCAAATCGTAGATTGGCCAGCCCGGATGAAAGAGGTAGCAGCATTTGTAGGGCTAGGCCAGGAAGAGCTTGAGGTGATTGAATCGACCCGGGAGTTGGTGTTGGCCAAAGGCGAAGAGATTACCGCTGCTGTTTACGACCATTTCCTGCTGTTTCCCGAGACTCGTCGTTTCTTCCTAGAGGAAGGTGGGACTGTTGATGAAGCCAAACTAGATCGCCGCAAGCATAGCCTTCTGCGCTGGCTTACAGGCTCCATAAGCTTCCAAATCGACGAGGATTATCCTATAAGGCTTCTGGCCACAGGCATCGTCCACAGCCATCCGCCTTCCCACCGGGCCCACTTGGGGTCAATCCCGAGTCGCTTCATGACCGGGTCCATGTCCTATATGATGACCTACCTGACTCGGGTGTTCCAAGAAGAACTTCCAGATGCGAATAAGGCGTTCGATGCGTCTGTGGCCTGGAATAAACTGCTTATGGTCCAACTGGATATCATGCAGGCAGGCTATGTCAACGAAACTCCCACCGAAGCTACGGGCAACGCCACAGCGGAATAACAGAGATAGGAGAGAACCATGGGCAAGGTGTTAGTCATACAAGGCGCTGGCATGAACATGAGGGGTAAGTCTCAAGTGGAAACTTTTGGTCCCATGACCCTGGAAGAGATCAACGAACAGATAGAAGGATACGCTGAAGGTTTGGGGATGGACATCGAAGTGATGCATTCCAATCTTGAAGGCGAAGTGATCAACGCGTTATATGACGCCCACGACCGAGATTTTGACGCGGCGTTAATCAACCCTGCGGGTTATACCACTACCACCGGCCCTATCAAGGCAGCCATCGCCCAGGTAAAGTATCCAGTGATTGAAGTCCATGCCTCCAATCCGACCTCACGTGGAACGGTTTCGCAGGTGCTGCCCGTTTGTAAAGGCGCGGTATATGGGTTTGGAGTATACGGCTACAGGATGGCCTTGGAGGCCATCAAGCAGATGGGGTAGCAGATTAGTCGCACCGGAAGCAACGGCGCTTACCAAACACGTCGTCGTGAACGCTCTTGGTGACTATCAGATAATCAATCACTGCCCGGAGTGTTTTACCCTCATCAACTATATCGTACTTGCCTTTCATGGAGCGGATGAAGGCCATCTGGTCAGTGCCTAACTCAACCTCAAAGGTTTGCTTTGGGCTCGCCATATAGTTGTCTCCTAGGCATTTGACTGTTGGCTAGAGGGCGGCTTCTAGAACGGCTTGAGAGATAGCCGCCAGTCTAGGTGTATTGGTGGCCTCCGCTCTAAACCCGTTGGTTATGTAAGCAATAGCCAACCCTGAATCAGGATTGGCCCACCCGATGGAAGTTCCAGAGCCGGCGTGCCCAAAGGTGCGTATGTCTTCATTGCCAGGCTCTGCCGAACGGGGGTCGCCCAATGATAGCCCCATGGAGCGTTTAACCTGGCGGTCTAGGCTGTGGTCTAGTCCTTCTGACTGCTGAACCGTCACGGCAGCCACAGTTTCCGGTTTTAAGGTGGTCACGCCATCCAGAGTTCCTCCGTTGGCCATCATGGCATAGAACCGTGCTAACCCCCGCGCGGTGGCGATGCCACCACCAGCCGGTAGCACAGCGGTGTGGACCTCAGGGCGGTTATAGATAGTCACTTGGCTTGTGCGATCGCAGTCTTCCATTGCATGCAGTTTCGACACCCGACTCTCCATTGACGAGTTTATTCCTAAATGGAACTCGTCGATCTTTTGTGGACCGGTAATCTCCTCTCTAATGAATTGGTCAATAGGCCTGCCATCTATCCTGCGTACCAACTCACCAACGACCCAACCAAAGTTACGAGGATGATAAGCAATCACACGGCCTGGCTTGTAGTCCAGTGGAATCTGCTCCATGGCCTCGACCGCTGCTTCCCAATCGTGCCAGCGGTCCCAGGTCATATGGCTTGGCGTGTCCGGAAATCCTGATTCGTGGGTCATAACATGTTTGATCGTGACGTCTTCTTTTCCCTTCTGGCCGAACCCAGGCCAGTGAGATGCTACGGTGTCGTCCCAGTCGAACTTGCCTCTCTCCCAAAGGATATGGAGGCAGGCCGAAGTGACAGCTTTTGTGGAGGAAAAGAGAACAAACATGGTGTCTTCTGCCACTGGTGTCCCTAAATCTCGATCAGCCAGACCACCGTGGAGGTCTAAAACTAGTAGCCCGTGACGGTAGACAGCCAGCGCCGCTCCCGGATGGACCCCGGACTCGATTTGCTGATTGAATAATTCTTCGACCCAGCCGAGTCCCTTCGGGTCCATCTGAGCCCTTTCAGCGGCTACCACCATTAAGTTACTTTCCTTGGTGTCTTATTTCTAAGAGTTACGTACGTGGAATCTCGATTATATGACGTTAATATCTGCGCCACCCAATCCTTCAATCATTATGGAGGCTGAGTCACCGGCTTTTAGGGGCTTTGGCGACACGATACTACCGGTAATGATTACCATTCCCGCGGATAATCCCAAGCCTTGTTCTGCCAATTTATTGGCCAACCAGGCAAGTGGTTCCAGCGGATGACCCATGACATCCGAACCATGGCCGTCTCCTACCATCTCACCATTGATGGTCATAGACCCGTAGGCAGCCTGCAGGTCGAGATTGCGCCAATTCGTAACCGCTTGACCGAGGACCACGCCTTCGTTGTAGACGTTGGCGGCGACTCCGGTAATGAACTGCGTCTTTGCGTCCGTTCCTGGGGCGCGCCTAATATCGATTACTTCGAAGGCCGTAGATAATGAATCTACAGCGTCTGATACAACTCCGCGGTCATATGGTGCACCAGCTGCTAAGAGGTCGACGCCCAGTCGTACCGCCACCTCGCACTCGATGCCAAGTTGTACGAAATCGGCCGCTGCTAGTGTGCAAGGAGATTGTCGAATATTGCCTTCCAATATCAACCCTAGGCAAGGTTCGCTGACCCCATTGGCAGCTTGGAGAGCGGCCGTTGTCATCGCCAACTTATAGCCAGCTACGGCCCCTTGTTCTTCAGAGATATGCCTCTGGTATTCCCGTTGGATCAGGTACGCTTCATCGATGTCTNTGGGCATCAATCNGTCTTCTAGGGANTATAGCTGTCTTGTCACGTGCTGACTGGCTAGGGATTGGGCTGCCTNNTGNATNTTGGCGTTTACCGACATCGAATCGATTTCCTNTGGGTATTCTTGAGTGTTTCCGCCAGCGTAATCTTCGGGCATCTATGTGTATGGCTGGAGTTCCACTTCATGTAGCGCAGGAACGACCTCTCCGCCTAGCAGTTCTAAAGAGCGCATAACATCTTTATGAGGAATATTGCCGTCGCTGCCAATCAGTATCAAATAACCCGGGCTGAGCTTCTGAACGGTGTCCTTCAATTTGGCAATCACAGTCTCAGGGCTTCCCACCACCACGGCGTTCACATCTTGTAGATCCTGGTAGGTCATTGGAGGACCTCCGCCGCCTCCCAATCGTCGGGTAGACATCTGACTAGCGACCCGGGATTGGTATCCTGGTGGGTCAACGTGTTCGACGGGTCCACGCATGCGGTGTTGCTGAGCCCAAAGGAAGCCTCTGCCTATCTCCTGCGCTTTTTCATCGGTGTCGGCAACCAGGGCCCGCACTTGATAGCCAAAGTGTTTCGGGCCTGGAGTAAAGCCAACCTCTTTGGCAGTGTCGATATAGACCTGTTTCAGTTCTTGGGTCAGGCCGATCAAAGCGCCCAGATTCATGTAGGCATATTGATGCTGGGCTGCCCAGATCACGCTTTCCGGGCTGCTACCTCCGGGGAACCAGACCGGAGGGTGTGGTTTTTGGAACGGCAGTACCCAAGGGTTCACCACTCGTCGTTGATAATATTGGCCTTCGAACCTGAAAGGTCCTGGTTCAGTCCAGCATTTGATAATCAGGTTATGAGCCTCTTCGAAACGGTCTCTGTTCTCTGTCGGGGATATCCCGGCCTGAAGTGTCTCAACGGCTCCCCCGCGCACGAATCCGGAGATCAGTCGGCCGTGGGAGTAGCAGTCTAGCATCGCTAATTCTTCGGCCATGCGTACCGGGTCGTTGATAGGGATTATGTTGCCTAGAATGGCGATACGCACCTTCTTGGTAAGCCGACTTATCACGGCGGCGTCGATGTTAGCCGATGGCTTCATATTCCAATAAGAAGCATGGTGTTCGTTGGTCATGATCCCGTCGAGCCCCGCCTCGTCTGCTAGAACGTATTGTTCGTGGTATTGGTTGTAGAGAGTGTGGGCTTTTTGGGGGTCGAAATAGCTGTTTGGGAAACCAAGGCGTCCTGAATCATATTTCTCTAGGTCTTCTTCTCGTACGTGGACATATGGTTGTTGAGAATGGAAGAAGACTTCAACTTGTTCTTTCATAAAAAAGCATCCAGATATATCGGTGTCGAGGCAAGGTGAGGCCTAGTATAGCATCTGAATTAGGGACATTCGTAGCGGCAACTCAGCTGATTTCTATGCCTACAGGGCAGTGATCCGAGCCCATAACATCTGACAGGATAAAGGCCCCGGTGAGGCGGTCGGTGAAGTCTTGGTCCACGAAGAAGTAGTCGATGCGCCAACCTACATTTCGGTCTCTGGCCTTGGTCATCTGGTCCCAATAGGAATAATTGCCGGGCTCCTGATTGAATATACGCAAAGTGTCCTTGTAGCCTTTTCCCAGGAACTCGTCCATCCAAGCCCTCTCTTCTGGTAGAAACCCAGAAACTTTCACATTCTCTTTAGGTCGGGCTAGGTCTATCTCCTTATGCGCGGTGTTAACATCGCCGCACACCACAACATGTTTGCCGCTCTTCTTGGTCTTTTCGGCGTAAGCCAGAAAAGCGTCGTAAAAATCCATTTTGTACTTCAGACGCTCAGCCGAACGCTTGCCGTTGGGGAAATAGATGTTGAACAGCACGAAATCGCCAAAGTCAGCGATTATTGTCCGTCCTTCGCTGTCGAACCGGTCACCGAACCCGAACTGAACGTTCTCAGGAGCCTTCTTGGCGTAGAGTCCGACTCCGCTATAGCCCTTCTTCTCAGGAGTGGAGAAGTAAGAGTTGTAGCCAGATATGGACCTGATTTCTTCGGGCAGTTGCTCTTCATGTGCTTTGGTTTCCTGAAGACACATGATGTCAGGGCTTTCGCCGTTGAACCAGTCTAGAAACCCTTTTTTATGCGCGGCTCTAAGACCGTTTACATTCCAGGATATAACCCGCATGGTACAAACTCCTTATCCTCTGAACCTAAATAAACCGGTTTGAGACAGCTCCTCCTCCAGCTGGAGGGCGGTCCATAACCGACTAGTCAAAATACGGTAATATCTCTTTGGCTACCCGCTCCATAGATGTCATGGTATCCGGGTGGCTCCACCCGCCGAATCCGAAGTATAGGATAACCTCTTCTATACCAGCTGCCTCGCAATCCTTCAGCACTTTTATGCAATCATCAGGACTACCGGTGATTATGCTCCGCTCTCCCAGATCGTTAGTGGTCATGCTACGCATGCGCTCAACGATATCCACGAAGTACCGGATGTGCTGCGGTGCAGTGGCCCGGTCTGCCGGAAATGCCGGAAGTATCCCGTGGAAATAATAGAGTAGCCTTTCTTTTGTCTCGAGAGTCTCTCGTTCGTCGAAGGTCACGTTCACGAAATAGGAGCACATCACCTTTCGGCCCACATGCCCAGCTGCCTCGGATTCTCGTTTGAACTCCTGAACAGCGTTCTGCAAGCTGCCGAACATCATCGCTGCGGCAAACGGCGCGAAGATGACATCGAACCCAGCACGAGCAGCATGCCGCAGGGTGGGTTCACTGAAGCAAGCGACGTAGATGGGCGGGTACGGCTGCTGGACTGGCCGAGGCAACACTTCAACCTCAGGAAACTGATAATGGACTCCCTGGTACGATGACACGTCGTTACTCCAGGCTTCCTTGATAATATCCAGGCCTTCAAAGAAAATTTCATGGCTTTGAGCAAAGTCCACGCCGAACGCGTCATACTCCCGAGCGTCGTAGCCTCGGCCGACTGAGAGCTGAGCTCTTCCATCACTCAAAAGGTCTAGGAGTGCGAACTCCTCGGCCACTCGCAGCGGGTGTTGGACAGGTAACAACACAGTCGCCGGGCCGAGTTTAACCCGCTTGGTGCGTGCTGCCAGGTTGGCCAGAAACACGGGTGCAGACGGCAGAACCCCAAACAACCCGAAATGGTGTTCTGGAACCCAAACTGAGTTCAGCCCAATATCTTCTGCGTGGAGGCATTGGGCCATCACTTCTCCCAACAACCTGCTAGGGTTTTTGCGGCCTGTTCCATACATTGGAGGATTATCAGTTAGGGTAAAGTAGCCAAGTTTCATCTGGTAACCCTATCTCCTGAAAGCAATGGTGGGTCTGGATGTGTTTCAGGCTGGCCCGATTATATCCGTTGCCACCCTTCAGTCAACCAATGGTTCGGTTGGTGGAAACGGCTTACCCTGGCTGGTCTACCCCCTCTGCTGTGCTATTATTGCGCCCTCAACCGGAGACCCATACTAGGATAGGGAACAGATGACCAAGACAGGACAGGAGCACATCAACAGCCTACGGGATGGTCGGAGCATCTATCTTGAAGGACAACTTGCGGGTGATGTTGTAGACCATCCGGCCTACCGGAATGCAGTCAGGGCAACAGCGGCGCTCTACGATTTTCAGGCGGCTCCAGAGAACCAGAAGTTGATGACCTTTGAGACACCCACTGGAGCTCGTGTCAACCGTTCTTGGCAACTTCCCGAGTCTTACGGTGAGTTAGTCCAGCGTCGCCAAGCCCTGGAAGCCTGGGCTGAACAGACCAACGGTTTCTTGGGGCGCTCCCCGGATCATGTAGCGTCATCGCTTTGCGGAATGATGATGAGACTCGACCTCTTTGAGGCCCATGGCAAAGAGAGGGCCAAAGCATTCTCCGAGTATTTCTCATACGTGAGAGACAATGACCAATTCGTGACCTACGTGGTGGTCAGCCCTCAAGCAGACAGGTCCCGAGGTGTCGGCGGACAAGTCGATGAGTTCTTGACAGCAGGCATCTGTGACGAAGATTCGCAAGGCATAACCATCAAGGGAGCCAAGATGTTGGGCACGAGCTGCATCTTGGCGAATGAGGTGCTATTGGGAACGATCCAGCCGATGCAACCAGGGGAAGAACGATACGCTTTTTCCGCCGCTGTTCCATTGGGAACGAAGGGAGTTAAACTCCTCTCCCGGAAATCCTATGAGGCCGCAGCAGTCTCGGAATTCGACAATCCTTTGTCTTACCACTTCGACGAGAATGATGCTGTGGTCTACTTTGATGAGGTGAAGATTCCTTGGGAGCGCGTTTTTGTCCACCGTGACCCAGCCATGTGCCGAGCTCAATATCACGAGACCCCTGCTCACGTGTTTCACAATTACCAAGCACAGGTCAGATTGATGGTCAAACTGCGGTTCCTGGTGGGGATCGCCCGGAAGCTAGCTGAGACCACCAACGTGATCGCCTACCCCCAAGTTGTAGAAAGTCTAGGAAGTCTGGCGGGACAGGCCGGGTTGGTTGAGGGAATGGTCCATGGGATGGAAGCGAAGGGCACGTTCGTGGGTAAGTATTACGTTCCTGACCGACACTTGATGTACGCTTCGCAAGTGCAAGCCCAAAAGATGTATCCGGAGATTATCCAAGCTATGCGACAGTTGACAGGTGGAGGGGTAATCATGATGCCATCCGGGGCGGTTGATTTCGCGAGTACTGAAACCGCCAGTTACATCGAGAAAACTCAGCAATCACCGGTGGTTAACTCTAAGGACCGCGTGAAATTGTTCAAGTTGGCGTGGGACGCCATCGGCTCTGAATTCGGCTCACGACATACTCAATACGAGATGTTTTATTCCGGAGCCCAGTTCGCGGTGAGAAACCACTCATACCGGACTTTTGACTGGGATAAAGCCACAGATATGGTTGACCGCTTTATGGCCACCTACGACCTACCCGAGGGTGGCTAGACAGCACTAAGCAGCGCGCATCTTCTCCGAAGGCTCTGCCTCCAAAACCGTTTATCAATGAATTCCCTGGTTCATCCGGCCTAAGATTTCTGCCCAAGGCACACAAGATGTGGTGAGCGCCTAAACGTAAAGTTGGAATTTTCCTGTGGTGGCTGCAGGCTGAATGCCTCTTAACATGGAATGACCGCACCCGGGAACCGACCATCGACCTAGTCGTTTGTCCGAGCCTTGGCAATCTCCAAGNCTNCNATAGGGNTCGTTNCCNTTATCACTNCGNACCNTGCCNGGGTNAGAATGTTCAACTNCTCGNNTTGTAATNCGNGNCCGAGGAATACCNANAAGTTATCTTNATTGTCTGGNATNCTNAGNTNGATNGCNTAGATAAAACACTGANGTANGGGCTGCTAACNCCCGACCCNTGGGNTCTTNCNTGGAAGCGCAATAAAAGCNANCNNCTAAGTACCGCTGNNGTTCTCNTCTTCCGNGNTGTGCTGCTCNGCGAACCCTTGNAGGGCGACCAGTGCTCATNACCCTTTAANTACCGTGACGNNGTAAACCTCAACNCAACCNCTGTAAAGCNACNTCAGNCNGGGACCCGATGGCGAAGACCGGAACTAGTCACTTAGAACGCTNCTNAGTCCAATANGANANGAGCATGATGCTCACCNCAACAGAANCAANCGNGGNCAACATCTGTGCGAATCCTAGGNCACTGCANGCATNAAGAATCGGCGNTGGAAGTACAAAGCNACATTAACTAGNCCNATGAGGACAGGNACTTCCACTAGNGGGCCTACGACGGCAGCCAACGCTTGGCCTGAGCCGATACCAAAAACGCCGACGGCCACNGCGATAGCCAATTCNAAGTTGTTNCTNGCNGCTGTTAGCGCCACGGCNGTCGTCTTGGAGTAGTCCACTCCCATACTCTTNCCCATGTAGAAAGANATCAGGAACATCACCACGAAGTAGATGGATAGAGGAATCGNAATTCGCACCACGTCCAAGGGGATATCAACTATGACATTACCCTTCAAAGAGAACATCACTAAAATTGTGAAGATCAGAGCGATAAGCGTTAGAGGACTGATCCTTGGTATAAAGACTCGTTCGAACCAAAGTCTACCCATCGCTCGAATCAACAAGGTCCTGGAGAGTATCCCCGCAAAAAAGGGAATGCCCAGGTAAATTGCCACGCTCTTAGCGATCTCAGTGATGGTGATATCCACCTCCAGTCCCTCGAGGCCGAACCAAGGTGGAAGAACGGTTATGAAAATAAACGCGTATGCGGAATAAAACAGTATCTGGAATATGGAATTGAGAGCCACCAAACCGGCCGCGTACTGGCTATCACCTTTGGCCAACTCGTTCCAGATTAAGACCATTGCTATGCAACGGGCCGTGCCAATCAGGATTACACCTGCCATGAATTCGGGATGGTCTCGAAGGAAGACTATCGCAAGCAGGAACATTAGCACTGGCCCGATCAACCAGTTCTGGGTTAGAGAAAGAATCAGAATCTTCCAATTCCGNAACACCTCACCCAGCTCTTCATACCGCACCTTGGCCAGAGGCGGATACATCATNAATATTAGGCCGATCGCGATCGGAATGGATGTTGAACCTANGGTCAGCGAACCAGTGAAATCCGAGATGCTCGGCCAAAAATGACCGCTGGCTACTCCGATGGCCATCGCCAAAAATATCCAAATGGTCAGATAGCGGTCGAGCAGAGAAAGCCGGTCGAAACCAATCGATGACGGACCCAAGGGTTCAGATGTGGGAAAGCTAGCCATCTAGTGGCCTCCCCGCCGTCTTTGATTTCAGCATGGCCATAATCACTTAGCCCTTCGGGCCTTCATCGAACTGGACCAAGATACCATCTGGATCATAAACGAAAATTGTTCGGACGTTGCCTCCATCATCGGTGAAGTCTTCCATCGTTCCTGCTAGTGGGACTCCCTTTGCGATTAGCTCTTCCGCGTAAGCTTTGACATTTGAAACTCCGAAAGAGATATGGCTGATGCCTTTTTGATCAAGCTTTATGGGTTCGCCACCTACTTCATCTGCCGGATGAGAAGTCAGCACCAGGAACGGCTGAGGGGAGTCGGGGTCGTCGAAATATACGTTGGCCACAGTCCTAACTCTTCGGGGACGGTCATACATCTCTGAAGACTCTGCACCAGGACGATGGGCCATCTCCTGGGTGGTGTGCATCTTGACAACTAATCCCAATTTGTCACGGTAAAACTCCAAAGATTTCTCGAGATCAGCGACACAGATCGCGATGTGTGATACGCCTTTAGTTATCAATGTTGTCTCCATAAGTCTGGCTTAGAATAACCGGGTGGCTTTTGAAAACCGTTGCAAACCATGCTAGCGGCCAGATGCTGGAAGGTCAAAGACAGTACCACCAAAAGGGCTCAGTGTAGAATGCTGGAAACTGTGGCTATACGTGTTCCCAATNTAAAGGAAGATCTAACCGAGGTGCAATAATGACACAAGCGAGCGACAAGCTGCCGCTTCCCTTGGATGGTATCAGAGTGTTGGATGCTACCCATATAGTGGCAGGCCCATTCTGTTCTATGATCTTGGCGGATATGGGCGCCGATGTAATTAAGATCGAGCGCCCTCGAACCGGAGATCTGGCCCGTACTCGTGGGCCGTTCATCACCTCCGAGGACGGTCGCGAGACGAGTTCTCGATTCCTTGGCGTTAATCGAAACAAAAAGAGCGTTTCCATAGACCTGCGCAACCCACGCTGCAAAACGGCGTTCGAAGAGCTAATACGGAATTCAGATGTATTAGTAGATAATTGGGGCTCAGGAGCTTTCATGCGCCTAGGCCTTGGCTATGAACACCTGAGCGAGATCAATCCCAGACTTGTCTATGCCAGCATAACCGGATACGGCGATAGCGAGGGATTGACCGGACCATATTCAGCCAGGCCTGCGAACAATCTGGCTATACAGGCTATGTCCGGATGGATGGAGATCACTGGAGACCCGGACGGACCACCCCAAAGCGTGGGTGACAACATCGGCGATTCCATCCCTGGAGTCTGGACTGCCTTGAGCATCGTCCTGGCCCTGGAGACGCGGAGACAGACCGGCAAGGGACAATACCTGGACATGGCCATGTATGAGTGCATGGTCGCTCACATTGAGAGCAACATGAACTTCTTCCAGGCTACCGGAAGCAACCCTGCCCGGTCCAGAGATCGTTTGGCCACCGCCGGTATCACCTTCAAAGCCAAGGATGGCTATGTGGTTCTGGCCGGACTCCGAACTGAAGCCCGGATGCGAGACCTCTGGACACTAGTCGGCAGGGAAGATTTGCTCGAAGGAGATAGCCGCTACCTGGCCGGACCCGGCATGGATGGCCAGTTCTATTATGAACATATNATTCCTGCTATTGAGGTCTGGTCNTCCGNATTAGGAANGTTCGAGGTAGCGGCTAGGTTGACAGAAATCGGCTTTTCCATGGGNGTCACCCAGACCATGGCCGACTTGGACGCCTGNCCTCAATTGAACGCCAGGCAGATGTTTATCGAAACCGGAGATACTCTGGGCGGAAAATTCCGCGGTGTGAAAACCCCGGCACGGCTCACCGCCTGCATAGATTCCCCCACGGGAACGCCACCTGAGCTGGGAGAACACAATGAGGAGATACTTTGCTCTTTAGGCGGGATGACAGCAGAAGAAGTATTTTTTTTGGAGGCCGAAGGGGCTCTCTAGATGGGTTTTGGTATGGTTGACTCAGCAGTTTCGCTTGGCGGTGTAATCGGACGTCGGACCAGCGGCGAGAAGAACATTGCGGGCACTAGCAGCGCCAGTCCCAGTGACACGCTTATCGCCACCGCAATATGGGCACTGAAGAAGTTGGCTACTATGCCCACGGCTAGCCCACCGACCGCTGCCACACCGATGCACTGGCCTAGCATTCCCAACGCTGTCCCTCGCATCTCCGGCTCGGACGATATCAGGATTATGGTGCTCTGCATGGTGCTATATCCAGCCGCGCCTAGCCCTGCCAACAGCAACATCAGGAACGACACCGGGTACCAAGGGGATAAGGCGAAAAATAGCAGGCTTAGCAACTGTAAGGCTAGTCCCAGACAGAAGATGCGCCCGTGATAACGGATCACTGCTAAAGATGCGATCACTGAAGCCGCTGCTAAAGAACCGATGGCCTGGGCCGAGATCAATATCCCCGTCAAGCCCGCACCCACTCCAAGATGGTCTCTGGCAACAACAGGGAACAACGACTCCACGCTAAAGGCCATAGCATTCATAATCAGCGTAATTATTAGGACACTCCTAATGACGCTATTGTTTACAGAGTACTTGAATCCTCGAGAAACTGTGCGCCAAAAAGCGTATGAAGAAACTGCGCGCACTGGTCCGCGGCCTCTCATCACCAGGATGAGACCGAAAGAGATGACATAAACGGCCACGAGAAAACCATAGGTGCCCGAAAAATCTGTCAGCTCAATCAACATTCCGGCCATAAACGGCCCAATGAATTTTCCCAATGTGCTGTTGATGGTCTCAAGAGACATCGCGCTAACGATACGGTCGCTGCC
>NZUD01000009.1 GCA_002697005.1 Chloroflexota bacterium | reverse complement strand
ATGAGAGACTCCTGTCTGCTGGAGCTGGGCCTCTGGGTGAAGTGCGGGGCAACGACTTTCCAAGCGCTTCAGGCTGCCACCAAGAACGCCGCCGAGTTGTGCGGCGTCGGCCCAGAACTCGGCACGGTTGAGCCAGGCAAACTGGCTGACTTGATCGTCGTCACCGAGAACCCGCTGGCCGACATCGAGAACCTCAGGCAACTCCAACTGGTAATTAAAGAAGGGCAGGTAGTGGCGGATCACCGGCGGTAACAGCGAAATCCCCTGACCACCATAACGAAGAGCAGCTTACTGAACCCGGATTGCCACCCCAGGTACTCCCGCTTATAATCTGCCCTTCAGGCCAACCTAACCCTCTCCTTAGGAGCACCACATGGCAAACGACAAGCTGACCATCGGCACAGTTGAAATTACTTCTCTATCGGATGGAGTCTTGGAGTTCGACCTCTGCAACTTCTTTCCCGACATTCCTGAGGAGGACTGGAAAGGACAGGAAGCCCATCTTTCAGCGTCTCACGGCGTCCTCTTCAATCTGGCCTGCTTTCTGATTAAATCGGACGGCCACACCATCGCAGTCGATACCGGGCTAGGGCCCAAGCAGACACCGGATACTCCCTGGGGTGAGCTGCTGGATGACATGAAGGCCCACGGCCTTCAGCCGGGTGACATCGATATGGTTGTGATGACCCATGCCCACCGAGACCACGTTGGCTGGAACCTGCTGTCCCAGGACGGCAAGTACACTCCCACCTTCCCCAACGCCCAGTACTACGTGAGTGCGATCGATTGGGCGGCCTGCCACGATCCCGCTCTCGTCCAAGATAGGTTCCCCAACGCCCCAGAGTGCGTCTGGCCATTGGAAGACCTAGGGGTACTGAACCTAATGGAGCCAGGCCAACAACTCACCAGCGAGATATCGACCCTGGCCACTCCAGGGCACACCCCTGGACACATGAGCTTGATGATCTCATCACAGGGTGAGAGCGGCTTAGTATTGGGTGATGTGCTGCACAACACCGCCCAGATCGAGAATACTGATTGGGTATCCCGGGCCGACATCGATCCTGCTCAAACACGAATCACGCGCCGAGACCTGATGGACCGGCTTGAACGGGAGGGTATCCCAGTTGCTGCCGTACACCTCGCACGGCCAGGCTTCGGCAAGATCGTGCGGGAGAACGGCCGACGTTTTTGGCAAGGCATATGAGGCCGATATCATTGGCATGAGATGTTAGCTCTCAACGGCGGCCGTCTGATCGACGGTACGGGTAGGCCTCCCATACCCAACGCAACCGTACTCGTAAACGACCAAGGTCGTATCGAAGCCGTCGGAGCACAAGGGTCGGTTGCGTTACGGCCCGATTGTCCAGTAATCGATATAACCGGCCGGTCCCTACTGCCCGGCCTGATCGATTGCCATGATCATCTGACGTCCTTCGGTTACGATCTGATCGGCAGGTGGGGTCGGGCCGAGCCACGCAGCACCCGGACGTTGCGCGTGGCCAATGTTATGGAAGAGACTCTGCTCTCGGGCTACACAGCCATCAGAGACTGCGGCTGGTTGGACGTCGGTTACAAAGAAGGGGTAGATCAGGGTATCGTGCCAGGTCCACGACTCCAGATAGCCACTAGCCCTCTTTCGCCCACCCAGGGCACTCAGGACCGCTCGAGCCCTTCGGGACACCACCAACCCACTTCATCCGATCCTAATCTGCCGAAGGGCATCGCCGACGGCCCAAACGAAGTTCGAGCCATGGTCCGGGAGGTCGTCCGGGTTGGCGCCGATTTCATCAAATTCTTTAACACCGGCTTCGGCAGGGAGACCCAAAACGGGACCACACGTTCCTACACAGCGGAAGAGACTCAGGCGCTGGTTGACGAGGCCCATATACACGGCAAGGCGGTCGCTTGTCACGCCTTAGGTGGTGCGGGGCTTCGGACCGCCATCGAAGCTGGGGTGGATTCTGTCGAGCATGGATGTCTGATGGGATCAGAGCCTGATCTCTTGAAGATGATGGCTGACAACGGCAGCTACTTGGTGCCTACATTCACGGTATTCACATTCCATGCTGCCCAGGGAAATCCCCATGCCCAAATTGAGGCCCGCGAGTTCAGACAACAGCACGTGGAAACGGTGCAACAGGCCATAGCGGCAGGGGTTAAAGTGGTCGCCGGGACAGATGCCGGTGGTTGGGAGCACGGAAATAACGCCAAAGAATTGGAGTTGTTAGTTGCAGCGGGCATGACTCCGATGCAATCACTGGTGGCCGCCACCGGTTGGGCTGCCGGTTGTCTCGGACTGGAGGCAAGCATCGGGACCGTAGAACCGGGCAAGCTCGCGGACCTGATCGTGGTCGATGGGGACCCGTTGACCGACATCACTGTCTTGCAGAACAAACAGCGAATCAGCCTGGTGATGAAAGACGGGCAAGTGTACCTAGACCGGATCTCGGGAAAGGACTAAGACCCAGACCAACTGAACTTGCTATAGAGCCCGTGTTTAGACTGGTATTCCCACGTCATAGTCTCGTCATCAAATTTGGTGGTGGCAAGACCCAAAACGTGCTCATCGCCATGGATGACGTTCCGAAGGTTGTTTATGGTCACTAAGCTCTGACGGTCCTCTCCGCCGCGAAGGGTCTGCATCTCCAAGAACAGCTTGTCTGCAGCCTTGATGCTTCTGGTACGTCCGTCGAGGGTCATCTCCAAAGGCATCCTGGTGACTGCATGATACTCTCCGTTACGGTAGAACTGCGCCATCGTCTCCCAAGGCCCTCCCCCTTCTCCGGAGAAAATGACCCGGAGCGCTTCTTGCTGCTCCGGTGAAGAACGATCGTCCACGTACAGCACCGTTATCCAGTCACCATCAACCATAGTCCCGGGACAGTGCAGGGATATAGCGGCGTTCAATCCTGCCAGATCAACGTCTCCATAGCGCCCCTGCTCGAAGCCTACAGCCCAGATCGTGTCGCAGTAGCCTAAGGTGGGTGGCTGCCGAAATGTCACATGGCAAGGACAGAGCAGGTTGCAGTTGCAGCCCTCGAATAGGTCTCCCTGTGCGTTCCATTCCACAGCCATCCCAGCTCCTCTATGGTGATTTCTAGATTGCGAGCAACGATACATTCCAGACAGGGTCTATGTCCACCGGCCTATGGTCCGCCTTAAATGAATAAGGAGGGGCGAGACCGAGTCTCGCCCCTCCTTGAGTTCCAATCATATCCGATCTGTGGGACCTAGAACATGGTGCTGTCGCTGACTTCTCCATGCAGGATTACCCGCAGCCGGTCGCGGAAATCGAACAGCGCCTTCTCATCGGACGCCTTATCGACTCCATCGGGCTGGGTCCCTATGTACTCTACCAGCTCTTCCAGGGCAGCATTTTCCCTAGTCCCATTTGGAATCTTGAAGAAGTTGGCGTCGAAAGTGGGCAACTCTCCGGGGCCGAAGTACCCTGTGACGTATTTGCCCGTGCTCTCCTCGTGAAGAGTGTAGCCTTCCAAGTCGTGGGTACCTTTGCCTAGAACCTGGCCAGTCTCCACATAG
Source organism: Chloroflexota bacterium (assembly GCA_002697005.1). The sequence continues at coordinate 13,706 of NZUD01000009.1, read as the reverse complement.
TGCTCCATGACGGCCTTGGCCCCGTACTTGTTGATTGGGCAGACCTTCATGCAGATGGCGCAGCCTTCGTACCGAGACATGACAGGCCGGCAGCGCTTGTAGATCAACTTGTTCTTCTCAACACCCCGCCACCAGATCTTTTCGCGCATCAAAGCGCGCCCTGGGCAACGGTTGACGCATACCTGGCAGACCTGACAGAAAGCGTGGAATCCGTAGTCTATGGGTTTGTCAAAAGTTACCGGTGCGTCTGTAGTAATGATCTGCAGACGGCACCTTGCGCCAGCGTGGGGATGCAGCAGCTGGCCATTGGCTCCCAACTGGCCCAATCCCGCAGCTACGAACATAGGGATGGTCGCCGCACTGTGGTTGCTGGGTCCGTGCAACTGAGCCCCGTAGCCTAAGGACAGGATATAGTCCACCATCCGAAGCCCCATTGGAGCTTGGATTTCGTATGTCCCATAATGGCCGTGCTCTGCGGCCATACTAGGGGCAGTCTGGGTCTCTGCAAAATCTTGTTCCAGCGCCAAACAAATAGCGTTTTGATATTTCACATGCCCTTTGCGGTCCTCGTATATAAACCGCACATCATGGTCTGTGAATCCAACATCCAAGAAACCCATCTCCGCAGCTTTGTCGCGAATCAATTGAGTCACATCTTCGCCACTTGGCGTTCCGGTCGGCTCAAGATCGCCGGTCCTGTTCATCAGGGGATAGAACTCCTCCATCACAGCCTGGTGCTCATGGTGGTATTTCTGCATGGCCGCTGTGCCCACAGTGGGAGCCCATTCAGTATCGGCGCCGTGTTCAACCTGCTGGCGAACCAGCGGATATTCTCGGCTGTAGAAATCGATGTCTTTGCTGACCATCGGAATACCAGGGACGGTTTCCAGTTCCTCTGGTACCGGAATCTCTACGGGATCCATGCCAGCCTTTCTACCGGGCCGGACCACGACATGACCTACCTTCAACATTGGTCTAACTCCTTTTGAACCATGACTGGGGATTACAGTGGATTCTGCGGCAAGGGGCGTCCGATGTCAACACGCCTGGGCTCTCGTAACACCGGCTACGGGCTATCAACCAGCTTCTGAATCCGACAACAGCTCCTTAAAAAGGTCTATTGTGGGAACTTCAGAGGGGTTTATACCATTCAACAGGCCCATGTAGTAGCTAACGTGGTCACCCAGTACAATCATCGCCAACGACTGGGTCAGAGTGCCACCAGATACTGCGGTGAGCGTTCGGCTCTTGACACCAGAACGTTCCAACATCTCGCTCAGGACCGTGTACCGGCGCTCGAGTTCTGAGGCTGCTCGATTTGGCTTTAGTAGAAGGGCCGTTGTCCGCTGCCTGACCTCTAAGCCTCCGGGAAAACTCTCAACGGAATTGTGGAGAAGCTCCGGCAGCAACTCAGCGAAGGCCCACGATTTCCCGTTCTCATTGATCTGCGATTTCCATCTCAGGGCAACGCCGGAAAGGCTTCCGCTTCCGTACACCACTGTCAGGCCGCCTATTAGATCCTTTGCCAACAGCTTGGCCTGGTTTTGCTCAGTTCGAACATGAATACCGATCTGGGATGCCATGGATTCAGCGGCTGTTACCGCTTCAGATACGTCTCCATCGGAAACGCTGATCACTCCAATACGGTCTAACAGGGAAATTAACAGCATCAGGTTGTACCCCACCGCGCTACGGGGTTCGCCTGGTGCGTCTATCGTTAGGACCGGTATACCTGCCCCTGCCGCCCGCTGGCCCAGAGTGCCTCCCCCGGTGATGGCTATGATCGAAGCGCCTGCCGACTGTGCGTGGTCAAGCATGGAGAGAGTTTCTTCTGTCTCGCCGGAGAAGCTGCAGACGATGACCAGTTGTCTTGGCTGCGAAGACTGGTCTGGCAGCAGGCCTGGAATGCGGAAATCCCGAACGACTCTGACAGGTGTGCCTGAATCTGAGCCAGCCAGGTCCGCGACCAGATTTCCAGCTATGGCCGAGCCACCCATCCCAGCGACGATCACTTCCGTGCATCGATCCAAGTTGTCGGGCACCACGGTATTTTTGGCTTCCAGCCAAGCCTGGCTGCACTGCTCCGGCAGGGTACTGAGCCGTCGCCGTAGGCCGGACGGGTCCAATTCTTCGTATGCAGTTAAATCATCTAGGTCAATCATGGAATGAGCGTTAACCAATGGCCAAATAAGCGCCACACGTATAGCGAGCCAATAGCATCGTATCTGCAAGTGGAGGGTCGTATTGAACCCATCTACACGCTCTCCGTTAGTTCAACCCATACTGGATTATTACCAAACTATACGCCGATCTGTCGTTCTATCGACTATACCGACGATACCGTTTATGTGTAAAACGGTTGAAAGACCCAGCAGTCTTGTAGTGACTCTAAACTCGAAATAGCTCGAAGTCCTCAGACAGTAAAGTCATCATGAGTAACCAGGCTTTCATGCCACTGTTCAGATATCAAATCTCCCAAGCCACGCATCTCTAAAGGCTTAGCATCTAGTTATGTGGTCCAAATCCACCTACTTAACTGCTCCAATGGGCCACTAAAATAGTCCCTGTGGGGCAGTTGTACAGGCCCGAGACGGCTAAGATCTGAGCAAACCAAGGACTTGGAAATCGGATCTGGTGGCGTTGACTTTCCATCGGTCATGACATAATCTTGCCAGCGGAAACAGAATAGCGTGCGGTGTCCCGATCTGGTCTTAGCCTTTGGCCAAAGACCAGATCGGGAAGAATAGGAAAGCCGGTGAGACTCCGGCACGGGCCCGCCACTGTAACTGGGGAGCTCTTCGGCATGGCGAGAGCCAGTCACTGTACCGGTGAACCGGTACGGGAAGGCGCCGAAAAGTGTGGATCCACAAGTCAGTAGACCTGCCGCGCTGGTTATACCGCTTCGAGGACCAAGTGGGCAGAGTCGCACGTCAAAGCCTCCGTCCCAAAGACGGAGGCTTTTTAATTGGGAGCAGGAAATCATGGCATCAGATTCGTTAGTACAGGCGAGCGGATTCTCAGAAGACGAACAACGGGGCCTTTACCGCGCTATATATTCTCGGCGCGATATTCGGACCTTCAAAAGCGACCCCGTCCCGTCAGATGTGTTGGCGCGGATCATCCGGGCCGCCCATCACGGGCCGTCTGTGGGGTTCATGCAACCGTGGGATTTCATCATGGTGCGGGACGTTGTGATTCGTCAGAAGGTAAAGAGCCTGTTCGACCGGGAACGCCAGGCGGCATCCTGTTTCTTCGACGAGCCAAGGCGGTCCCACTATCTGTCATTGAAACTAGAAGGTTTATTGGAGTCTCCAATCAACGTTTGTGTCACCTGCGACCCGACACGCGCCGAAGTGGTCTTAGGACGCAATTCTATCCAGGAGACCGACCTGTATTCCACCTGTTGCGCGGTGCAGAACCTGTGGTTGGCAGCCAGAGCCGAGGGAGTTGGGGTAGGATGGGTCAGCATCTTGAAGCAGCCCCAATTACGGCAGATATTGGGTATACCCCATCATGTGATTCCGGTGGCGTACCTGTGCCTGGGCTATCCTGTCGAATTTCCAGCCGACCCGGTGCTACAAACAGCAGGCTGGCGCGACCGTATGGAACTAGAAGGGCTNATGCACTTTGATGGCTGGGAAGGGCCTTCGGAAGGCAAAGAGTGGCANGAGTTCAAGACGGCGCTNAGTGAGAATGCGGATATGCCGCTTGAGAGCACCAAGTAGTGGCGGANGGTGGAAGACCCNAACCTTTGNTCCNATGCCCNTATAGCTTGTCAGTGAGATGNCCTTCAGANAACCAAGTTCGGTCACGAAATCGGCATTGAACCCGCACTTTCTCTTTGTCAAGTAGAGATTCAGATCTTGACAACCTAGGCGCTCGCTTGCCGGGTTATACCCTCGTTGCCCGAGAGTTGACTACATTATGCAGATGATCAAATCTGCAATGGACNTGCTACGGCCTTTCANTCTTTTCGAAAATCCGGATCAAACCCAAGACGNATGATCGAAGCTTGCTGAGAGAGGATGGGAATCAGATTTATGCCTTTNCNTATGCAGGTTATTGGTCCAAGNTCGTCGCGTCGATCACAAAATCTGATCCAGGATGGCGATTATCTCAGGGTCGCCACCGGCGGGTGGGGTCCAGNTAACGTGTACGACCTCGACCNCTTGAGACTCCAGGTTCTCGGCGAAGTCCTCCACTCCAATGTTGATCGCTTGGATAGGTGAGGACAACAACCGGTCAATGGCGTTTTGCGGCTCCATCTACTGGCCCTTCATAGCGACTAATCCCGCGGCGAATCTAGCGGCCTGGAAACCTGAGGTGAACACGACGGCGCCGGCCTCCTCTAAGGCTTGGACCTGGGCATTCAAGCCCTGCTGGTCAAGCTCGGTACCGCAGACGGAGGCCACCACGGAGAGATGCTCACCCCTCTGCTGGGCGGNCAACCTGGCTTTGGAAATCGAAGNGGCGATGTCCCNGCCAGGGTCTTCGGCCGCCACGTGCCCAAGGACACAATCCAGCAGNATCACGCCCACTTCCGGGTCGTCCGCCTCCGAGAGGATTCGCCGGACCCGTTGGGTGGAGTCCACCATTGGATGAGGCTTACCTTCCGTAAACTCATCAGAACCCATGTCCACCAGAGTGTGTTCGATACTGGAATCAGAATCTGTCAATAACATGTCCTTGTCCAGCGGCTCGTTTGAGTAGACCTCGANCCCGGAATCCCGGAGAACTTGCTGGGCNTGGTAGCATAGGGTCCCTCCGGAAAAGACGCCTCGGATGTACTTCTGGCTGGCCTTGAGTTTAGTCCGTTCGCGCTCAAGCGTATCCGGCATAACAGGAGAATCTTCGTCGACCCTNATCCCACCGCCCAGGCGTATTGCTGCCGTGGCAGCATCGTCAAGATTATGTGTTGCNGTCACGTTCCCGGAATCTGATGACACACCGCCGCGACTGCCAAGGTAGCAGGTGACCACAGGCTTGGTACCGGTGGTTATCCGTTGGTTCACCAAATCCATCGTTACGGGTCCNGGTGGTTTAGATACCAATAGGATCACTTCAGTGCCTGTGTCCCTTTCTAAAGCGTCGATAGCTTGCAGGGTTGATATGGCTCCNATGTCATCTGACAAGTCCCGACCACCAACGCCGATGGCATGGGAAATACCAGAGCCCCAGCGATGTATCAAGGAGGTAACTTCCTGTGTGCCTGTNCCCGATGCTCCGATAACCCCTACCGGCCCTTTCCGCACGGCGTTGGCGAATCCCAGACCCACGCCACCGACGATGCTTGTGCCGCAGTCAGGGCCCATCATCAAGAGACCTTTCTCCAGGGCCAATCGCTTCAACGAAAGTTCATCGTCCACTGAAACGTGATCACTGAACAAGAATACGTTGAGTCCGCTCTGTAGCGCCTGGCGAGCTTCCCTGGTGGCGAAATCTCCAGGCACCGAGATCAACGCGATGTTGGACGTGGGTTGCAGGAAGATCGCTTGCTCAGTGGAACGAACGGTCTGTACGGCTGGGCGACTCTGGTCACGAGCAAGATACTGCTCCAGGTCCTCCAACAGCNATCGAGCTTCTTNTACCGAGTCTGCCCGTAGAGAGACCACCAAGTCGTTCGGNGCTGCNGCCAGTTTGTCGATGCCCTCATAACCAGCGTCCGCCAAGACCTGAATGTTCTTCGGTGTGCCCATGACCAATGCCGCTTGTTGGATCCCCGATTGTTCGCTAAGACGCTTGGACACACGCATCAGGAATACAGAGTCGAAGTACCTGTTCTCGAGCAAAGCTGATTCTGTGATCATAAGTGACTTCCCTACCCCAACCCATGCTTGGTCGCGAATGCTCTGAGCGCTCCGTGAAAACAGGCCATNGGAGGGCGGACNAACCCAGCCCCGATTATCGAGTGGCCCGGTTCCTTGTGGGCGATNGCNGTATCNATTATGGGCAGGATACCTGTCTGGGCCACCTTTCTGATGTCGATCCCCACCGCCGTGCCCTCAAAATCTAGCGCCGGAATGGCGAAATCAGGGCTGAGCCCCGTGGTTATCTCGCGCATCTCCCGACTATATTTCAATGCTTCTTCGGGTGTACCTCCCACCAGTGACAAGATCCCCGGAGCCCCGCCGAGCGCAAAGCCACCCCAGCCGACAGTCTCGGTGATGGCCGAGTCGCCCATGTCGAACCCGCCGTCGCCCTCGCCGTATCCGGGTAGATATAGGCCGTCAATNGCGGGGGCCGCAGCCGTGAACCAAGCCCCGTCCAAACCACTGACATGGATACCGAATTCGTAGCCATTTCGGGCCATGGCGGTGACAACGGTTGAGTATTCGATGCCTCTGGCGGCGTCGGCTGCCGACTTGGCAGAGGCCATGGCCAGGCCAAGGAAGAGCAGGTCGTGGCTGGATATGTAAGTGAGAGTGCTCGTCAGGTCAGAAGTTTCGACACCTGCCTCGATCATCGGTACTCCCATGGCGCCCGCGAACATGGAGCTGGCTGCGTTTGGGCGGTTGTGGAGCTCATCTCCCATCTGCAAAGCCTTCGCGATGATCGGCTTGAGGTGCAATCCACCGACATGTCGGACCCCCCTGCCCAGAGAAGGCGCCCATACGTCCCGCCACATGCGAAGTCCATCGATGGAGCCGCGACTGTAGTTGCCGAATTGCTGTTCATCTTCTACCAGCCGGCAATAAGCCCTGTTACCGTGAGCTTGGTTCTCCACCACATAGACGGGCAACGACTTGGAGATGGTCCCTGCCATGGGCCCCACTGCGTCGTGGTGATGGTTCGGATCGAACTTGATGCCGCCGCTAGCTAGCAACTCCTCGGCACTCTGGATGTCACTGGCCCAGCCTTCAAAGATAGCCATAGCCGTCACCGCACCCCGCTGGGCCCCGCTCATGTGCTCCCAGTCGACCGGCGGGCCCGAGTGCAAGACCATGCGGTCTTCCAGGCCAGGCACAACTTCGCCGGCCGGCACTATGTCTATCAGCATCGGGTCTGCGCCGACGATGCGGTTGAATGCTTCAGCGTTGGCTTCTTCTATGCGTTCCTTGATGTCTATGGATTTAACCCCTTTAGTCTTCATCCCGATTGGTTACCGGGAGCAATCCGGCCAACATTCCCGTCAGCATATCCCAGCCCGAGCTGTGGCCGATCGAAGAGACTGATCGAACGTGATCTTCAGCCGCGAATGTCCTACTGTCAGAAAAAAGATCATTGACCAAGTCGTGGAGAGGTGCATGACTTTGACCTTCCACCAAGTCGGCGAGTAATGTGTGGCTGATTCGAGATGTCATTCGCTTGGAACTCTTTAGCAACGCTGGTACATCGCCGCCTTCCCACAAGCCTGATGTTGGATAGGCTGCTTCTATCTGGCGGTACATGAACACCAACCCGCCGACAAAATCGTCGCCCGAAGGCGTCAGACCGTGCCCCAGGCCAATCAGGTTTTCCGCCATCATCAGAGTGCCACTCAAATCTCCACGTCGGCAGTGCGGGATCAGTTTTTCGACCTGAGTTAGTCCGGCGGCGACCAAAGGAGAAGTGCAGTTCATCTCCAGGGCATCGAGTTTATTGGTAAGCAACGGGACCGCCAGTCCGAGGTTATCGCCTTGGTGGAATGCAATCGACGCTTGAGTCAGGGCATCCCATCTAGTCCGCAACACTGCCAGAGACAGGGAAGTCGAGTCTTGCAGCAGCAGTCGCGGGTTCCAAACCTGTGATTCCGACAAGCCAACGCATGCGCCGTTACCGAAGCGTAGCTCACTTGCTTCGAACCAGACACTGAGGCCAATTTCTAATCCCGCTAAATCAAAGTCCGTTAGAAACGACCGTGGGTGTGGGTGCTGGTCAGGCCTGCAGGCGGCCAGTATCTCGCCGTCAACGGTCTCTATGTACACTGCACGGCTTCCGGCCGAGATAACCTCTCCGGAGAACCCTGGCGCACTCAAGATCCGGTTGGCCTTGGAACCGATCAGACTTATGGCAGGACAACGTCCGATGCCGAGGTCAGTATCCACTCCGGGTAACATGCTCATGGGAAGGCGTACCGCTAGGGCCGCTGCTGCTCCGTTGCTGATTCCAGGGCTGACGCCAGCGCTAGAATTATCCCGTCGTCGAAAGGCGCCGATACGAATTGCGCCCCCACCGGGAGACCGCCGGAAGTCAAACCAGCCGGCGCTGACAGGGTAGGAAAGCCAATCATACTCCAAGGAATACAGTTTCTAGAAAGGATGGTCAGGTATTGCTCGGTGTCCTCAGCTTTAACTGCCGGCACCAGTGTTGTTGGCATGATGAAAGCGTCGAAGTCCTCCAACTCGTCCAGCATCCGTTCCCGAAACTCGGACCGGTACCGCTGGGCGTTTATGTAATCAACAGCTTTAACCTGCGCCGCTTCGTCCAATTGCTCAAACACCTGGGTAATGTACTTGGACCCAGCATCTGGGAATGCAGTGTGGTAGGCTGCGGCTTCAACCCGGCTGATTATCAGACCTAGGTTGTTGCACAAACGGAAGTCGTCTGCCGACGGCGCTTTGGTTTCTACTACCTCGACGCCCAACGACTTGAGGGTCTCAACAAACTCGCCGAATACCCGCAGCGTTTCCGGGTCAGCCCCATCAAGAGCTTCCACAACCAGCCCAACTCTAAATCCTTTAACGTCTTTGAACAGATAACCAGTGTAATCATCATTGGCGCGGTCAAGCGTACCGGGGTCGGCGGGATCAACACCCTGCAAGGCGTTCATCAAGATGGCGACGTCTTCGCTAGTGCTGCCCATCAGACCGGTGTGATCCATGCTCCAAGATAAGGTGACTATCCCATCCGTAGATGCTAGGCCATAGGTCGGCTTGTAGCCCAAGGTGCCGCACAGGGATGCCGGGACTCTGATCGAAGCCCTGGTGTCCGTCCCTACGCTCAGGAGGCTCATTCCAGTGATGACTGAGATGGCCGATCCTCCGCTGGAGCCGCCCGGATCACGGCTGGAATCCCACGGGTTTCGGCTCTGGGGCGTGGTGACGCCCAGCGCAAACTCATGGGTATGGGCCTTGCCGACGATCAGCGCCCCTGCTTTCCGCAGAAGTCGCACTGCCGTGGCATCATCATCCGGCATGAACCCTTCCATCACCCGGGATCCGGAGCTGGTGGGCATACCTTTGACATGGATGACGTCTTTGATGGAGATAGGAATCCCATGGAGCGGACTTCTGATCTCGCCTGCCGCCTTTTCAGCGTCCAATGCCTGTGCTTGTTCCAGCAATGAGTCCTCAGAGTCGACATACGCGAAGGCGTTCAACTCTGGCTGAAGGCGGTTTATAACTTCCAAAGCCCGTTGGATCTGTTCGACCGCGGACGTTTTTCCCTCAGCCATGAGGCGCCCTGCTTCAGACACTGGACCGCGGCGGGTCGTTTGGGTCGCTGGTGGCAATGCTCGGACGTTGCGCCGCTGTTTCTTTATCATGCGGTCGACACTTGAGATGAATGCCGGTCGGCGGGCAACCGAGTCAGAATTGTATGCCTGGGCGTCTTGGACCGCCTGCCGGAAACTTGAACGGGTATCCATGGGCCTCCAGGTAGGGACCATTTTAGAAATATGCGTTAGAGCAAAGGCCCGATGGCCTTCAGAAATTCTGCCGAGTTGGACACTGCGCCGAACACACCGCCCTGCATCTTTATCATATGGAGAGCAGCGAGATAATTACCCTCATCCGTGGCGCCGGTGCAGTCTTCCAATAACAGGCACTCATAACCACGGTCGTTAGCTTCACGCATAGTCGTATGGACACAGACATCGGTGGTGATACCTGTGAAAACGATGTGCGTGACTCCCCAGTTCCGCAATACCAAGTCCAGATCCGTGGCAGTGAAAGCGCCTTTAGTTGGTTTGTCGATCACCGGTTCATCGTCCAGTGGGGCAAGTTCTTCGATGATCTCCCAACCAGGTTCCCCTCTCACTAATATCCTGCCGCAAGGACCATCATCTCCGATTCCAGCACCGATCTGCTTGGACCGCCACAGCTTATTGGGCGGGCAGTCCGAGAGGTCGGATTTGTGGCCTTCTCTGGTGTGCACGATATTGAAGTCAGCGATGCTACGGCAAGCCTCAAGGACATTTCGGGTCGGTTCAACTCCTCTTCTGGTCATGGAGATGTCATATCCCATAGTGTCCACGTAGCCGCCGGGCCCGCAGAAATCGTGCTGCCAGTCTATGAGGAGAAGGGCCGTCTTCCTGGGGTCTATATCGCCGTCGTACGGCCACTCATACGGGTCAGCGGTGACTGTATTTCCCACGGGTGTACTCCTCAGCATCTGAGGCAAGTCCGTAACGCCCAGACCTGCCTCAGATTGAAACTCTGTTGCGTGATTATGCCAGAGAAATTAGTTGGTACGGCCGGTTATGCCTTCCAACAAGAAGCCGATACCTTGTAGTTCGGGGTCTGTCGGGACAACGCCGTCGGCGATCTGAACCACTCCATCTTGGTCTTTGATGGGGCCGGTGAATGGCTGGAATCCGCCGGTCCTCAAGGACTCCACAGTGTCCAAGGTGCTCTGTTTCACATCATCAGGAAGGAACGCACCGAAAGGAGACAGTTTTACCCAACCAGCGTCAAGCCCCTGGAACATGACCGAGCTCTTGTACGTACCCTTCCTGATCTCAGCGACGATTTCTGCATAGACCGGGCCCCAGTTCCAAGCAGCACCGGTGAGCCAGGCGTTAGGGGCGGCGGGGCTGGCGTCCTGGTGGTAACCAGAAACGTATATGCCGGCTCTTTCCGCCGCTTCTACGATAGTCTTAGTGCAGTCCTGGTGCTGTGTCAGTACGTCCACGCCGGCGTCAATCATGGCCTGCACGGCCGTGGCCTGCTTGGCCGGGTCGCACCAGTCGTTAGTCAACACAAAGGTGGTCTCGATATCCGGATCAACTGATCGGGCGCCAAGGTGAAAAGCGTTCACATTCAGCAACGTCTGAGGGATAGGGAACGCCGCGATGAATCCCAGCTTTCCAGACTTTGAAGTGTGGCCTGCCACCTGACCAGCCGCGTACTCCAGCTGCCAGATATTGCCGAAGAAAGTGCCGTAGTTCTCGTGGCTCTCAACATCTCCCATGTGCAGGAACATGACGTCGGGATGTTTGGCGATTATTTCTTTGGTAGGGCCTGAGTATCCGTAACTGGTGGCAAATATGATCTCGGCGCCAGCCCGAATCATCTGCTCTTCGACCGCCTGAACGTCGGCGGTTTCCGGGATGTTCTCTGAACGAAGTATCTCAACGTCGTCAAAGACGGCTTCCAGATACTGACTGCCTTCGGCGGCGGCCTGATTGTAGCCCAGGTCCTTCTGGGAGCCGACAAAGATGAAACCTATCTTGATCTTCTCACCAGCAGCCCGGGGCTTTGCAGCTGCGGCGAATTCAGACGTAGACCTGAATTTACTGCTAGCGTTGGCATCTTCGAACCCCTTTAGGAAAATTTCGGTAGAACCTCCAGCCAGGGCGTCAGACGAAGGGTTGGTAGCCGTAATGCCGTCCGACGATCCGCCGCCAGTGTTGGATGGAGATGCCGGAGCGCTGGTGGCAGCAGGAGCTGCCGGAGCGCTGGTGGCAGCTGGAGATGCCGGCGTGTCATCGCTACCGCAGGCTGCCAAGGCCACTATGGCCATGAGCAAGAAAACGCCGATCCAAATCCTTTGGATCCCATTGGATAGTTGCTTGATCCGGTTATACAAACCTTTTCCTCCTGTTATTTTGGAACCAGATTGACTGTCCGTGATTATCCAGAAACCCGTGTGAGCCTTATATACGCCTAACATGACTGGAGAGACCCCTTCACCACCATGTCGTTCGTGGGTTAGGTATGCTCGGTTCGATCAAGAGGTTGCCCTCAATACGCCCTTAAGTCCTTCGGGCATCGCGCGGGCAGATGCGCGGCTCCAAAGAGCCATGACCAGTAAGATCACCACGTATGGGAGCATGTCCAATATGAATGGAGAAACCGGCGCACCAACAGTCTGAAGCTGTAGTTGCAGTCCGATGGCGCCGCCAAAAAGGAGAGCTCCAATCATCGCCCGAAGCGGGGACCACATGCCAAAAATCACCAAGCCCACGGCAACAAACCCGCGGCCGACCGTCATCCCTTCGGACCACGTGTGAGTCAATCCCAAGGAAAGCTGAGCCCCTCCTAACCCTGCTAGAGCACCTCCCATGGCGATGGCAGCGATCTGTATCACCTGTGGATTCCTCCCGGCTGCAAAGGCAACGTCGACGCTCTCGCCAACAGCCCTAAGACTTAGACCTGGCCTTGTGTAATAGAGACAGACCCATAACAACGGCCCCAAGGCGTAAGCGATGTAGGCCAAGATGTCTTGCTGGAACAACGCTTTGCCAATCTCAGGAATGTCCGACAACAAGGGTATGGCGATGGGGTTCAGTCCGCCGATAATGCTGTCTACGTAATCCCGCCCGGCGTAGGCGGTTATCCCGGCGCCAAACAGAGTAAGCGCAAACCCAGTAGCAAGCTGGTTGGTGTCGCGGTAGATGACCAGGTAGGCCAGTACCAGACTTAATCCGCTTCCAGCAACCATGCCAGCCAATACGCCCAACGAGGCAGACCCAGTCTCTACAGTTGCGATAAACCCGAAACAAGCGCCCATCAGCATGGAGCCTTCTGTGCCCAGGTTGATGCGACCCGCCCGCTCGGTTATCAATTCTCCATAGGTTGCGTACAAGACCGATATTCCCGGTCCAACAGCCCCTGTCAGTGTCCCGCTAAGGACCAGCCATATAGTACTCATTCGGTCTTACGATCCAATTTGCGGAATCCCAGTATGGAAAACAGCACCAGACCGATGAGGATCAACATCGCTGCTGATGGTAGGTTCCCGCTGAATTGCAGCACGTCGCCACCTACCACTATGACTGCGATCAGGAAACTAGTCCCGATAAGAGTAATGGGATTATGTCCGGCCATCCAACTAGATAGGAAGCCCATGAATCCCAGGCTATTAGAAATACCCGGTCGCAGATGGTGTTGGATTCCGGATACCTCGCTCATGCCAGCCAATCCAGCAAGCCCTCCGCCCACCAACATGGCTATGATGATATAACGCAAAACAGGTATGCCACGCCTTCGAGCCGCGTCCGGGTTGCCACCGACCGCCCGCATATTTGCGCCCCATCGCGTGCGGCTGAGGAACAGGTACGTTACGACTATGGCCAAGATAGGCAATAAAAATCCTATATGGAATCGAGTCCCTGCGATGGCTGGAAGCACTGCTTCGGTAGCGAAATCCGACGTATATGGATAGCCAAATCCAGTAGGGTTTTTCCAGGCTCCAAACACAAACACATTGACGAACAGAATGGCCACATAGTTAGATAGCAGCGTTGAAATCACCTCGTTAACATTCCGCCAATTCCGCAACATGATGGCAATCCCGCCCCACAATGCCCCGCCAATGAAGCCTGCTACTGCCATGGCCGGCAGCATGATCCAAATGTTGCCGAACCCTATGTAAAGGGCTACGCCGGTTGCCGCCCACGCCCCGATATAAAGCTGACCCTCTCCTCCTACATTGATCAGCCCGACTCGGGCCGGAATCGTCGCTGCCAGACCCGTCAGAACGAAAGGGATCATTCTGACTCCTACCTCGCTGAGGCCGACCTGACTTCCAAGCGTCCCTTCAAACATCTTGGTGTAGGCGTCGAT
>NZUD01000093.1 GCA_002697005.1 Chloroflexota bacterium | reverse complement strand
CATTGAGGGCGACGCCGATGCCGCTGAGCAGATTAAAGAGCTCGTTAAGACAATGGACGAGTATATCCCCATGCCTGAGCGCGTCACTGACCGTCCGTTCCTGATGCCCATTGAAGACGTCTTCGGGATCAAGGGCCGCGGCACCGTGGTCACTGGGCGCGTCGAGCGGGGCACCTTGAAGGTTGGTTCACCCGTCGAGATTATCCGCTGGGGAGACGTTCGCGAGACCGTTGCCACCGGCCTAGAAATGTTTCACAAGAACCTGGATACCACCCAAGCCGGCGATGCAGTAGGCATCCTCCTTCGTGGCGTGGATCGAGAAGAAGTGGAACGAGGTCAGGTTCTAGTAGCGCCCGGAACAATGAAGCCCTACACCAAAGCCGAGGCCGAGGTTTACATCCTGAGCCGTGACGAAGGCGGAAGGCACACTCCATTCTTCTCCGGCTACAAACCCCAGTTCTACATCCGGACCTCAGACATCACCGGCGAGTGCACTCTTCCCGATGGAATTGAGATGGTTATGCCTGGGGACAACGTAAAGATGGCGATTGAACTGATGAGCCCGGTGCCGATCGAAGAGCAAATGCGCTTTGCCATTCGCGAAGGCGGCCGCACGGTGGGTTCCGGAGTAATCACAAAGGTGGTGGATTAAGACATGGCCAGAAAGACAGCCGACGTCCGTCAGATTATCACCATGCAATGCGGCGACTGCCGGGANCGTAATTACACAACGGNAAAGAACCGNCGCANNGACCCNAACCGGGTNGAGNTGCGCAAATATTGCTCCAGATGCCGNACTCATAAGACCCANCGNGAAGTGAGNTAGNACCNGATGGCNAGGGCNTCAACNCGCAGTCANCGGATNGTCGCACCCTCANGNGGTGNGNNGGTNGGNCCTGTAAGTTTCCTAAGGGAGACCTANTCAGAACTGCGNAAGTCAGTCTGGCCCAGCCGGGAAGAAACNGCACGGNTGACAACGGTGGTCATCATATTAGCCATCGCAGCCGGGTTCTTCTTAGGAGGTCTGGACCGGATATTTGCCGAAGTGTTCGCGCGGGTGATTTTCTAGATAGCCAAAGCGAACGCGGTTTCGTTTGACTTATACAGTGATGGGGGGCGTTTTACCGCGTGTCCCATTTCTGCTTGACCAGGCATCGGATATTTCATCATGACTACTAGTAACACATCAGAAACCGAAGAAACCCAAGGCCCTCGTTGGTATATAGTCCACACTTATTCGGGCCAGGAAGACCTAGTGGAAAAGAACCTCCGCTTGCGCATCCAAAGCTTGGACATGCAGGAGCGGATTAACGAGGTCTTGGTCCCGACTGAGGAAGAGGTCGTCTTCAAAGATGGCCAGCGNAAATCCGAACGTAAAAAACTGTTCCCCGGTTATATCTTAGTCCAGATGACTATGGATGATGAAAGTTGGTATGCCGTCCGCAACACCCCTGGCGTAACCGGGTTCGTNTCAACCGAGGACGAACACGATAAACGACCCAAGCCGGTNCCGCTAGAAGACAAGCAGATGGAGAGCATCCTCAAGCAGGTAGATTCCGACCCGACCCGTGTGAACATCGGACTGGAACGCGGCGAGACGGTGCGAATCACAGAAGGCCCGTTCGTGGACTTCATCGGCTCCATCAATGACGTGGACGAAGNAAAAGGGAAAGTTCGCGTTATGGTATCCTTTTTCGGGCGTGAAACNCCTGTCGAACTCGATTTCCTCCAAGTGGAGCGAATCTAGGATTCCGATTTGCGGGCTGAGATTGAGAACAAACAAAAGAGTATCTGAAGGAGCTCCCGTTGGCGAAGAAAGTTAGAGCCATCATCAAACTGCAGTTGGAAGCCGGGAAGGCGACACCGGCTCCCCCGGTAGGTCCCGCGCTGGGCCAACACGGCGTAAATATCATGGGCTTTGTCAAAGAATACAACTCTAAAACTGCCACCCAAGCCGGNTCCATCGTACCGGTCCATCTGACCGTCTATGAAGACCGNTCGTTCACCTTCGTAACCCGGACACCTCCAGCGTCGGACATGTTACGAAAGGCTGCGGGAGTCGAGAAAGGTATCTCCGAGTTCCGTGAGGGCGCCGTCGGCAGCATCAGTAAACAGCAGCTTCGCGAGATAGCTGAAACTAAGTTGGCTGACCTCAATGCAGGCGGCGTAGACGAAGCGATGCAGATAATNGCCGGAACCGCCCGCAGCATGGGCATCGACGTAGGAGAATAGCGACAATGGTCAAGCACAGCCGGCGGTTCAGTTCCGTCGTNGAAAAGGTNGACTTGGAAAGGAATTACTCGCCATTAGAAGCCATGGAACTCCTCAAGGANGTTTCTACCGCTAAGTTTGACGAGACCGTTGAACTGCACATCAGGACCAACGTAGACCCGCGTCACGCAGACCAGATGATTCGAGGCGTTTGCAGCCTGCCTCACGGCCTCGGTAAGACGATTCGAGTTGTGGTGTTCGCTGGATCCGAAGGAGGTGAAGAGGCACGCGCAGCCGGCGCTGACTTCGTCGGCGAAGACGATCTTATCGAGAAGATCGAAGGCGGATGGGACGATTTTGAAGTTGGGTTGGCCACTCCACAAGTNATGCCTAAGATTGGTAAATTGGGCCGGATTTTGGGGCGAAAAGGCCTCATGCCCAACCCTCGTTCCGGAACCATGGTCCAACCCCAAGACCTACCCAGAGCCATCCAAGAGGCCAAGGGCGGCAGGACTGAGTACAGGACCGACCGCACAGCCATTATCCATTCATCGGTAGGCAAAGTCAGTTTTGAAGCCCCGAANCTAGTGGATAATCTGGCGGCCCTATCCAGTGCTATAATCAGGGAACGTCCCGAGAGCTTGAAGGGCCCTTTCTTCCGNTCGGCGTACGTCACGTCAACAATGGGCCCCAGCGTTTCGCTGGACATAGCAGCCTTAAGNGCNTTGGAATCCCCGGAATAGTCNGGGCCGGNCCANACAGGCCGACTTTAAAATCGAANCAATAACACGCCAGAGACCGTTGGTNCCCGTCAGGGGNTAAATGCGAAANCNGCCAACACAGGCGCGANGGACAGTTCTTCGGAGTAACCGAATCCCTGCGCCGCGTCTATGGCGTAGGGATTTTTNATTCCCANGAGATTCGCNGAAGNGAAAATTGGAGGNAAGNNTTGCCCACCCAGCAAAAAGTAGACCGGGTTCAGGACATCAAGAACCGGCTAGAGCGNAGCAGCATCGCGATGACTGCCACATANTCAGGGATATCCGTGAATCAGATGATTGAGTTGCGACGCGCCATGAAAGCCGGCGGAGTGGATTTCACCATCGTCAAGAACACACTTTTGTCTCTGGCCGCCGACGAGGCCCGAAAACCTCAGTTGAAAGAGATAGTACAAGGCCCAACAGCCATCGCTCTGGGCTATGATGACCCAGTTGAAGCCGCCAAAACCCTGTCAGAGTTCGCCCGAAACGGAGGTACCTCTCTGGCCGTCATTGGCGCCGTTATGGGCGACGGGGCAGCCATGTCCTCTCCTGAGTTCACCAGACTGGCTTCACTACCACCCAAACCGATCATCTTGGCGATGCTGTTGGGACAGCTGCAGTCGCCGATAGCCCGTCTCGTCACCGTGATGAACGGTCCTATGCAGAGCCTGGGTAACGTGCTTGCAGCCCGAGTACGCCAGATGAAAGAAGAAGAGCCGGCTCATGAGCCGGCGGGCTCCGGCGAGGAGTTAGAGGCAAACACCGAACCCGAAGCGGTAGCGGACGCCGAAGAAGCGCCTAGTGACGGAGCTCGAGCCAATGAGGCGTCCGCATCGGAAGCCGAGGTTGCACCTCAGGCAGCTGAAGAAGAACCCGCAGAGGGGTCGGAGGGAGAGCCTGAACCGGAAGCTAATGCTTCCGAAGATAAAGAGGCGGAATAAGCTAACCTCTTTAATCTTCATATTAGCTAATCAAACACTATAGACAAGCCATATAAGACAGAAGGAGAAATCGTGACTAAAGACGAGATTATTGAAGCGATCAAACAAATGAACGTAGTCGAACTATCAGACGTGGTCAAAGCCCTCGAAGAGGAGTTCGGCGTCAGCGCCGCTGCCCCAGTCGCCGTAGCCGCCGCGCCTGTTGCTGGTGGTGTTCCCGGCGAAGGCGGAGATAACGCCGGCGCTGCAGACCAAACTGAATTCGAAGTCAGCCTCAAGGACATCGGTCCCAACAAAATCAACGTCATTAAGGCCGTCCGCGAGGTAACCTCCCTCGGTCTGCGCGAGGCCAAAGAGCTGGTTGAGTCCGCTCCGACAGCCATCAAGGAAGGGATTGCCAAGGAAGAGGCTGACGATATCAAAGGCAAACTGGAAGAGGCTGGGGCCGCTGTCGAGGTCAAGTAGCTTTAACCTGGTTGCTCTACCGTCGCTACTCAGGAGAGTCAAGTGGGCCGTAAAGACAGGGAGCGATTCCAGCGACTGCGCGAAAGTAATCCTGGTTACGTTGGGTACCGAGGACCAGACGCATTAACCATGCCAGTGCGGTCATCCGAATCGGAGACGGAGACCGTTATCTGTGTGGTTTGCCAACGCAAGCGGAACGTGGTCAGCGACAGTCTTCCAGAGGACGTTAGCACGTTTGTATGCCTGCGTTGTCAGGAGAACCTCACCTAAATTCGTTAAGCCGTCCCTGTTGGCTTATGTAGACAGGCAAAGAGACATCTTCATGCGGACAGGCCTTTTTGCCGGTCTAATAAATTCCGCCCGAACCTCCACTACCGAAACGGTGGCAGTTGCCCGTCAAGGAACTCGTAAGCGCGGTTGAACTGGCTCTCGCCTCCGAAACCTTCAGCTTCGGGGATGGACTGAACCAATACATCTGGTGTAAGACCTGTCCTTTCCAGCAGTTTGCCGGAAGGTGTGTAACGTCGGGAAACTGGCAGGTACATGGCAGAGCCGTCGCTCAACTCCACAAATTCATAGGCAGACGCGTCACCAAATGTGTTGGTACCAAACAGGGTTGCCCGGCCAGTGTCTTGTAGGGCCGCAGCCAGGGCCTCGGCCTCGCGCGCTGTCTGGTCGTTAACCAATACCGCTATTAACAGGTCATCTAAATCCAGGCGGTCTTCGTCCAGGTCGATCGTTAGTTCCGAGCGGCCACCGTCGCCATCTTCTACGTAGCCAAACACGGAACCTCCAGGCAAGAATTGACCTGCTGTTGTCTTTGCGGCCTCTGAGGAACCCCCAGGGTTCGTTCGAATGTCCAATACCAAAGCCAAAAGATCGAACCGATTGAGGGCCTCCAGCGCGCTAAATACCTGCTCTCCTGTATTGTCTCGGAAGCGAGATATTCGCAAGTAGGCGATTCCGCCGGGCGTGAGCTGGCTAGCTACAGATTGAAGTTCGATATCCCCTCGGAACACTTCGAGCACGACTGGCGCGGGTTCACCTGCCCGAACCACTTCCAGTTCGATCTTTGTTCCCTTTGGCCCTGCCACCTGCCCAACTACCTCTTCCACTGCCTGGCCAATCACCGAGTTGCCCCCCACAGCAAACAGGACATCCCCTGGAAGAACGCCCGCGCTCTCTGCAGGTGAACCAGCGAACGGGAAGAGAATAATCTGGCCGTCTTGTGAGACGACCCGGGATCCGATACCTAGGTATGTGCCCTCTATTCCACCTTCCAAACTCTCTTTAGCGAGAGGATATTGGGTGGCATCCAAGAATACGGCAGACGAGTCTCCAAGTCCGGCAACCAAGCCAGATATGGCCGCCTCTGCAATCGTATCTGGATCAAAATCAGGGTTGGAGGACCGGTATTTTGCCACCGCGCGCCAGAGATCGACCAGCTCGCCTGGTACGTCGCTCGGTGGCTGCCCGCGCATCCGGCCGACGTCTGTCAAGAATGGATAAGGCTCCACATCAATCAGCCCCAGTACCCTGGACATCGCTCCGGAAGCGGCGGTTTCAAAATCAAGAGCTTCAGAGCTAACATAGGAAGCATTGATTTTCTCCCAAGCCTCCCAGACCAGACCCAAACCACCGGGGGGTTCCTGTCCAGGCCCTTCCGAGTAGGCGGAATCTCCGCAGCCCGCCAAAACAGTCACAGCAACCAAAGTAGCGGCTATAAATAGCCTCCGAAAGAATCGTAAGAGGGAAAACGGTAATTTGTGCAGCATCACTTCCATGAATGCGAAGGGCTTTTACGACGGATTCCCAAAGATATTAGGGCGTGAGGCCCTGCGGAATCGGAGGGCTAATTGTACCAGAAGCGCTCTGCAGCCCAGCGTGGACCGGGTAGCACAAATGGTATTGTCAGGAGTCATCCCGCCTTGTAGACTTGGCTCACCAAGTGAAACTATTTTCCCAGACAATCAGGAGCCTGCGTAATGATTAAAGTAACGGTTCTCTACCCAAATGAGGAGGGGAAAAAGTTCGACCATGGTTACTGGACGACCACTCACCTTAACCTGGTCCAAAGCCTCCTAGGCCCCATGGGCTTGGTGAATGGAGAGATGGAAAAAGGCATCTCAGGTACCGACCCCAACGCGCCCGCGCCGTTCGTTGCTATCGCACATCTATATTTCAACACTGTCGAAGAACTCCACGCGGCCTTCATTGCCAATGCTGGCGCAATAATGGCCGACATCCCCAACTACACGGAGATTAAACCTCAGTTCCAGATCAGCGAAACCCTGCTCTAGGAAATTCCAACCACCATAATCTTAGGCGTCCTGATCGCATCAGGGCGCCTTTTTGATTTGAGGAGCAATATGATTCAAAACGATGCGGATTCGGCATTCAAAGTACTAGCCCAAAAGCTGATAAAGGAACATTGGGAATTCTATCCTACCTCCGGGTCGCGTATTGGCCAACACCAATATGACGGCCGGATACCCGATATGTCACCTGCGCAGAACGTCCGCCGGGTGCGGGAGTTACAGGGCGGACTGACAGCACTGCAGGGAATGAATACGGCCGTGCTTAGTGATACTGGGCGAATGAGTTACCAGATGATGGAACTCTTCCTGCGCCGGGAATTGTTTACTTTCAATGAGCTCAAGCCACTGGAAAATAACCCAATGCGCCACATGGGGGTTTTGAACATCAGCGGCTACATCCGCCGGAACTACGCGCCCTCAGAGGATCGTCTGCGATCTGCAGCCACGGTTATGAGGCATGCTCCTGAATTTTTGAACGTGTTGGACCAGGCGCTATCCAAGCAACTCTCATCCCACGTGGTGGACATGAGCGTGGAGAGCTATTCGGGAATGGCCAGTTTTTACCGAGTAGACCTGGCTGCCGCTTCTAATGGAATTACTGATTCCAAAATCATTAAAGAATTCGATCAAGCCAGGGAGACAGCTGCCACTGCATTGGATCGGTTCGTGGAACGCTTGAAGGACCGCGGTAATAGCGGCCCGGAAGGGTTTGCCATCGGGTCGGACCTATATGCGGGAATGTTAGCCACCGGAGAGGGCCTAAATGCCCCTCTGAGCCAGATTGTGGCCATCGGGCAGGCCAACTTAGAAGATAACTTGTCGCAGATAAAAGAAGTCGCACAAATCATAGCGCCGGGCCGGCCGGTTATGGAGATAGTAGAAGAAATCGCCCGGAACCATCCTCAACCGCAAGCATTAATTTACGAAACCAAAGACATGCTGGAAGATATCCGTCAGTCGCTGATCGATCTCGATGTGATCAGCGTGCCGTCGGAAGATCGCTGCCAAGTGATAGAGACGCCCGCCTATATGCGCTACGCCTTCGCCGCCATGGACAGCGCGGGATCCCTAGAAACCCAGGCCACGGAGTCGTTCTATTACGTGACGCCCGTGGAAGACGACTGGAGCAGCCAACAGAAAGAAGAATGGCTCTCCAATTTCAATTACGACACGCTCAAAATCATATCCATCCACGAAGTCTACCCTGGCCACTTCGTCCATCATCTGCATAATCGCTACGGCCAAGAACTCCCCTTGATAAACAGGGTTGCGACCGCCTATTCCTTTACCGAAGGGTGGGCACATTACGCAGAGCAGATGATGCTGGAAACCGAGTACGGAAACGGGCAGCCCAAGCTATTGTTGACCCAGCTCTTGGAGGCCTTGGTCCGAAATTGCCGGTACATGTGCTCGCTCCGAATGCACACTGAAGGGATGACGCTGGATGAAGCGACCCGATTCTTCATGGAGAACGCCTATATGGCCGAACTGCCAGCCCGGAGAGAAGCTTTGAGAGGGACGTTCGACCCTGGGTATTTGAATTACACCCTAGGCAAATTGATGATTCTAAAGCTTCGAGAGGACTTCAAGAAAGAACAGGGCCGCGCATATAGCCTCAAAGGCTTCCACGATCGCCTGCTCTCTTTTGGTGGCCCCGCGATACCACTTCTGAGACCTGTGTTATTAAAAGAACCCGGTGGGTCTGCTCTTTAGTCCCTAATTATTTACCCTGACATTGCCATTCTGAGGCGTCAGCCGAAGAATCTCGTTGCAACTGTTTCAACACTAGCGAGAGCAATGAGATTCATCACCTCATTCCGGATGACATGCGCATTAATCGGATTGAATTCCCGATCAGGTAGTCCTAAAGTTTAATTTTCGAAATTCTTCAATATATTCTTTGCCAGAACCACCTTGGCTTACCTCAGCGCGGTCCTTGATAAAAGCCTCAATCTCCTGAGGGCTTCGGCCGTCCATCTGACTGGTGTGGGCACTCACAGCTTTGATTTTAGCGTCAATCGAATTAGATATGTCTATGCTGGTATCCGCCTTTTCCGTGCCCCAGAACAGGATGGTTCCTGTCTTATGGGGTTCCAGGCCTTCGTCCCGCCATAGCTCGACGAAGTGAAGGTGGTCACGGGCGCACGGGAACACTGCATCCAGAGCCACCTGTCCGGTGATGCGGTGGTCACGGTGCCAGGCCAAGTTCTTGCGGTATGGCTCAGGGCAAAGCACAACGTCCGGTTGGACCTGACGTATCTGCCGGACAAGTTCCTTTCTGAACTCGTCATTGTCTTCAAGTAAGCCGTCTGGATGGTGAAGCAAAACCAATTCCTGAACACCCAGAGCTTCCACCGCGTCGGCCTGCTCTTGTTCCCGAATCTTGGAAAGGTCGGATGAAGACACATTGGGGTCGGTCGTGCCCTTGCTACCGTCGGTGCAGAGAACATAGCGTACCGTGGCTCCGTCTGCAATCCACTTGGCGATGGTGCCCGAACACCAGAAATCGGCGTCGTCAGGGTGAGGGGTAACAACAAGAACTTTCTGCGGGGTCTCATCCATTTACCTGGGACCTCCTAGGGTCTCTGATACAGGGAGCACGATTTAACATCCAGGGTTCTTTGGTTACGAAAATCAACAACGATTTGGACATAAACTGCTATCAAAGTGGCTGCCAAGCCGTATCTCCTTTAATCTCTCGGCAATCATGTCCGTGTTGAGAACAGTAAGATACTCTGATACAATCGGCCAAGGCCACTGAGAATGGCTCAGCACACCTTGACCGCTTCAATATCAGCCTGCCCCGCGGCGTCGAATTTCGTTAGCCGGAACGTTTGGCGTCCGGCTTTAGAGTTTACCAGTCTGGAATACCCGTTTGCCAGTCGTTAACTACACGAACAGTTACAATACTGCCTTGGTCGAATTCGTGGCATCCCATGCCTGCCCGGGCTATGACTTAGACCCACTCTGCCGCAGCACGTTCGAGGGAGTTCTGGGCCAGCCGGGCCTCAATCCGACAGAGAACTGCTTGGTATTGGAACAGGACAGCCAGATCAAAGGGTTGGCCCTCATCTTCCGAGAATTTCCTATACGTCGCTCAATCATTGAAGTGATGACAGCTCCTGAAATTACTGGAACCTCTGAAGAGATGGAACTCATCAACCGGGCGGTGGCCCAAGCTAAGTCCGCCAAATTGAATGTGGCCCACGTCTGCGTCCCCCACGACTCAGGGAAAGAAACAGTCCTAGAGCAGACCGGCTTCTCAAGAGTGCGCACATATCTCGACATGCTTTGGAGTTTGGACGAACTTCCGGAGTTAGAACTACCTACTGGCTATTCCGTTCGCCCTTTTGAGCCTGGCGACACAGAGCTGCTAACCAGCGTCCAGAACGACGCCTTCACCGGCAGCTGGGGGTTCTGCCCCAATACCGAAGAACAGATCGAATATCGAATCCATATGCCCAACACATCAAAGGCGGGAATCTTATTCTTACTCGAGGGAGTCCGACCGGCCGGCTATTGCTGGACAGTCAAAGTCCCGTCTGAGAAGGGCGTGCGTGGCATGATAGGGATGGTCGGTGTGGTGCCTGACTACCGGGGAAGGGGCATGAGTCGACACATTTTGCAGGCAGGGATGAAGTATCTGCGTTCTGCGGGGATGCCGGAGATCTGCCTAGAAGTAGACGGGAATAACGAGGCGGCCGTCCGTCTCTATACTTCTACCGGATTCAAAACTACGGGAGAGCGTCATTGGTTCGAGCGTGTCCTGCCCGGCACTTGAAATCCAGACTGATTGAACACATTGTCCAGCCGTATCCCTCCGGAGATTACCACTCTCAACGCATCTTCTACCGTCATCTCGGTCTGCGTAACATCCGACGCCGGAACGATGACCAAAAAGCCCGACGAAGGGATTGGCGTGGTCGGTATGTAGACCGACAATACCTCTTCTCCATTGGTATCTAGCATACTGGAAGTGATTAGCCCAATGGATTTTACTCCAGTCCTTGGGAAGTCGATCAACACCACTCCGGCATATTGGTGGATATCGGAGGCCTCGCTGTTGCTGTTTCTACCGTTGGCGTCAGAAAGAACGTCGATGGCCATGCGGGTGGTGCCGTAGATTCCTTTCACCACCGGAATCACCTCCATCACCTTGTGCCCGAAACCGATCAGGCGCCTCCCGATAACCAGGGCTGCGAACAAGCCCAGCACATAGACTAAGAAAACAAGTCCGAACATGCCTGTCCCGGTGACCGGCTCACCCGGCAGCAATTTGACCAGCGGCTCAAGGACAGGGTCAAGCAGGTTGAAGAAGAACTTCAACACCAACACGGTGATTCCGATTGGAAGAATCACCAGGATGCCGGCGCCTAATGTGCGTTGGAAGTGCTGGGCCGGTCGGCGAAGAGGTCCGAGGCTAAGCCTGCGCAATCGGCCGGGAATATCTCGGGGTTCTGGGGTCAAGACTTCCTCCGGGTAATGGTAAATGCCTAGTAATCCAAAGCCCGGTCGAGGACAGTTCCGAGGCTAGGAGGTCAATCTTCTATTGCGGTCAGAACCAGACCCTACTTTGAGGATGGTCAGCACTTTATTATTATCTTGTGGAGGTTATCCGGTCAAGGCAGAGTATTCGTCCCACATCATCTCGGCTACATTATGCCAACCCATCGCCTCAGCTCGCTGCCTGGCTGCTTCACCCATACTCTGCTGCAGGCTATCGCTGGAAATGAGCATCTCCACGGAATTGGCAAAGGCGTCAGGGCACCGCCACGGCTTCAGGTATCCGGTTCGGCCATGCTGGATGATGGTGGAAAGCCCACCGACTCTAGTGGCTACGACCGGAGTGCCGCAGGCCATGGATTCCAGCGCGACCAGCCCGAAACTCTCGTAGTACGAAGGCACAACGCAGACATCCGCAGCGTTGTAATACAAAGATAGTCCAACTTCACCATTAACTCCTTTGTGATCATATGACAAAGTCAGTGGCAATATTTG
>NZUD01000092.1 GCA_002697005.1 Chloroflexota bacterium | reverse complement strand
GGTTATTACCGTAACACCGGTTGCGAACTGTCCAAGAGCAGACCTAAATTCATCTTTATCTAGCAAGAAATATACCTACACAAAAAGTGATCCAGGTGTCAACGCCGATATTATATACGCTTGATTATCGACCTGCCAGTGTGGGGGTTTGCTGGTGTTGCCAGGATTTATGGGTAAGATCTAAAACAAGTTCCGATATCACCGTCCGAATGATTAGTGTATAGTTTCCCATCGAGCTTGACCACGGAGCCGCGAGGCACCAAATCAAAGAAAAGCTCCGGATGGGTTAATCCGGCTAATAACTCCAACCCATCAATCGTCCTGGGACCAGGGCGACTGAAGTATGAATGGTCTATCAGATAGACCTCTCCGTCCCTCACCGAAGACAGATCTCTCCATCCCGACTGCATCTCGAGCCACGGCGCTTCTCTCAGGTTTCTGGCCAGGTCCGACGAGCAAAGGTCTATAAATAGCTTGTCTGGGTCGTACTTTCTGACAACATCCCAATCTAGACGTTCGGCGCCGCAACCCGGGGCAAACATGTCCTGGTTCCCGCCAGCGAGACGTAACAAATCAGGTATCCAATGCCCACCAACAACTAGGGGGTTTATCCCTTCTAGGGAGAACACCCGTGGTCGCCGCATTACCGATGCCAGCTTATCCTGGATAGCCTGAACGCGCTGGCGCATCTCAGCTACTACAAGATCAGCTTGGTCTTCAACCTCGCACGCCCGGCCCACTTCCAGAATGGAGTCTAATATGCCTTCAAAAGTCCTGGGCTGCAGTACCACGATATGAGGTTGGATATCCATCCCAGCTACCACCCCAGTCACCTGCCCAGCATCCACTTCGCAGACATGGCAAAGGTCCTGTGTCAATATGACGTCAGGCGACTCTTTGACCAACCATTCTTGGTCCAGCTCGTAAGGGTTCTCACCGTTGGAGAGCAGAGCGGTCATGGCAGATTCCACCTCTTCGCTCGAAAGAACGGATGGATCGACCTTGCTTCGGCTGACCACCTGTTTGCCTTGAACTCCAACAGGGAAGTCGCATAAATCAGAAACACCGACGACTAGGTCCTCCAGACCTAAAGCGAATAAAATTTCTGTCCCGCTGGGAAGCAATGAGCAGATTTTCATGCCTTAATCGTCATCCTACAAGAGTTTTAAAGGTTTGCCGCAGGTGTTTTAATCGAGACCATAAAATCCGAATAACAAGCGCCACCGATCAGAAGTTTCAAGTGTGAAATCTGATGTATTATAGACTCCGATAAACTGCAAAGGTAGGCACAGATGACTGAGCCAAACCAAGCGGTTACAAACCATCGCGAGCCGATCTTAAACCAGGCGGTCGCCCATCATGGCACAGGGTTCATGGGTCCAAGTATGGAGCCAATGGGACCTCCTGAAGCTGAATTCTTTTAGCTTTGGTATAACTGGGTTCATATTGGCCATGGATACGGTGGTCCTACCCATAATCGTGTTGACGGTGGCACCAGAAGGTTTAAAGAACACCTACCTGGCTATCCTCGGAATCAGTGGCCTGATTATGGCGGCGCTGATCCAGCCAACCATAGGTCGAATCAGCGACCGGACTCAGTTTCCTCTGGGCCGGCGAGTCCCCTTCATCCTCTGGGGCTCGGTTTTCGCCGCTGTCGGTTTGATTGGCATCCGCTTAGCGCCCAATTTCGGCGTCCTATTCGGCGTTTGGTTATTCATTCAGGCCAATGTAAATATCGCCTATGGCCCCGGACTAGCGCTGATCAGAGACTGTGTACCACTGAACCGTATCGGCATGGCATCGTCCATGAAAATAATGTCAGATGCGGCCGGTGGGGCGGTGATGATTGCTATCGCCGGCTCGTTGATCACGAAGACCGGGTCTAACATCGACTGGGAATGGCTGTCCTTAGGAATCCTCGCCTTCTTGCTTATACTGGCAATCTCCATCACTTCCGTCCAGATATCTCGACGCGAGTTTTCTTCACCATCCAAATCTCAACGCCCAGGAATAGCCCCTTCTTTTCGGTCGGTACTGAACCCGCAGTTGGGGCTGTTCCTGGGGTCGAGGTTGATGATGATTACGGCCATAGCTTCTTTCCAGACCTACGGCCTGTTCTTCCTCCGCGATTCCGTGGGCCTGGACAATCCGGCGGAGGCGTTGGGGCGCATGATATTGGTGATTGCAGGGACACTGGCCATAGCAGTCTACATCGCGGGCTGGGTATCTGACCGGGTTGGCCGTAAGTCAGTGGTCATGGCCGGAGCTATTGGCGCTGCCATAAGTACCCTTTGGATGTTGACCGCCGATGATTCCATCCAGGTGCTGGTCATTGCCAGTGTCATCGCCGCAACTGTGGGCGTACTGCTGAGCGCAAACTGGGCATTGGCCAACGAACTGGCAGACGAGAGTCAGGCGGGACTGCATATCGGCATCGTGAATCTGGCAACTGTCTGTGGAGCCGCTGGCGCCAAGTTTTTGGGGCCAATCATAGACGCCATGAACCACATTCCTGGGCACCCTGATGACTTTGGCTACCAGGTACTCATAACCGCGGACGCGGCGTTCTTCTTGATAGGCGCTCTACTCCTGATACCTCTGAAAACAACGGGCGGTGAGAATATCGCGAGGGACGAGGACCAACTACATGGCCAGTAATCCTTGAGTTAGTTAGCGTGCTTTGGCGGCTTTGTCCACGAACTCAGTTGCCCCACTTGCCACCCACCCGTTCCAAGAAGTCATCAGGAACTGAACCCCTTTTTGCGCATAGGCCTCTAAGTTCCCATCGTTGACCAAAGTCCCTGCTACCTTCCCTGCACCGGTTATCTTCGAGATAGCTTCGTCTATGGCCTTCAATACATCCGGATGTCCGGCATTACCGATATGGCCCATCGTCTGTGAGAGATCTGACGGCGCCACGAAAAATACGTCGATATCGGGCACTGTTAGAATCTCGTCCAGGTTGGATAGAGCTTCCACCTCTTCCAAAAGCACCACCACCATCGTTTGGTCGTTTGCCTGATGAAAATACTCCCCGACTCCAAAAGACTGCCGTCCTCCAAACATGCCCCGGTAACCCAGTGGTGCATATTTCGCGGACTGTGCAGCTTGTTCGGCAGCTTCATGAGAATTCACGTGAGGCACAACGATGCCCATGGAACCCCTATCCAGCGTGCGAGTAATCAGGCCGGGATCGTTGGAGTTGACTCTGGTGATGGAAGCCATCTCCCAAAGATCACAGGCCCGGGTCATATCGCCCAATGAGTCCCAGTCCACCGAGCCGTGTTCCATTTCGATCCATGCGGCATCAAACCCCATAGGCCCTAGAAAATCAATGATGTCGCTGCTCTGGAGTCCGGAAATCACGGTTACGATCTCTCCGTTCTGTAGTTTCTGTTTGGTTTTGTTGACCCTTATTGACGCCACGATGGCCCTCCTGAAATCGAGAATAAATCCTGCCGTCCCGCTATCGAAGAGGCAGCGAGCTCAGCCATTTTGCCATTCAGGCTAAGAATATACAAATTCGTAGTCAACGTTTCTGGCGGCAGAATCCGCCATACGCCATGCGTTTTCCTGAGTTAGGACATGCAGGCGCAAATCTCTGGCCAACTACAGCATCTTGCCATCTTGCCCCACTGAATCTACAGTCAGTCCTTACAGAACTTCGCTTCCGGCAAAGTTAGAAGGTATTAGACTACCAAGAACTCCTTAGCACCTGCATGATTGGCCCGGCGTCACTTACCGGCGTTGGGTTAGTGGCCAGAGACCGGTCTTTAAGGGTGGCCGCCGCGATCAGCTCCAGACCTTCTTCCGGCACGCCCACATCGCGGAGCCGGCCCGGTAGCCCTAAAGCATTCCGGAGGTCCTCCACCGCGTCCGCTGCAGACAATGCTGCCTCATGATCGTTCATCCCGCGGGTGTTGATACCCATTGCCTGGGCGATTAGCGCTTGGCGGTCAGCCGAAGCATCAGCGTTGAACCGCATGCTATGAGGCAGCATGATGGCGTTCGCATCGCCGTGGGGAACGTCAAAGATACCACCGACATGATGGGCTGTGGCGGTATTGATTCCGCCGCCCACACTCCCCAACGACGCCATTGCCGCCGCCGTCTTCGTGTTGAGCAGGCGATCTACCTCCAATTCGGGGCAATGGGGCAAGTTCTCCACCAACATCGAGATCGCGCCCAACGCCAACGAATCCGAGATGGGGTTGTGTTTGGCCGAATAAACCGACTCTATGGCTACTCGCAGTTGTCCCATGGCCGTAGAGAGGAGGATAGCCATGGGAGTAGTGGCCAGAGCCTGGCCATCAATGACGATCGAACGGGGAATTGTTGCCGGGTCGGCAACAGAGATTTTTCTTCCTAAATCTCTGTCGGCAAACCCAGCTCCACGGCTGAGTTCGGCTGCTCCCATAGTGGTGGAAACGGCGATGATAGGAACTCGGTCTTTGGACAGGTGGGGCATGACTATCTTGTCTGGCGGCTCGAAGATGACCTGGTGGTCATGAATCTTGCCGCCTTCGCCCAACAGCGTGGCGATCCCTTTGGTGGTATCGTGGGTGCTGCCGCCACCGACGCTGACTAAAGCATCTGGTTTAAGATCAGCAACCAATTCCATCGCTTCACCTAAGGTGTGCACCGGAGAATGAGGGAGCACGCCTGAGAACAGGCCGACGCAGCAATCTCCAAGGGAAGACTGCACCCGGCGGACCACGTCAGATTTATCCAATATGGTGGGGCCGCAAATAACCATTGCCCGGGTCCCACCCAACCGGTCTAGGATTGCAGTCAGGCTGTTGATGGCGTCCTCGGCGCAGACCACTTCTTGGGCCACACTGTCATAGTTATATGTCAATGATTTGCGCACAAACCTACCTCTATAATCTCTGATCAGATACCGCGAGCGAGACGTTCCATCTCCACGGCGAACCAGAGCGCCATGCCACCGCTGCGGTCGTCGAAGCCAAATATAGCTGGGCGGTCCAAGTAGTCCCGGACGTTGTTCTGTACCCCGGTGCTGGCGCAGCCATCAACCACGTTGCCGATGTCGTCCACCCGTTCCGCCACGCCCTGCCAAGCCAAATCAACAACTGTCTTGAATTCATCCGAGAGGAACCCCATGCGAATACCCCGGGCCATGGCATAGCCCATCATGCAAGTAGCAGTGAACTCTAGATATGACCCTGGAACGTCCAACACTTGGTTCAACATACCTGAGTGGTGCTGTAGGCGGCCCAGAGAGTCCATGAGGCGTTTATACATTGCGATGACAGCGGATCGGCTCGTATGGTCCTCAGGTAGATAGGTCAGGGCTTCCGCCAATCCCATCGCGGCAAACCCGTTGCCCCTACCCCAATAATAGGCTGCGGAGCGGCAATGCCAAAATAGTCCGTGGGTTTGTTGTATCTTCCCACTTAGTATGAAATCGGCCAAGATATCTATGTATTTGGCGTTTCCGGTGAGATTGAAAGCCCGGCCGAGGATGGCGCCGCTCATGAACATGTCTTCCGTCCGGAAATCAGGATCGCAAGGTCTGGGCGCGACTCCCTGGCCTCTGGACTCGAATCGTTCAGCAGCTTGGATGACCAACTCGTTGTAGCGGGCCTCACCAGTGGAGTAAGCCAATTCGTCCCCCCAGACCACCGACGCCAAACCCGACGGGGCCAGGTCTTCAGGAACCCCCGCCATGGCAAAACCTTCTAACATCGTAGCTATATCAGGCGCGGGATTATCGCTAGAGGGTTCCAGCTGGTGGAGTCTGAGACGTCCGCTGATTGGCACACCTTGGGTGTAGACCACAGGGTCAAAGGTGTGGCCATAGGCGGTGGCTAACGCTTTGGCGATCTCGGTCTTGGGCCTGCCTCGCCGGGCATCCAGAGTCTGACGGGCCTTCGACTTGCCCAACATATCTAACTGGCGCAGCATGCTAAACAGTCTGCCAAGTTCTCTTGGTAATTGCTCGTCGGTTGCCGTAAGACGTAGACCAGGCACCGTACCCAGTCCGTCAGGATGACCGGAACCAAGGGCCGCCAGAAGCCCCTGTCCGCCGGAGATACTCTTTGCGCCAAGTCCGGGGGCCAAACTTTGCGCGGCCTGATTGAATTCCCAGTTCAACGAATCTCCCGACTGCAGTTCGATTATTAGGTCAGGCGCTTGAAAGCAGATCCAGCGCCAGAGGTAGCGTTTCTCCGGGTCTTCTAGGTCATAGTAGTACTTGCCCTCTGGAGGATAAACGCTCGAAGGGTTGCCACCAGCGCCATTCTCTGGCGCAACGTTAAGACGAAGACCGTCAGGGTTGGAACAGGGTACGGCGCTCAAGGCGATACGCAAGGACAGAGAATCACCGCCGCCTGCAAATAATTCCAGAGCATGCAGGGCCATATCGACGTCGGCTTGGTAGCCAGTAAGGCCACCCAACAGTAAAATCCTGACTCTGGACGTTTCCACCGAGTAGGCGTCCCGGTCCAACAATGCTGGAATCTGACCCAGGGAACGGGTGACCCCGCAAGCAGACCGAGTCCAGAAACCAGGCCGGGTACGGATAAGAGTGTCCATTGCATCGTTGATAGTTTGTTCTGTGGACAATTACATGTTCCTCAAGTTGCGTTAAGCAGCGGGAATAGATAATTTAATCAGTTCCCGGGAATCTCCCATGGATTCAGGCTCCATTATCAAAGAGATGATTTGATTCACCGACGCAGTATCAGCACACTGTCCGGCATGAGCGGCGCAGTCTCGAAATTTCTCTTCCAGCTGTTTTGTGGATAAAGGATTGCCTGGAGAACCAGACGGCGGATCAACCGCCACCGAAGCGGTTGATCCGCCGGAGCAGACCACTTCTATTTCGGCCCAGCCCCTCGGCATATCTTCTTTGCTTTCCGCCTGAATCAGAGATGCAGCTGCCGATACCTTTGGGTTGTCGAAAGCGTTTATCTGGTCTATACCCACTCCTCCCAAAGCTAGAGCACATCCAATCAAGTAGGTCAGACTGAATTGGGCTTCAACCTGTTGCTGTGGATGGGCAACTCCTGTAGAGACGCTGTAGTTGGATGAATGGGTCTCTAAATCGGTGCGGACAACAACTGATTCGATGGCGTTATGGCTCAGGTCCAGCTCATGATGCAGTTTGACCGCCGCATCGATGTAGCCGTGGGTTGGACGTCCACATGGATAGGGNTTGAGGCTGATNTGATCACCCAGGAACTCTTCTCCCANGCCCTGGTCTATCAGCGNGAGGTCATAGCCGTCCGGCTGGTACATAGGGAAAAAGCCGTATCGCCCGGCAAACACGTTCTCAGCGCCGGTGANNCCCTCTTTGGCCAGGAATGCTGACAGCACCGCGCCGTGNGCTGCCTGGCCGGCTTGGAATCGCTTGGTCAGCGCTCCATCAACTATGCACTGCCGGTTTCCGGCGGCCTGACTATAAGCTATGCCAAAGGCATGGATTATCTGGCCTTGTGTCAATCCTAGCAGCTTACCCGCCGCGGCTGTCGCACCGAAAATCCCGAACGCGCCGGTACGGTGCCATCCTCGGTCGTCGTAAGCCGCCAATCCCAAGCGGCAGGAAACATCCAATCCCAACGTGACCGCAAGCATCAACTGGCCGTCTGTGACGCCGCCCAACGACTCACTGACAGCCAGGGCGGCGGCCAGAACCGAAGTACCAGGATGAACGTGGCCACCTTTATCGTAGGTGTCATCAAAGTCTAAGGCGTGGCCCATGGCTGCATTGACCATAGCCGCGTGGTGAGAGGGCATCTTCGTCCCAAGCACCGCCAAGGTCGCCTCTTCTTTGCCACCCCAGCGGCTAGTGACGGTAGCTATTTCCTTTATGCCGGGCGCCGCGCTCCCGCCCAACATGGCCCCAAAAGTATCGAGAACATCCCTTCTCGTAGCTTTCTGGCTAGCTGCAGGAACGTTTTGCAGATCCGTGCGAGCGACATGAGTCGCCAGGGTGTGCGCCGGGTCTATTTTGGGCGTAGTGGCTACCATCAGTGCCCTGTCCGTTACTTCTGGACTATGTCTACATTGACTATCCGAGAGGCGGCCACAGTGAAGGTCAGGGAGGCCGTTCCGCCTCCCTCGGTGCTATCCATAACGTGGATATTCTCCGGGCCCTCTAGATAATTGATCTCATCTCCTTCCACGCGGAAGGGACGGTCGTGTCCCGGATAGAACACGTTGGAGGCAGCCACCATCTTCTCAACGCTTTCCTGAGCGTCTTCCACGTCCCAGAACACATTGTAAGGCAGTCCACGCGCCACGGTGCCGCTCTCAGGCATGGCGTCACCTGCTAACAACACATTCTCTCCGTTGACTTCAGCTAGCACACTCATGTGGCCCTTGGTATGCCCAGGGGTTTCAATCACGGAGATCCCGTCCACAATCTTGTCTCCCTCAGAAACCGTGTCCACTTTCATGTTCCGCATCATGTCAGCCATGCCCGCTGCAACAGCCAGATCCCATTTATTAGGCGAGCGGGCGTAATCAATCTCCGTCGGGTTCACCAGCACCCTGGCGTTAGTGAATAGGTCAGTGTTCTGGCAGTGGTCCCAGTGCATGTGGGTCAGAATGACTATGTCGATGTCGGCGGGTTCTAGGTCTCTGGCTTTTAACGATTTGACCAAGAATGGACGCCGCGACGACGGACCGGTATCGACCAATATGTTGTGGTTGCCAACCCTAAGTAATGAATTGGTGGAATAGCCAAAGGAACCCTGGTCGGTGGACAGGGCAAACCCGTACGTTAAAACATCCAGCGTGGCCATGCTTTTCCTTTCCGGCGACTCATTGCGTAGCCGAATTCAATGATTGGAATCGGGCGTTAGCGGAAGTTGGGAATCACCTTCTCAGCGAACAGACGCAGGGAACTCGAAACTTGATCGAAGTCCAACCCTCCTGCGTCTAGATAGCTGATGAAGTTGGTAACGTGGTTATTTTCAAGTTCTTTTATCGCCTGGGTCACCTTTTCAGGGCTGCCTATAGCCGCCATTCCCTCTTTGCCGCGCTCTTCCAGAAGCTCGTGTTCGATGAAGGGGTCGCGTACGTAGTTCTCATAGCCCCGCAATCCCCCTGGGGCATTGGCCATGTCTGAGACCGGCCTGCGGAGAAACTCCCCCATATCGCCGGCCCATTCCAAACGAGGAGTGAGCAGGTCAACAGCCTCTTGGTCTGTGTTTGAGACATAGACATTACGCACGGCAGCGACTTCTATATCGTCTGGGGCAACACCTTCATCGATCATGCGTCGGTGGTACAGACTTATGAGATTCTGGTCCGAGTCCGGAGAGGCTGGGAAAAAGGAACTCCCCACCGTGAAAAGGCCCCACTGGTTGGAAACTGCAATCTCCACCGACTCCGGGCTGTGGGTCACTGCCATCAATATGGGTGGGGTCGGCTGTTGCACCGGTTTGGGGATGACCATGACTTCTGGAAAGTTGAAAAACTGTCCGCTATAGGAAAACCGCTCTTCGGTCCAGGCTTTGATGGCGATATCCATGCCCTCAACGAACCGGTCCCGCGACTCGGCGATATCAATGCCGTAGATGTCGAACTCACGCTTCTGATAGCCACGTCCGGCGCCGACCACAACGCGACCACCACTGATTATATCGATAGTGGCCACATCTTGGGCGAACCTCAATGGGGAGTACCAGGGCACGATGGTGCAGGCAACGCCGATTTGGACCTTCTCGGTGCGGGCCGCGATGGCCGACAACAGGCTGTGGGGTGAGCTAATGATGCTATGTTCGCTGAAAGCATGCTCCGCAATCCAGACTGAGTCGAAACCCAGTTCCTCTGCTAACTCAGCACCCTTGAGTATGTCCTGGTAAACCTGGACGTCAGTGCGGCTCACCGGGTTGGGATTGGCCTTATGTTCGTCATCGTATTGCTCGTGTAGTAGCGGGCGTTGTCCGACGAAAAAAGCTCCGAATTTCATGCCGCTATCCCGCCTTTTCAATCTCGGCGTAGACCTTACCCATGCGTACCACTGAGTCGTCCTCGACGTCGGTGAACCAGCGCAAAAGGGAGCGAGTTAACGAGTCGACTGACTCATCCACTGTGGCGGCCTCGTATCTTTCCCGCACGCTCGGACTGGTCATCCGTGAACGTTGCTCTTTTAACCAGGCTATCTTTTCTGCGTCAGATATGCTCGATGTTACAACTCGGACCTTATCTTCAAATTCCGGGTCTTCTATCTCCTGTGTGGAGAAGCCCAACTCTTTGACGCGACGGTCGAAAATATCACCGTGGCTGTATTCTCGCGCTGCAACAAAAGACAAGCATTCTTTTAATTCGGTGTTGGTAGTTTTGTTAGCCCAGGCTTCAAGGTACACTCCAGCTCGGTTCTCCTGGAGGCGGATATCGTTCAAGAGATCTACATATTCTGGCTTAGAGGACATATCAGGTCTGCTCCTAACAGTGGAATTTACGAAATAGGATGCGGTCAGGCTAGCCCCAGTGTGAGTTGGAGTGTAGTGCGCCCGGTTAGAGGTGTCAATCGGGCGTGGGGCAGGCTCACGCCTTTGTGATATACCAGCAGATTATTGAGCCCGCCGAGCCGAATCCGAAGCCACAGAAACGGAAAGAATCAGCATAAGCTGACGCAATGTTCTTGCCTATAACTCGTTCTGTTATCGAGTTGTATGAGTCTGGTACCCGTTAAAAGGCTATAGAATTCGATGCTATCTAAATAATCGAGACGAGCACCCGACACTCGAAATATCTATTTCAGTGATGCCAACGATATTAAGATAGCGGCGGTGGTCGGAAAGCAGCCTTAGGCGACCACCACCAGGTGTATCGTTGACCTAACCTAGCGAAATTCCCATTGACAGTGCTTCAGGTATCCAATTTCCAAGCAGTTCTTCGAGGTCATCGCGGCACTCTTCCAGGCGGTGTTCCGCGCCTTCGTACAACACCAACTGCTTAGGCTCGTTGGCCATGTCATAAATCTGTTGGCCGCAGGCGAAGGCCAAACGGGAGTCGGCTTTACCGTGCACTACCAACAGCTTACGCGGGGAGATCTGTCCGGCCATTCCGGCCCCATAGGTTTGTGGAGACAGGGCCACCACGCCCTTGATGTGGCCACTGTTGGCGCCTGCCGCGATTACCACAGCCCCACCGAACGAATGGCCGACAACCACCACTGGCTTATGCCCGGTACCTTTCAAGTAAGCCACACCAGCCAGGAGGTCCAAGGCACACTCAAAAACATCGTTGGCATATCGGTAATCCAATCTGAGGGAAGTAATGCCCTCCCCCGTGAATCGTTCCGACATTCTGGCGTAGGTACCTGGACCAGGACCGCCGAAACCGCCTCGTGCGCCGCAGACCCAGATCACGGCTTGGTCCGCATCGCGTGCGCGGTGCAAGATAGCGTTGAAGTCACCGCGGTTGGTCTTGAACCGCAGTCCCTCTCCCACGTCTCCGTCCGGAAGGTCGATACTCTCGACTCCTTGGATACTCATCAGTTCTTCAACTGTCTTCGGATGCTCTTCAGACATAAGTGGTTCTATTCCGCCAACGCGTCGGGTTTAATCATAATCCTTAACCTAGAAACTCGTGCAAAGCCTGTATGAATCCCTCGGGGTTGTCCTCAAAAACCATATGGGCGGCCTTCTCCACGTGCACCAGCCTGCCGCCTGGAAGTACCTCAACCATCTTCTCGGCGGTTTCCAGAGCCAGGGTATCGGTCTCCGAGCCTCTAACGATCAAGACTGGGCACTTGATACCAGGCAGGTTCACCCATAAATCCGGCTGCTTCGATCCAGTATTATTGCGGCGCTGTTCCCTGATTTCTAGGTCATAACGCCAGCCTAGCTTACCGTTAGGCAATTCTTTGGTAGCGTACGTCAGTCGGCGGCGCAGCACAGGCTCTGAGCAGAACCGATTCTGCTTGCTCTGGTAGGCGTAAACATCCTCGAAAGAATCAAACTCTTCTGGAACGTTAATGAGTTCTTGAGTGATCCGCCCAGATCCTCTTGGGTCAAGGTCAGGGCCGATATCCACGATGACCAGGTTTTCCAGTTTATCGGCATTGTTGCCGGCGAATGCCATACTGTTCCGCCCGCCCATTGAGTGGCCGATAAGCGTGAACTTGTCGAACCCAACTGCCTCGCAGAACCCCTCCAGGTCGGTGACAAAGGAATGACTGGAGTAGTCGCCGCCGGGCGCCCAATCACTTTCTCCCCTTCCACGTTGATCCAAAGCGAGGATGTGATAATCCTTGCAGAATTCGGCAGAAACGTCGTCCCACGAGTGGCAATGCCCGCGCAGGCCGTGAAGAAGAAGAATTTTGGGTTTACCTTCGTTGCCCCAGTCCAAATAGTGCAGGTCGATGCCATTAACGTTGACCGTTTTGTCTTTGGGTTGCACTGAGGTGGCCATCTTGTCTCCTTCTGAACCGGCTGGCCCGGAACGTACGAATAGGCATCAGTTTAGCATACAGCTATGGCGTTAAATCGCATCACTGAGGGTATGCTAAGCTGGCAAAAATTTAATGCAGCCGTCAAGAGATTGTCATGAAAGCTATCCAGGTAACCGGTCCCCGAATACTAAAACTAATCGACATCCCTATTCCCGAACCCGCTGATGGTGAGGTCTTGATCAAACTGGAGGCGCTGTCGGTCTGCGGCACAGATATGATGGCCTACCGACATCCCCAACCAGAAGAAGAATATCCACTAGGCGCAGGAACTCCGTGCCATGAATGCGCTGGTACCATAGTTGAGAGCAAGTCACCCGATTGGCCGGTAGGGCGCAGGGTGATCTATCTACCCGCCCTGAACCTGAACGGCGGCGCAGAGTTTGTGGTAGCCACTCCGGAAACCCTAGTTTCGCTGCCCGACAACGGAAACATCGGAGAGTGGCTCATGTGCCAGCCCTGGGGCACTGTTCTGTACGCCATGGAGCAGGTTGGAACGGTCGCTGGTAAAAATGTGGCCGTACTTGGACAGGGTTGCATCGGATTGCTCTTCACCATGACTCTGAAGCAGATGGGCGCCAGAAAAGTGATTGCCATCGACCCCAATGAGCACCGTCTGGCCATGTCCCGTAAATTAGGGGCCAACCTAACAATCAATACCCGCAGGGTCGCGCCAGTGAAGGTCGTACACGAGGTGTTCGGGAATCAGGGAGCCGATATAGTAGTGGAAGCAAGCGGCGACGCCACGGCCCTCAACCTGTGCGTAAGCATGGCCCGAATGTATGGCACTCTCGTGCTGTTTGGTATTCCGGAGGAAAGGGAGGTAACGTTCGATTATCTGACTGCCATCTCTAAGCAGCTACGCATGGTCGGGACGGTCAGCGCTACCTGTGAGTCCCCCGCCAAACCCATCCAGCAAGCCGTCGACCGCCGGGCCAAAGAAGCGGTTGATTTATCCTGGCTGGTGACCAACCGGTTGAATTTCAAAGACGCAGCTGTCGGGTACGAGCTATATGCTAGCCGAGAGGATCCATTGATCAAATTGGTGCTGGAGATCTAGCGCCTTATAATCAGCAGAGAGAAGTAATCTAAGTCTTCGTCGGAAATCTTTGAGATGTCTTCAACTACGCTTTCTCGAGCAGTGCTGGCCTGGCGCACATACGTAGCTTTGCCGGTGAGGCCGAGTTTTTCCAGGTTGGCCAAGGCCTGCAGTAGGTCTCGGTTAACCTCCATAAGCACGGTGGTGTCGGAATTGGTTATGGTCTCGCGTAAGTCGTCAATACCGTAGACCTTAGGAAGAATAGTGAGGCGCTGTCCGTGGGTGACCAAGGGCATCCCTGAACTGGCTGCGGCGGCCATCACGGAAGAAACCCCCGGTATCACCTCCGCTTCCAAACCAGGGACTTCCGCTTTAACACTTTCAAGCACTTGGAAGAATTCGCTGTAGAGCATCGGATCGCCTTCTGTGATGAAAGCCACGTCGCTACCCACA
>NZUD01000091.1 GCA_002697005.1 Chloroflexota bacterium | reverse complement strand
AAATAGTTCAGAAGATTCGGAAGAAGACGGAGCGTTGTTAATCGGCAGCGCTACTGTGCGTGCGCCAGGTGTGTGCGGCGAGTTGGCGCAAGGCGTTATCGAAGGGATACATTTTCTTGTAACCTGTCCTATAGACTTCTATTCCCGGGTCACGGTAGATCTTTACTCCGACGGTCCAGGCGTGGAGACCCCAGAAGGTTGTGACAAAACCGCCGCGGCTGTTCGTCGGGCCCTCTCTCAACTTAAAAACGCCAAAGTCCGGGCCAAGTTAACCATCAACAACCCCATTCCTAGAGGCAAGGGTATGGCCAGTAGCA
Organism: Chloroflexota bacterium; assembly: GCA_002697005.1. Next base: position 8,468 of record NZUD01000091.1, on the reverse strand, counting down.
GTGCCGACTTGGCAGCTGCCATCGCTGCCACTGGCCTGGCTCTAGGGCAGGAACTGACGCCCTATCAGATCGCCCAGATAGCTCTGTCTATCGAGCCCACAGACGGCATAATGATTCCAGGCGTAGCGCTGTTTGACCACCGAGCGGGCATCATTCGAGAGAGCCTGGGCCCGCCGCCACCGATGGAGATAGTGGCCCTTGACCTGGGTGGCACAGTCGATACGGTACAGTTCAACATGGTGGACCGATTCCAGCGTTGGCAGAATGTAGACGACCAGACGACCGAGGCCCTGCGCTTACTCAGGCTCGGTATCACCAACCAGGACCCAGTGTTGGTGGGCCAGGGAGCTAGTATCAGCGCCGATGCTAGTCAGGCTGTTCTTGCTAAGCCACGGCTGGGTGAAGTAAAAGAATTTGCTGAGTCGGTAGGCGCTGTAGGAGTGAACGTCGGCCATAGCGGTACGATCATTGGCGTCCTCTTGGACGCCCGCGAGCGCCGTGGCAAATCAACTTACCATAAGGCATTAGAGGCCTTTCCGGACGCCGACTCGGTCTACCATTTCCGCCTGCTTGGCGGCGGTGTGCAGCGAGTGGACGTTTGATTGGTTCGCTCGATAACAAACAGAATCTATAAGGACCGTAATGGCAGATTACAAAGTGGCAGTCATACCAGGAGACGGCGTAGGCTTGGAGGTCATCGATGAAGGCCGGAAAGCTCTAGAGGCTGTTGCAAGTGTCACTGAAAACCTCAGTTTTCAGTTCACCGAGTTCCCGTGGGGGTCGGAATATTACCGTGAAACCGGTAATCTCATGCCTGAAGATGGCATCGAGACCCTGAAGGGTTTTGACACAATCCTGTTCGGCGCTGTCGGCGACCCCAACATTCCTGACCACATCACACTGCACGGCTTGCTGCTGCCCATGCGGCGGAGCTTTGACCAAGGTGTATGCATCCGGCCCGCCTATCTCTACCCAGGTGTGGAATCCCCGCTCTCGGGCAAGAAGGCTGGCGATGTAGACATGGTTATATTTCGAGAGAACACCGAGGGCGAATACGCTCCGGTTGGCGGGCGGCTTTACGCAGGAACGCCCTATGAGACTGTGGTCCAGTCCAATATATTCACCCGGCGTGGTACGGAGCGCATAATCAGGGCAGCATTCGAACACTGCGTTCGACGCGATAAACGTAAAAAAGTCACTTCCGTGACCAAATCCAACGCGCAGTCCTTCGGTATGGTTTTCTGGGACGAGGTTTTCAATGAGGTGGCAGCCGACTTCCCCCAGATCGAGACAGAGTCCCTTCTGGTCGACCGTGCCTGTATGGACCTGGTCCGCTGGCCTGAAGATTTTGATGTGATGGTGGCCTCTAATCTGTTCGCCGATATCCTCTCGGACATCGCGGCTGTTGTAACTGGCAGCATGGGCCTTGCCCCCAGTGCCAACATCAACCCGGAGAAGGAATATCCGTCGCTTTTCGAGCCTGTGCACGGCGCAGCCTTCGACATCATGGGCAAGGGCATCGCCAACCCGCTCGCCACAGTCTCAGCCGTGGCTATGATGCTGGACCACCTCGGAGAACAGGAAGCGGCGCAGCGGGTGGATAACGCTGTTGCCAAGTGCTTAGAACAACGTACCGTGTTGACTGTGGACCTTGGGGGTACTGCCTCAACTTCAGAGATGGGAGACGAGGCAGCACGACTAATTAGCGAGTGGTAATCCTCTGAAAAGAGATTTGGGAGATAAGACATGCCGTACGTAGATAACTCGGGTGTTGCTATTCACTATCACGTGGAAGGAAATGGACCTCCTTTGGTGGTTCAGCATGGGTTAACCGGCAGTCTCAAGAACTGGTACGCCTACGGTTTTGTTGAAGAGTTCCAGAAGGACTACCGGTTGATCCTGGTAGACGCCCGAGGCCACGGCCGCAGCGGCAAACCCCACGACCCGAAAGAGTACGATCTGAAACTTCGCGTCAGCGACATATTGGCTGTCATGGATGACCAAGGTGTGGATAAAGCCCATTATCTGGGGTATTCCATGGGCGGCCGGATCGGGTTTGGCATCGTGAAACACGCATTAGACCGCTTTCACTCCTTCGTAATCGGCGGTATGGGCGCAGACGTGGCCAACACGGATGTTCCACCTGCATCAAGGATCGAGTTACTTAGGAAAGGGATGGACGCTTACGTAGCCGAATCCGAGGCCATAGAAGGTCCCATGGAATCGGGACGCAGGGAGCGACTTCTGGACAACGACCCTGAAGCGCTGATCGCCGCTACGACTGCGCCAATGGGTACCGACGGTGTGGAAGCGTTATTGCCTGGTCTGAACATTCCTTTCATGCTCTACTGTGGCGATGCTGACGGGTTCTTCCGAGCATCAAAAGCAGCTTCAGATGCGATACCTGGGGCGGTATTCGTNCCGCTGCCCGGTCTGGACCACGGGCAAGCTTCTAGAGATGGAACCCTGGTCCTGCCACACATAAGCAAATTCCTTAAAGAAGCGACCTCGAAAGTAGGAGCGGAACGCTAGCCTCGTATTACTACTGGCTAAAGCAACAGGTGGCTCGGTACAAGGAGTGATGAATTGGCGATAGGCTGGGGATTTATAGGGACTGGCAATTATCCTAATTCGCGGATAGCCCCTGCAGCNGCTTCAGCCGAAGATACGACAATCATCGCGTGCTTTAGCNGAGACCAGGCGAGAGCTGACGAGTTCGCTAAAACCCATGGGGCGCTTGTTGCTTATACCTCAGTTGACGAGCTGCTAGCTGACTCCAGAGTGGATGTCGTATTTGTCGCTTCCCCGAACCATTTGCATGCCGAGCACACTCAGTTGGCGGCTAAAGCCGGCAAGCATGTCTTGACNGAGAAGCCTATGGCTACCACCGTGTCCGATTGTGTAGAGATGATCAAGGCATGCAAGGTCAACAACGTCAAACTGGGCGTAGGCTTTCAGTTGCGGTTTCATCCTGGTCACATTGCGGCCAGTNAGGCCGTTAGCGAAGGAAGTCTGGGCAATGTGGCTCTGGCGCAAGTCTTGTTGGGGTCAGGAGTGAGAGGGGAAACGAAACGTGAGATGCGGACTGGCCTCAGAGAATGGTGGGAGACGCCGCACATGGTTGGGAATGCCCGGTCAATGATTGGCACCGGCGTCCATTGNGTGGACGACTTAGAATTCATCCTGGGCCAGACAGTCGTCGAAGTGGCTGCTATCAGCGATGGCCAGACGGAAGCGTACCCGCTGGAAGACCTGGTGTCTTTGTCATTGAGGTTCAGCGGTGGGGCTATCGGCACCATGGTATGCGGGAGTAGGATGCCGGACTCGATCAATGATGTGACGGTCTATGGCAGTGATGGGCGGGTCGTGTTGAAGAATGCCGCCAGTCCCACTATGGGAGGTACCCTGGAGATTAAGAGCGAGACGGTAAACTGCGAAGTTNCTTACGAACCGGACGNTCAAGCTCTAGCAAAGTGGCAGATAGAGGGCTTCAACCGGGCTATCAGGCTGAACGAGGAGCATGCAGCCTCGGGCGTTGAGGGTCTTCGTTCTGTTCAGATCACCGAGGCCATGATCGAATCTGTCCGAACCCGTCGGACAGTTACCGTGGAGTCGATCCAAGTTTAATCGGCTGCTTCCTACGCCGATCCCAAAACCACGCTCACGATTCGTTTTTCCAGGTCTTGTCCCAGTTTCTCGACCTGTTCCAGTCGGTCGTGATCACCAACGGCGCCAATAAAAACCACGCCCAGGAGACGGCCGACACGGAAGTCAATCACCGTAGATGAAATCAGACCGTCAANTCCACCCTGCAGTACTCTGAGACCTACCGTCTCGTCAAAGAANCCTTNGGGCTCCAGTCGNGTGGCAGACACCAATTGGTGCCCCTGCCCCACGCTTTCACCCACCCGGTCTTCAAAGTCTTTCAGGAATATCTCGTGCATCCAGCTGTGCACCGAGTCCGGAGAGTCGAACAAGTGGACCACCGACGCCGCCATAAAATCGAACCCGTCTACCATGGCCATGTTGGACGTTGGTCCTAACTCACGCATGACCCCGGTCACGCGCCCTGCCTCAGAGAACCGTTTGGATGTGGTGCCTTCGAAGCCGTTCTGGGCCAGAGTGTCGTTGTCCAGCGTACCTTCTCGGATTATCTGGTGGCCTTGGAACGACTCAGGGAATGCCGACTTCTCNAGCACCATCACGTCAAGGGCGCTCTCGCCAACGCTGTAAGTCGCCCGGTCAATCGAGAAACTTGTCAATCCAGTCTCCTGTGTCTACGACCTGCCTGTGGGACGAACTTCGTTGATCGCCTCGTCCCCAGGCAGGAGATTTAAGCCTTGAACACGCCCGATTCCTTCCCTAGCCGCAGACCATCGGGTAAACATGCAGGGACCGGGAAATCTCGCCCGGCAAGACGCTCTTGGACCAATTACTGCCGCCGTCGGTGCTGCTGTAGACCTCCCCACTATANGCTGCGCAGTAGATGTGGTCAGGTGCAGATTGGTCGATGGAGATCGCCATCATCCGGCCGGGAACCGTCTCCCCGAGGTCCAACCGGTCCCAGGTCTCGCCAACGTCGCGACTTCGGAAGAGGGCTCCTTCCTGAACGGTATCCGGAGGAGCAGCTCCGCCGCCTGCCCCTGCAGCTAGGTAAATGGTCTTGGGGTCATCGGGGGCAACCAACAAGTCACGGCAGTACGAACCACCTGGGAACATCTCGTCCACCTGCACGTGTTCCCAGTGGGCCCCCTTGTCCCGGCTACGGAACATTGCCGTCTGGGTAGCGATGTGGACCGTGCCTGGTGCGGCAGCGCTAACCTCTACCTGATGCAGGTCTAAAGTGTTGTTCTTGATGTATGGGCCGTCGATCACCGAAACCCAAGTATCGCCGCCGTCACGGCTGGCCAGGAGACCGCCAACTTCGACCGCCGCGTAGATGTCCTGGGTGTTGGATGGGTCGAAAGACATACCGATGACCCTTTTACCGGTGGGTGCCATGTAGGTTGTGATGTGGGGGTAGACCACCGCACTGGTGTCCATCATATTCCAGGTGTCACCACCGTCTCGAGAGCGGGAGATGGAGCAGGGGTCATATCCGGCTAAGATCACGTCCGGGTTGTCAGGGTGTATGGCCAGTGACCACACCTCTCTTCCNGCCTCGGCGTCGTTGAGGGCTTCCCAAGTCTCGCCGCGGTCTTTGGAGCGGAAGACACCCTTGTCAGTGCCAGCAAAGACGATCTTTGGGTCGTCGGGCCGTATGGCTAAGGCGCGCACCTGAGGGTTATCAGGAAGCCCTTTGGAGATGTCGGTCCAATCCTCTTCGCCGTCGGCACGGCGAACGATGCCTCCTTCGCCTATGTAATCGCCCTCACCGCCAAGGCCGACATATACGAACGTTCGATGTTCTGAGGCTACCATGGTGTACCTCCACGCATATTTTTCTTGACGTTTAAGATACATCAATTCCTGAAATATTCAATCCCGGTTGACCCTGAGAATGAACAAGATACTAAAAACACCTTCCTATGGCGCACCGCATCAGTCTGCGGTAGTATTTAAAACCACCAGCCAAGGGGCGATACCAACCCCGAAAACTTAAGGTTATTCATGAAGAACAAGATTTACGAAACTATGGACGCCGCAGTGGCCGACATTCCCGACGGCGTCACGATACTCAGTCCAGGGTTTAGCGGCGTTGGTGTGCCCAGGAACCTTTTGGCTGCGTTAAACCGCCAGGGGGCCAAAAATCTCACTGGCGTATCAAATAACGCTGGGACCGTTGACGAGCACGTAGACATCGGGACTTTGGTGGAAGCTGGCCAGATGAAGAAAATGATCTGTGCATTCACTGCCGCTACGCACCCGTCGCAAGTTACGCCTTTCACCCGGATGTACAACAACGACGAGATCGACGCCGAGTTGGTGCCCCAGGGTACCTTGGCNGAACGGCTCCGCAGTGCAGCGGCCGGGATCGGTGGGTTCTTCACTCCTACTTCGGTGGGGACCGAACTGGCTGAAGGCAAAGAACACCGTGAGATCAACGGTAGGATGCATGTCTTAGAAAACCCTCTGCCCGGCGACTANGGGCTGATTCGCGCCTGGAAAGCTGACACTGCCGGCAATCTGATCTTCCGGCTGTCCCAACGTAACTTCAATCCCCTGATGGCCATGGCCGCCAAGACGACAATAGTCGAGGTCGAAGAAGAGATTGTCGAAGCTGGCGAACTTGATCCAGATGCCATCCATGTGGTGGGGATATACGTTGACCGGTTGGTGAAGATTCCCGCCGACGGAATCTGGATNTAGAAAACACTCAGNAGTCNGCGGACATCTGACAGCTCTAANGTGGAGANAAGAATGGCTGAGAAANTAAAANTGGAACGACAGGCGATGTGCGACCGGCTAGCCATGGAATTTCAAGACGGCTGGATCGTCAATCTAGGCGTAGGTATGCCCACACTCTGTTCCAATTACACTGATTCCAGTAGAGAGATCATCAATCATTCCGAGAACGGCGTGATCGGTTACGGGCCATTGGCCAATGAAGGCGAAGAAGACCGTCATCTGGTTAACGCTGGCGGTCAGAAGGTGACACCCGAACCTGGAATGGCTTGTGTGCACCATGCGGATTCGTTCATGATGATTCGGGGTGGCATGATCGACGTNACTGTGATGGGTGCCTATGAGGTTGCCGAGAACGGAGACTTCGCCAACTGGCGCATCCCCAGTCGCAANGGAGGNGGAATCGGCGGNGCAATGGACCTGGCTGCAGGCGCCAAGCGAGTGTTCATCGCTATGGAGCACACGACGCGNGACGGCGGTCACAAATTGCTGAAGAAGTGTACACTGCCCATCACCGCACCTGGTGTGGTNAAGATGCTGGTNACGGACCTGGGACTCTTTGAAATCACGCCCGAAGGCTTCAAGCTGATTGAGCATGCCCCAGGCTGGAGTCCCGAGGAGATCCAAGACCAGACCGAGGCCACGCTTATCATCCCAAGCGACCTCAAAGAGTTCCGCTTCCGGAGCTAACGTTTAGAAATACTCGGTGCCACCGTTCACGTGGAGCGTTTGGCCGCTCATGAANCCACAGTCGTCGTTGATNAAGAACATGGTGGCNGCGGCGATGTCATCCACAGAACCAAGCCGCCCAACGGGGATATCAGAGGTGTCAGTCATACCGCCTTGGGGATACCAGGCCATGTCACGGCTGGTGTCGATGCGGCCCGGAGAGATAACGTTTACCCGGATGTTCTTGGGAGCGAACTCAGACGCTAATCCTCTGGCCAGCCCGATGACTCCCATCTTGGCCGCTGAGACNTGNGACCGGGTGGCCGTTCCCGTGAATGCGCCGTCACCGGTGAAGAACACTATCCTTCCGTATCCGTTCTTGACCATATTGGGCACGGCTGCATGTGCGACGTGGAAAGCCCCGTCCAGCACCACTCCCCGGACCCATTCCCAGTCTGCATAGGTGAGTTCCGTGAAGGGTTTGCGAGGCCGGATGGCGGCATTGCTGACCAGGATGTCNACCCCGCCGAATTGCTCCGCAGCTGCAGCGAACATGCTGGTCACCTGTTGACGTTCTGAAACGTCGGCTACGAAAGGCAGGGCTACCACACCTAGGGCTCGCGCCTCNGCGGCGACCGCTTCGGCTTCTTCTTTGTTGGTGCGGGCGTTGACGACGACATTGGCGCCGTCTTCAGCCAGCTTCAATATGATGGCACGGCCAATGTTGCGACCGGAGCCGGTGACTAGGGCTGTCTTACCTTCCAAACGCTTCATGGTCCGTCCTCNGTNNGTTAANGGGATTTNGGAGTCTGNTGCACGCCTGTAGGCNNCTTTGGACTNNTGGCCGGGATTATAGCATGGCTCNNGNNCTCNACCNNTNTANTCCGTAACTTTTGTCAACGTCGTATAATCCGAAGCTGTTATGGATANGATCNATATTCAANTTACTCNATNAGTGGCGTCTNCCNGTAGNCCGGAGGGAAGCTAGGTNTCATGCANNTNNTCNNTATGGTCTTCTGGCTATTGCGCCGCCGTTTGCGCCACTCTTGGTTGCTGCTTTNNGTTACGNCCTTCGGCATCCTGGCTTCTGTGACCATGATGGCNACGGGNGCNCTCTACTCCCGAACTCTGGGGGAAGCNGGNCTGCGTCATTCCGTGGCGTCGTTCNGTCCGGAGATGCATAACGTCCAGATCATCGCCCAGAACCGGCCTTTGAGGCGCACTGATTATATGGGCCTGAAAAACCTGACTGAGGAGTCGTCGAAAGAACGATTAACGGAGATGCTGCGGGGCGCGGAACGCTTTGGTCGGACCCAGCCGAATCTGTCGTTACTGACGGAGCCGACCTCGTCGATCCTGGGTGCGCCTTCGGGCCGCCCCGCGCGCGCGCCCTGGGGCGGGGGGTGCTCCCCGGGGCGGCCCTCCGCGGGCCTGGCCCCTCCTCGTGGGTACCC
>NZUD01000090.1 GCA_002697005.1 Chloroflexota bacterium | reverse complement strand
TCTCCCGTATTCATTTCCTACTCCACCGTAGTTTTATTTTGACGACGAATAATCCATGCTGTCGCAGGTCGCACTTAGTATGGATTGTCTAGGCTGCCGAAATTTCAAGCGAAGTTGGCCTTGGCCTTTCCAGTTTAGTTTTTCGGAGTTATCTATCGAAAAACAACCGAGGAAGAACCACCCACATCCCGAACAAGCCTACGAAAGCTCCTGCCGCCACCAATGCAATCATCAGTCCCTTCCTACGAATTAGTACGATTTCAGTCTGACGTTTATTTGTTACAGAGAAATATCGCGATTGTTAAATGTTTGTTACATTTAGTGATTCTCAGGCGCAGCTTTCCTGGAACGTGAACAGCAATGTGGTTTCTGGTTCGTTAAGCGTTGGTCACGATTTTGTTGCCTAATTAAGACATTCCTATCGGAAAGTCGGCGCAACGCAAAAGAAGGGTTGCGCTCCCGCAGCCCTTCTTTCGTTTCCAGATAAATGGCGGCCAGACTTGGCGGCGGTTACTTCTCGATGGGAGCGCCAACGATGCTGCCCCACTCGGTCCAGGAACCGTCATAGTTACGAACGTTGTCGTGCCCTAGCAACTGGGTCAAAACAAACCAGGTGTGGGACGAGCGCTCGCCAATTCGACAGTAGGCGATAGTCTCTTTATTACCATCTATCCCCTTACCGCCATAGAGGGACTGCAGTTCATCGGCCGACTTGAATGTGCCGTCCTCGGCGACAGCCTGTCCCCAAGGAATATTGGCAGCGTTAGGTATATGGCCGCCACGTTGGGAGCCTTCCTGAGGAAGATTCTCAGGGGCCAAGAGCTCACCGTTGTACTCAGCGGGTGCCCGAACATCGACCAAAGAGACGCTGGCAGCCCCGACCTTACTCAAAACCTGGTCGCGATAGGCCCGGATGTCTTCGTTCGGATCCTTGGCGGTATAAGACTTGGTACCAGGGTTCGCGATCGCGGTGGTCAATGGCTTACCTTCGGCTTCCCATTTGGACCGGCCACCGTTCATCAATTTAACGTCGTCGTGGCCGTAGTACTTCAGCTGCCAGAACGCCCAGGCGGCGAACCAGTTGTTGTTATCGCCATACAGAATGACAGTGGTGTTATTGTCGATTCCGGCCGAGCCCAAAAGTTGCTCCATGCCCTCTTTGCCGACCAAATTGCGGCTGATGGTCTCCTGAAGTTGGGACTGCCAGTTCCAGCCTACCGCGCCGTCGATATGTCCCTGATCATAAGACGCCGTATCTACGTCAACCTCGACCAGCCTCACGTTGTCGTCAGAACCGTGCTCTGCGACCCAATCGATGCTCACCAGTGATTCCGGATGTGCGTAATCTGCCATGATTCCCCCTCTTCAAAATCTGTTCGATTGACCGGCCTGTTTAGGCGTTCGTTGCCTAGGATTGGATGGGCAAGAGTAAATAAAGACACGGTCTTTCGCCGACAGCTCAGATTCTATGACAAGTCAGGTTAATCCGCATCCCATAAAATGAGTGGGGCATCTACCGATAAACCGGAGTTGAACGGACTTCCAAAACACTGCGATCTGGGCGTGACAGCTTTGCTTTTTTAGCCTCACTCAATTAATATGTAATCGAACAATTGAAGGGTTTTATAACGGGCATTAAGGGGTAGTAATGGGTAACAATCGGTGGCTTCGCAACAGCTTCGTTTACCTGATGATAATCATCGGGGTGATTGTGATTTTCTATACCATGTTGCCCAGTTTCGGTGCCGCCAGCGAAGAACCACTTACCACCGTCATAGCGATGGCCAAAAATGATGACATTCGAGAGATCGTGATCGACGGCAGAAAGCTCACCGTATTTCCCAAAGCCCCCTCCGCCGGAACCGACCGTTTCACCAGCCGTATAGGCGGCGATACAGACGTCCTCAGTCTGTTGGTTGAGAGCGGAGTCCAAGTCGGCCCGCCGTCCGGAGTCGAAGTAGTGTTCAAGGGCTCCAGCGGCTTAAGCAGCTTCCTTGGGTTGATACTAAACTTCCTGCCTTTAATCTTCTTCGGCGGCCTGATTCTATTCATGATGCGCCAGGCGCAGGGCAGCAACAATCAGACCATGAGTTTCGGGCGCAGCCGCGCCAAGATGATGTCCTTCAACAAGCCCACGGTGTCCTTCGCCGATGTGGCTGGAGTTGAGGAGTCCAAAGAAGAGCTCCAGGAAGTAGTTGAGTTCCTCAAATACCCCGAGCGGTTCCTTTCCTTGGGAGCCCGCATCCCCAAGGGCGTGCTGCTGGTCGGCTCCCCTGGAACCGGAAAGACGCTGATGGCCAGAGCAGTGGCCGGCGAGGCCGGAGTGCCATTCTTCCACATCAGCGGTTCCGAGTTCGTTGAGATGTTCGTCGGCGTTGGCGCAGCTCGGGTCAGGGACCTATTCGAACAAGCCAAGCGCAACGCTCCCTGCATCGTCTTCGTGGACGAGATTGACGCCGTCGGCCGCCACCGTGGGGCTGGCTTAGGCGGCGGACACGACGAGCGGGAACAGACACTGAACCAGATATTGGTTGAGATGGACGGTTTCGAGACCAATACCAATATTATCGTGATAGCCGCCACCAACCGACCAGACATCCTAGACCCAGCGCTCCTGCGGCCAGGACGGTTCGACCGCCGGGTGACCATGGATCTGCCGGACATCGAGGGCCGGAAAGCCATCTTGAAGGTCCACGCCGCCGGCAAACCATTGGCTCCAGAGGTCACATTCGACTCCTTAGCCAAAGAGACTCCAGGCTTCAGTGGTGCTGAGCTATCCAATCTGATTAATGAAGCGGCTATCATGGCTGCCCGAGGCAACAAGAAGTCCATCTTCATGGCTGACTTCGAAGAAGCCGTGGACCGGGTGATCGCCGGCCCGCAGCGGAAGAACAGGGTGATCAATCCCCGGGAAAAAGAGATGACCGCCTACCATGAAGCAGGGCATGCCTTGGTGGCTTGGGCTCTCGAATTCGCTGACCCAGTGCACAAGATTTCCATCGTCGCCCGCGGCCAGATGGGTGGCCATACCTCTCTCGTGCCTGAAGAAGACCGTTACCTATGGACCAAGAACCAGTTTGAACACCGCATGGCGGTGACTATGGGCGGCCGCGTCGCCGAGCAGATCATATTCGATGAAGTGACCACTGGCGCAAGCAACGACTTAGAGCAAGCCACCAAACTGGCCCAGGGAATGGTCAAGCGCTACGGTATGTTCAGCGCCAAGGTCTACGACGAGATGCCCATCAGCGAGGTCATCCAGAAAGCCCGGGATGGCGAGATCTCGGTCATAGAAGTGTCGGGAAACGACCTTCTGATAATAATGTCCGACAACACCGAATTCAGGTCTCGTAAGGAAGGGGACTTCCAGTTGGCCGAATTCAGCGAGGGCTTGATTGAAAAAGGCCTGAAGCCAGTTACCATTGTTATCAAAGATTCCCAGAGCCTGGACGGTCTAGGCGCACCCCGAACCTTCGGCAAGGCCGAGGAGCAAGTCTTCTTGGGCCGGGGCATGGTAGGCGAAGAGAAGGACTATGGGGACAGGATTGGGGAGGAGATTGACCACGCCATCTCGGTCCTGATCAACCAAGCTTACGAGCAGGCTGTCGATGCCATCAAGAGCCACAAGTCCAAGCTGGTCAGACTGGCTGAATACCTGATCGAGTACGAAACGGTGTCCGGTGAGGCTATGAACCGTCTGTTCAACGCCGATGACGAACCAGGCGGCGAACCGGCCATTCCACATACGTCTCCAGACACGCCGCCAGCATACAATGCGAGCCCAACCGCTGGTGGGCATCCCCAACCGACGGTCCCTCAGCCGTCGCCCACGTTGACCTCGTCGTCAACTGATGGTGAGACCCCCTAACAGTCGCGCCTGCCTTTCCGGACTAAGAAAGAGGCGGTTTTAAGACCCGCCTCTTTTTGCTTTAGACCAGGCCTGCTTGGGATCAAAGCAAAGTCCGGAAACCTATGGCTGGCCAACTTAGTCAGCCCTTTCTTCCTGGTCTCTCGGTAGCTGACGATAGTAGACACCCCACAATTGCATCAAGTCCTGAACTTCTTTGTTCTCCAGCGAGGTAAGTTCTCTGAAGAAACCTGCCAATGCGTGGGCCGGTAGATTTACCTGATCACAGACCCAGCTGCGATCGGCTGGTACCACATAGATCAGGCCGCTCTGATGCTCGCAGACTACCCTGATCCGCGTCATGTCATTCCCGGGAATTACGTCCAGGCCCGATTTTGTCATGGGCTTATTCCTTATCCTAGATTTCGCTGTCACGCCAGATGCTCACCAACGCGGCGGCAGCCAGTATTATACCTCCGAGAGGCCCGCTCCGACGGGTTACTTGAATCTACCTGTATCCCAGACTTGCTGCTACCTATGAGATGGCCAACCCGAGGGCCTGCGTGCTTCGTTCCTCGAAACATAGTCTGGTTTTGGGCATCATAGTTATGTTCGGTAGTCCCGTTCACGCTTAAATGATAGAATCTATAAGGCGTTGAACATAACGGGGCGCATGGCTTTCAAACCGGCCGTCGCCATACCTGAAGGGATAGACAAAAGGATCAAACAGACATGTACCAACCCGGAGGCGGACCCAGGCAGCCAGAACTAGATTTCGAAAAGATCATTGGCAACATCAGCGCCGGAATCGGGCGTGTTGCCCAGAGATTGGGTGGCGGGGGAGTTGGTGTGGCCATCGCCTTGTTCGTCGGCCTGATTATCGTGATCTGGGCCGCGACCGGCATCTATACCACCAGCCCCGGAGAGCAGGCAGTCTTGCGCCTCTTCGGTAAAGCCCAAGTAACTCCTATAACTCAGAATGGCCTCCACTGGTGGTGGCCCGGCCCCGTTGGCAATAAAGACATCGTTAGGACCGACTTGGTTCGGCGACTGGAGCTCGGCTTCCGAGGCGCTGAAGGTGTAGCCAACACACCAGTGCCCGTTGAAGCTCAGATGATCAGCGGAGATTTGAACATCATCGACGTTCAGATGGTCGTCCAATACGACATCAAAGATCTGACAGACTTTCTTTTCAACGTGGACGATCCCGGAGAAGATGCCGGTGAGCAGCGCATTATCGCTCCCGGACGACCAGACGGCCGGACTCTCAAGGATGCAACCGAAGCAGCCCTCCGTCTCGTCGTGGGGCAGCGCTCGCTCGCAGAGGTCCTAGCAGAAGAACGCGTGAACCTTGAGCTGGATACGAGAGAGAAACTCCAGGAGATTCTTGACGGCTACCAGACAGGAATCAATATCGTGAGCGTACAACTCCAAAAAGTTGAAGCACCTGCAGAGGTCCAAGCGGCCTTCAACGACGTGCTCCAAGCCCGTCAGGACAAGGTAACCGCCACCAACCAGGCCCAAGCTTACGAGAACCAAGTGATTCCGGAGGCCAGAGGTCGGGCGGAACAGATCATTCAGCCGGCTGAAGCTTTCAAGCGGGCTCGTATCGAAAGGGCCCAAGGTGAAGCCGACCAGTTCATTTCCATCTTGGATCAATTCAACGACCGGTCCATCACCCTGTCAAACGTTCTGCAAGACACCGACAACGCCGACGGCGACAAAGATGCAACCACAGGCATCGGCCTGTCTGACGTGTCTATAATTTCGGCTCCAGACGTGGACGGCGACGGTTTCGACATACTCGTTTCTGGCATCACCGTGCTAGGCTCTGACGAATGTGCTTTTACCGCCAACGAGGTGTTGAACACTGGAGCAACCAAAACCTGCGATTTTTCAGTATCCTATGACGCGCAGTCGGGAGACTTGACAATCGGAGAAGGGTTCTCCGTAGCCTATCTCGGCAATGAAGATATTCCGATACCCCAGTTCGTGGGCGCAGGACCCTTCAGCATCCGTTTAGGCAACAAAGCACTCGACGCCGACAACCTTGACCGGGACAACGACTTCAGTACCGGTGTCTCTTTCGCAGACATCAAGGTCATCGACGGCCCGGACGGCGGAGCGACGAAAGGGATAGACATCTCGGTATCGGGATTCGATCCGTCCACTAATATCGTGAAACTGAAAGTCCAATCTGGAGAGGTGCTCCAGGCTGGAGACCAGTTCACCGTGCAATACATGAACCGCGAAGACCTTCAAGTCCCGGCCACCAGCCTCGTCACTCAGGAGCGGTTGTACCTGGAGGCTATGGAAGAGATATTACCAAGCATAAGTAAGATTATCGTTTCACCTGAAGCCGAGTCGGTCCTGATACTCGGCGGTCAAGATGGAGTGGTTCCGGTCCCTATGGGACCGCGCGCTCCGTAAGCCAGCACGTGAGCTAGACCAAGCATGACCAACGACAGACCGGAAGATAAAGGGGTCTCCATGAGGAACCTAGTCATAGCAGGGGTAATAGTAATACTTGCCCTGATAGTAATTTCACAAACCCTGTATGTGGTGCAGGAAACCGAGCAGGTGGTTGTCACGCGCTTTGGTGATGTTAAAAGCGTGCACACCTCACCTGGACTGTACACGAAAGCCCCATTCGTAGATACCATCACAACCTACGACAGGCGGTTGCTACGCATCGACGCACCCCCAAGCCAGTTCCTAGACCGGGACATCAACATCCTAGAGATTGATGTTTACGGCCGCTACCTGATCACGGACCCACGGGCATTCCTGCAGACTCTCACCACCGAAGACAACGCCCGATCGATTCTCGCCCAGCGAATCAATTCATCGCTGAGGGCCGAGGTCGCAGAGCGCAGCCGCGAAGAAATCATCGGCGGCGACGTTGAATTGGACGAATCCGGAGAGCCCGTTACGGACGATGAAGGGAACTCTAGAGTCCAAGCCACCAATTCTCGGACCGAGTTGCTAAATGATGTGAAAACCGCTGTTCAAGCTAACCTCGCTGCGGAAGAGCCTTCCTTCGGAGTTGAGATGATTGACATCCGTGTCAAGCGCGCCGACTTCCCTCAGGAAGTGGCAGGTAGAATCTTTGAACGGATGCGTTCAGACCGAGAAAAGATATCCCGCCGGTTGCGCGCGGAAGGTGAGGAAGAAGCCCGAACCAGACGGGCCGCAGCCGACAGAGAAGTCGAGGTTATCCTAGCTGCTGCCGACAGGGACTCCAACCGGCTCCGCGGTGACGGCGAGGCCCAGGCCATCTCCATCCTAGCTGAATCTCTGAACAAAGACCCTGAGTTCTTCTCTTTCCGAAGAAGCCTGGAAGCATATAAAGAGTTCTTGAACCAGCAGACGACGGTAATACTGTCGTCGGAATCCGATATATTCAAGTTCTTACAGAGCCCCGGTCAGGGCTCAAGCGAGACAACCGAGACCCGTTAACGTCCGATAACTTAGACTAAACCTAACGACCAGCGATCCTACGGCCTTCGTCCAGACCCTTAGTGGTCTTCTCGGGGGCCGTTATTATGATACGGAACCCTTGCTCCAACCGCATGGGCACTTCTTCGGCCGTACAGCCGGTGGCACACGGCACGCCGGATTCTTTGCAGGCTTCCAGGATTGTCAATAGATTCGCTTGCACATCGGGATGGTTGGCGTTGCCCTTATGACCCATGGCTACAGACATGTCTCCAGGGCCCGCCCAAATAGCACCGATGCCCGGGACCTCCCGAAGTATATCTCGTACATTTTTCACACCGACCGGGTCTTCTATGATGCCGATCAAGAGCATGTTGCCGTCAGGGTCCAACGGCCACAGATCGGCCGCATCGTAATACTCAGCCGGGGTCAAACCCCAATATCGTGGTGCGATACGGTACCACCAGCCCCGCTCACCTTCAGGCTCAAAGTCGGCCACACCTGGCACTTGAGGATAACGCGCTGCTGCCACAGCAGCTTTAGCGTCTTCAACATTGTCAAGGTGGGGTAGCACTAGCCCGTAGACACCGGCATCTAGAGCCTGTTTCATCACCCATTGGTTTCGTTCACGGGTATTGGGTGGTATGCGTACAAAAGGCGCCGGATCCGCCTGTAGCGACCCTTTTTCTGAGACTTTCTTTCGGTTCATCAAGAACTGGAGCATTGTCCGGAGGTCGTTGAAATCGAACCCCTGATGCTCCATCTCAACTATAACCATGTCATAGTCAGCGTCACCGACAAACGTCATATCATCCAGGTTACCGTTCCAGACCAGACCAGAGCAAAATACCGGTTTGTCCTGTTCCAGAAGCTCGATCACCTTGTTGTAGCGGACCATGGCTCCTCCTCATGCTCGATGTGAATGAGCGGGATTATGAAACTGCGTATCCAGTTTGTCCACCAGAAGCACGACTGAACGCGTTGACGTGCCTGCGAAAATCCCCTACATTTTACGGACGCCTGAAATTCGGCGCCTAATGAGGGTCGTTTTCGCTCTCGCAAGGAAAAAAATGAACATCCACGAATTCCAAGCCAAAGAGGTTTTCTCCCGCTACGGGATTCCAGTGCCGAAAGGCATCGTTGCCAGCACACCGGAGGAGGCCGAAGCAGCCACCCAAGAATTGGGCGGCCAATCGGTCGTGAAAGCCCAGATTCACGCTGGTGGACGAGGCAAGTCGGGCGGCGTCCAATTGGTGCGCACTCCGGAAGAGGCTTCGCAGGCGGCCCAAAAGATGCTGGGCTCCAACCTGGTCACACCACAGACGGGCCCGGAAGGCGCTCCGGTGCAGAAACTCCTCATCGAAGAATTGGCCGATATCAAGCAAGAACTCTATGTAGCTCTCACCATCGACCGGAATCATCGTGGCCCGGCGCTGTTGGTCAGCACCAAGGGCGGCATGGACATCGAAGCGGTAGCCGCTGAGAACCCTGACGATATCCATACCGAGCCAGTGGACCCGCTTTCGGGCCTGATGCCCTTCCAGACCAGGCGATTGACCCGCCTGTTGGGTCTCGACCAAGCGGTTGCAGGGGACGCTGCGAAAGTCTTGTCGGCTCTCTACCGGGTGTTTGTCGAGAATGACTGCTCCCTGGTGGAGATCAATCCCCTGATCATCACGGGCGACGACCGGGTGGTGGCGCTGGACGCCAAGATCAACCTAGACGACGATTCCATGTTCCGCCACACGGACTTGATAGAATACCGTGACATCAGCCAAGAAGACCCCTTGGAAGCACAGGCTTCGGACTTGGATATCGCTTATGTAAATCTGGACGGAGACGTCGGCTGCTTGGTCAACGGGGCCGGTTTGGCCATGGCCACGTTGGACGTCACCACAGCTGCAGGGGCTGCTCCGGCAAACTTCCTGGACGTAGGAGGCGGCGCAACCCCTGAGAAGGTGGCCAGCGCGGTCAAGATCATCTTGTCGGACCCCAAGGTCCGCAGGGTCTTGATCAACATATTTGGCGGTATCCTGCGTTGCGACATAGCCGGCGAAGGCATCGTTATGGCTTACAAAGAGACCGGCTCCACCATCCCGTTGGTAGTCCGGATGCTTGGCACCAACGTGGTTGAAGGTAAAGAGATATTGGGAGCGTCTGCACTACCAGTGGTGTTTGCTGACACCCTCACTGAAGCAGCCAACGCGATCAAGCAGCTGAATTCGTAACCGATTATCCGGCTGGAGATAGAACTCGATGGGCGTACTGGTCGACGAAACAACACGGGTCATGGTACAGGGAATCACGGGAAAGGAAGGTAGCTTCCACGCCCGTGGTTGCATGGCCTATGGGACTAACGTGGTGGCAGGGGTTACCCCCGGCCGCGGCGGGACTATGTTCGACGACAAAATCCCCGTCTTCAACTCGGTTGAGGAAGCCGTGGCAGAGACCCAGGCCAACATGGCGTTGATATTCGTGCCACCACCCTTTGCACCTGATGCCATAGCCGAGTCTGCGGACGCCGGTATACCGCTGATCGCCTGCATCACCGAGGGCGTACCGGTACAAGACATGGTCAAGGTATACAGGTACATCCAGGACAAGCCTACTCGCCTGATAGGGCCTAATTGCCCTGGGTTGATCAACCCAGGCGCCAGATGTAAGATCGGGATCATGCCCGGAGCCATCCACCTGCCAGGGCGAATAGGAGTCCTCTCCCGCAGCGGCACTCTGACCTATGAAGCCGTGGGACAGCTAACGGCGCTTAACATCGGACAATCAAGCTGCGTGGGCATCGGCGGAGACCCTATAATCGGCACCAATTTCGTGGACGTGTTGCAGCTATTCGAAGCCGACCCTGATACTGATGCGGTAGTGATGATCGGCGAGATTGGCGGCGCCATGGAGCAGGACGCCGCTGCATTCATCAAGTCGGCCATCACAAAGCCCGTTGCATCGCTGGTGGTCGGCGCCTCAGCCCCTGCCGGCAAACGGATGGGCCACGCCGGAGCAATCATAACCGGTGAAAGCGGCACAGCCGAGTTCAAGCTGGCAGCCCTAAAAGACGCCGGCGCTTGGATCATCCCAACCCCGGCTGACATCGGCTCGACCACCCAAGATATGCTGCGAAGCAAGGGCTTACTGGGTTAGCGCGGTGACGACCGGTCCTAATCCGCGTTGTCCCTCAAATCCACGCCTGCTATACTGAATTTCAGTAGTTTGGCTTAAGCAGTTTTACCTTCACTGGCTCCTCTTGTAGGCACCTAATGGACTACGAAACAGTTATCGGACTTGAGGTCCACGTCCAACTTCAGACACAGAGCAAGATGTTCTGCTCTTGCCGAGCCGATTACCAGGCAGCGCCCGCCAATACCCACGTCTGCCCCGTGTGTCTAGGGCTGCCGGGCGCCTTGCCGGTGATCAACAAGAAGGCCGTAGAATATACGATCATGACCGGATTGGCCCTAGGCTGTGATATCCCAGGTCTGACCAAATTCGACCGCAAGAACTACCCTTACCCAGACCTGATGAAAGGGTATCAGATCTCCCAGTACGACATGCCCTTAGCCATGGACGGTCATCTAGACATCACGGCCGACGGCCAAGACAGGTCAGTGCGCGTGGAGAGGGTGCACCTGGAAGAAGATGTATCCAAACTCCAACACGTGAATGGCGGGAGCAAAGAGGCCCACAGCTTGGTAGATGTCAACCGCTCGGGAGTACCGCTCATGGAGGTAGTCAGCCACCCGGACATGCGGACCCCAGAAGAGGCGCGCTCCTATCTAACCAAGCTGCACGGAATCATCCAGTATCTGGGTGTGTCGACTGCTAATGCCCAAGACGGCAGCTTCAGGTGCGACGCCAATATCAGCCTCCGCCCCGTTGGCCAGAAAGAATACGGCACTAAAACTGAAATCAAGAACATGAACAGCATGCGCGCTGTTTTCATGGCATTGAACCACGAGATCGAACGGCAGCAGAAGGTACTAGATTCTGGCGATCGGGTCGTCCAGGAGACCCGAGGCTGGTCTGAAGAACGGAACGTCACCTATTCCCAACGCAGCAANGAAGAGGCCCACGACTACCGCTACTTCCCGGAGCCAGACCTGCCGCCTATTGTCGTTGACGAAGCATGGATCGAGGAGATTCGCAGTAAGATTCCAGAGCTGGCCAGTGACCGTCTGACCAGACTTGCCGNNCAGTTTGGCCTTTCAGAGTATGACGCCAGGCTACTAACAACTTCGAAATCAACGGCCGACTTCTTTGAACAAACGACTAGACTCCTGTCTGTATCGGGTGAAGACTTAGAGAGATACGCCAAGAACGTCAGCAACTGGATATTAGGGGACCTAAGCAGGCTCTTGAACCTCCNAGACTTGGAGATCCAAGAATCTCCGGTCTCCCCGGAGCACTTGCGAGAACTCATCACACTGGTAGACGACGGCACAGTGAGCATCTCCATGGCCAAGAAGGTGCTNGAAGAAGTTTTCGAATCAGGAGATTCCCCAGGGCGGGTCGTCCAGGAAAAGGGCTATACTCAGATTAGCGATTCGTCGGTTGTAAAGACCGCAGTTGCCAAGGCGATCGACGCTAACCCTCAAGCTGTGACTGATTATATGGGCGGCAAAGAGACGGCCGCCAAGTTCTTGGTTGGCCAGGTGATGAAGATTACCAAGGGCCAGGCCAANCCCGACCTGGTCAACGAATTGGTGGTTAGNGCCTTAGAAGAACTGCGGTAGAGCTTCCCAATCCGGTATGGCTAAATCTCCGCGACCGACAGGTATAATGGAGAAAGCGGAATTATCCGCCGAGGTTAACCCATGGGCGATTTTATGAACGTGATCCAACTGCTAGTCTCGATATTATTAGTAGTTGTCATTCTGGCTCAGGTCAAAGAGGGCGGCGGCGGCCTATTCGGGTCTGCTTCGTCAACCATCCGGACACGCCGCGGACTGGAGAAGACCCTTTTCCAGTTCACCATCTTCCTTTCAGTCGCGTTCGTAGTGATCTCAATCATCAGCGTTAGGGTCGGCTAGCAAGAGGGCGGCCTTGCCCGTCCTTGTTTTGCCATGCCTACTCCTCACCTAGTCTTCACCACNGACTTCGGCCTCTCAGACCCCTATGCCGGCGTCATGAAAGGCGTAGCACTCACCATCAACCCCTTCGCTCGCCTCTTAGACCTCACCCACCAGATATCGCCCCAGAACGTCGCACAAGGGTCGTTCCTACTAGGTCTGAATCACCGCTTTTTTCCCAGTGACGCCATACATGTTGCGGTCGTTGATCCATTTGTCGGCACGGCGCGGCGCCCGGTACTGATCGCTACACCTTGGGGCCGTTTCGTTGCTCCCGACAACGGTCTGTTGAGTGGAGTTTTAACCGACTATCTTGAAGCACCGCCTATGACCCCTGGCCTGATCGAAATACCGNCGGAGATCACGGCTGTTCATTTATCCAAATCCGAATATTGGCGTCACCCGGTCAGCCAGACCTTTCATGGCCGGGACATTTTCACTCCGGTTGCAGCCCACCTATCCTTGGGCATAGCGCCAGAAACGATGGGCGATAGCATCGANAACCTTTTCTATCTCCCGATGGCCCNACCCACGCTGNAAGANGGTNTNATNACAGGCCAGGTGATCTACCAAGACGTTTATGGCAACTTNATCAGCAATATNGCAGCCCAGCANTTACAGGACGNGAAGCCTATCGAAGTCCAGATCGAGGGCCAAAGAATCTCAGGACTAAGCCGGACTTTCAACGATCCACAACANGGGAGCGACGCCAGGCTGGTCGCTCTGATTGGCAGTCACGGATACCTGGAGGTCGCTGTTCCCAATGGCAACGCGGCCACACTGCTGGAGATAGCCCAACCTGAAGGTGTTCCGGTGGTCGTCGTTTCCGGTTGACATAGTTAAGTGGCGTGCTAACATTGTCCAAACCCCGCAGGCACACTTGAATCACGAACCTTCCACGGAAGAAGCCAGAAAGACGTAGGAGGAACCATGGACCTGGACCGAAACGGCTTACTAAGCCTCTATAAGACCATGACAACTATCCGCCACTTCGAAGAGCGGGGCATCCCTGAGACCGGCCAGCGGGGCATGTCAGCCTCGGTACACTCCTCGGCGGGTCAGGAAGCAGTTCCGACCGGCATGTGCGCTAGCCTTACCGACGAGGACTACATCGGCAGTACCCATCGTGGCCACGGGCACTGCATCGCCAAGGGTGTTGACCCAAAGNTGATGATGGCTGAGTTGTTCGGACGCTCCACCGGCCCCAACAAAGGCAAGGGTGGCTCCATGCACATCTCAGACATGAGCAAAGGCATGCTAGGCACTAACGGCGTCGTAGGGGCTAGTATCCCTCTGGCCGTAGGCGCAGGGCTTACGTCAAAGGTGCTNGGGCTAGACCGGGTAGCAGTAGCTTTCTTTGGCGACGGCGCATCAAGTCAGGGCGTACTTCATGAATCCATGAACCTTGCATCTGTCTGGAATCTGCCGGTGATATTCCTCTGCGAGAACAATGGCTATGCCATGTCTACCCCCAGTGAATACGCCGTATCCACCACCCATGTAGCCGACCGCGCCCAAGGCTACGACATGCCTGGAATCCACGTGGACGGAATGGACGTGTTCGCCGTCTATGACGCCGGATTCCAAGCAGTAGCGCGCGCGAGGGCCGGAGAAGGTCCTACCCTGATCGAGGCTGAAACCTACCGTTACTATGGCCATACGGTCTTTGACGTCCCTNTNACNTACCGATCNAANGAAGAAGAGGACCACTGGNGGGGACGTGATCCTTTANAACACTTCNGNANCACNGTCATCCCTCAGGGNGATATCACAGCCGAGGAACTAGACCAGATCGACGCAGAAGCGGAAGCCCTCATGGAAGAAGCTGTGAAGTTCGCTGATGAAAGCCCTCTTCCGGATGCGGTTGAACTTTATGACGATGTCTACGTTGATTACCCCAAAGATATGATGAAACGTGGCGCTAATATGACGGTCTAGGGTCGTAACTGCCAAAGATATCTGGAGCAAGTAGGAGACACAAATGACCACCACATTGCAGACAACCGGTACTCGGGAGATTCAATTCCGAGAAGCCATCAATGAATGCCTCCGCCAGGAGATGGAAAGGGACGATACCGTAATCATCATGGGCGAGGAGATCGCCGGCGGCGCTGGCCGCGAGGACCAGGGCATTGAAGACGCCTGGGGAGGGCCTTTCCGCACCACCGTAGGCCTCATCCAACAGTTCGGCAGAAACCGAGTACTGGACACACCGCTCTCTGAAGCCGCATTCATCGGTGCCGCGATCGGTGCGTCGTCTACTGGGCTTCGTGCAGTCGCAGAATTGATGTTCGTGGACTTCATTGGAGTTTGCATGGACCAGTTGGTAAATAACGCTGCCAAGATGCGCTACATGTTCGGTGGTCAGGTGAAAGTTCCCTTCACCATGATGACCCGCATCGGGGCTGGATTCGGGGCGGCCGCCCAGCACTCCGAGTCCTACTACTCCATCTTCAGCCACATCCCTGGCCTGAAGGGCGTGGTTCCGTCCGACGCCTATACAGCCAAGGGTCTATTGGCCGCCTGTATCCGAGATGACGACCCCATCGTGTTCTTCGAACACAAAGGCTTATATGGGATAACCGGCCCTGTACCTGAAGAGCCGTATGTCCTGCCTATCGGCAAAGCCCGAACCATCCGAGAAGGCACGGACGT
>NZUD01000089.1 GCA_002697005.1 Chloroflexota bacterium | reverse complement strand
CGCGATATACTCGACGGTCGATCAGGAAGCTCTGCACGTCAAGATGGCCGATGAGGCTTATCTAGTCGGTGAAGCCCCCCCTCACGACAGCTACCTCAATATGGGTAATATCTTAGACGCCGCCGAAACGTCCGGCGCCCAAGCTATCCATCCCGGCTACGGTTTCCTGTCTGAAAATGCTGAATTCGCTCGTCTCTGTGAAGAGACGGGTATTTGCTTTATCGGCCCGGACCCAGATGTGATGGAGAAAATGGGAGACAAGATGCGCTCCCGCAAGCTGGCCCGTAAAGCCGGCCTTCCCATTCTTCCGGGCACCGACGAAGCTGTAGCTAACGAGAACGCCTCTAACAAAGCCTGGGAATTAGGGTTTCCATTGATGGTCAAAGCGGCCGATGGCGGTGGTGGTATCGGCATCCACATCATCGAGAATCAAGAAGAACTGATGCCGCTGATTGACCGGACCAGGCAGATTGCAGAGAGCGCGTTTGGCAGCTCTCGTCTATTCTTCGAACGGTATCTGAAAGACGCCTCCCATATTGAGGTACAGCTTCTTGGCGACAAGCACGGTAACCTAGTCCACCTCCACGAGCGTGACTGCTCCGTACAAAGACGCAATCAGAAACTGGTGGAGGAAACACCTTCCTCGGCAAAATTGACCCCAAGGCTGCGCCGGCGGGTCAGTAGCCTGGCGACTAAACTTGGAAAGTTCATCGGCTACACCAGCCTGGGCACCGTCGAGTTTTTGGTTTCGGCAGACGGCAGTGTTTTCTTCCTTGAGATGAACACGAGGCTCCAAGTCGAACACGGCGTCACAGAACTGGTGACCGGACTAGACCTAGTCGAACTTCAGATTCAGGCTGCTGCTGGAGAGACCCTGCCGATAAGCCAGGAGGATGTCTCCATCAACGGCCATGCCATCGAAGTCAGGGTATATCCCGAAGACCCCAAGACATTCATGCCAGATGCGGGCGATATCACAGACCTGCACCAGCCTGAGGGCGAATTCATCCGCATCGACTCCGCGCTTTGCAACAATTACACCGTTCAGTTAGACTACGAGCCGCTTATGGCTAAGATTATGGCCTGGGGCAAGGATCGCGATCAAGCGATAAAAACCCTACAACGGGCCCTGTTGGAGTTCCGTGTAGAAGGCGTCAAATGCAACGTCCCATTGTTACGGGATATCCTGGCCACCAAAGAATTTGTGGCGGCCACATACCATACCGGCTCCATGCCTATCTGGCTCGAAGAATTTCAGATTAGGGCTCAAAATAAATGCGGCAACGGAAAGATGCATAAGAACGGCAACGGACACAAAAGCGGCAATGCTAACGACGCCAAGAATGGTCACAAAACTGGACACGAGAACGGCGAACGTGAAATCGCCGCTGCCATTGGGGTATCCCTCGCTATGACCATGAAGTCCGCTCAGCCTGTCTCGCTTGCCCCCTTCAGTCCGTGGCGCGTCTACGGGCGCCGGGAGCAGCTTCTTTCCCGAACACTGGGGAACCGGGGTTGGCAGTAACTACCCTTCGGGTAAAGGTTGGGGATAACTGGTACGAAGTCGAAGTAGGTGATCTGACCCAATCCCCGGTTCAGGTAACCGTTGAAGGCGAGACCTTCCTGGTGGAAATAGAAGGCCTGCCTAGTCCACCGCCAGTACGCCCTCGGCGTGGGCGCACTCGAACCCGCGGTATCCTGGAACCGCCTCCCATTACGCGTGGTTCCGCCAGCTCAGCCCCTGACAATATCATCGTGTCACCTTTGTCCGGACGCGTTATCTCCATCCTAGTTCGCCCCGGAGAATCGGTGACCGCCGGCCAGGAAGTGTGCGTGGTTGAGGCTATGAAGATGGAGCAGAGCATCCGCGCTACCAGAGATGGCGTTGTCAAAGAGATTATGGTCCAGCCCATGGACTCCGTCCGCACCAACGACCCTCTGATAGAACTGGATTAAGCTTCTAACGTTCTTGCCGCTGCGGTGTTTATTCGTTTATTCAGCGTAGAAACAACGAGTCTCCAAATCTCGGGCCTCTATGATGACAGTCAACCCAGATCAAACTTGTAGAAGCTCTCGAAAAAACATCCTATATCGCGATGATCACTGGTCGATTGAACGCGACGTTGAATACTGCATAGAGAGTCTCAGAACCTCAGACGTTATGGAAACCCGGCTCCTACTACCCTTGCAGAGATTGATATGTTATATTGCCAGTCGTGATGCCAATTAGGGAGGCAACGCCAGATGGAATTGCGGCAGCTTGTCAGTTTTTACCACGTGGCCCGGCTGCGAAGCGTCTCAAAGGCGGCCCGTACACTGGCATTGGGTCAGCCGACGGTCACTACCCATCTTCGCAAGCTCGAAGATGAATTAGAGATCGTGCTTTTCGACCGCATAAAGCGACCGATTCAGCTCACATCAGAAGGGTCTATCCTGCTGGAATTGGTTACACCTGTGGTCCATGCTGTGGACGCCCTAAAGACCCAGATGGACTATAACGAACGCCGCGGATCATTCGTCGTTGGCGCCTACCCGGACTTGGTGATGCATCACCTGCCATCGGGCATCCAGGTCTTCAGTCAGACCTACCCTGATGTTCGGATACAGCTATTGGCGCGCCCGTACACGCCTTTGCTACGCCTAGTGCGGTCCGGCGAGGTCGACCTGGCATTCTGCGCGCCGCCGCCCTCGGAAGACCCAGACCTAGAATTCCAGGAGTTATTCCGATTCGATGTATGCCTAATGACTCCCCTAGACCATCCCCTGTTAAAACGGGCCAGCGTGACCTTGCAAGACCTGTCTCCTTGGCCGCTAATATTGTCAGGTCCAGAGAGTCTAACTCGGCAGAGGGTAGAGCAGGAACTGAGAAACCAGGGAGTGACTTGGGACGTTGTATTGGCATTGGACGACACCGAGTCCATCAAACGCTATGTCGAGACTGGCATGGGTGTTGCCGTCTGCGCCGATTTCACGCTCCACCAAAGGGATCACGACCGGCTTGGCGTGGTGCGCCTGGACCACATCTTCGAATCCTCGGTCATCGGAGTCTGCACATTGAAGGGCAAGTTTCTGGGACAGGCCGTACGGAACTTCATCGAAGTGCTCTCCAACGAGATGCGCGGGTTCCACGCCGATCTCGCAGGCTGGGAACACACAAATGTCGACGAGCACACCAAATCCCAAGCCCTGTAGAGTTTCAAGAAAAGGAAAGAAACGGGGCGCTATCGCTGTGGCTGTGATTGCTATTTTAATCGCACCTTGAGTCTTGTTGACCTTAGACTGGATAATAGGGCAGATTCGTCCATCTGGTCTGAGGTTTTTATGTCAACCGGTCCTTCTAGCAAACTGGTCAAAGTAACCGTGGTCGGCGCCGGTATAGTCGGTGCCGCCATCGCTCATTCCCTCGCCAAACGCGGCGCGGCCGTAACGGTTATAGACCGAAGCCTACCCGGCAGCGGAGCCACCAGCCATTCCTTTGCCTGGATCAACGCCACCGCAAAGCATCCCGTTTCCTATCACAACTTCAACCGCCGTTCATTAGTCATGTGGGACCGGTTCGCCAAGAACCTGGACATCGACATCGGCCTGCGCTGGGGCGGGCAGATGGAATGGGCTGCCACGAAAGAAGGAGCGGCAGAGCTTAAATCTCGTGCCGCCCAGCTCCACTCTTGGGGGTACCCCTGCCAGATTCTAGACGGCATCCAAATGTCGGAACTGGAGCCCTCAATCTCTCCTGGAAATGTAACGGCGGCCATCTATTGCGAACTAGACGGCGCAGTGGAACCCACGCTCGCGGCGGAAGCCTGTATCCGGGTAGCCACCAAGCACGGAGCAACCGCCATGCTTGAGACTGAGGTCACTGACATAACATCGGATTCCAGCTCCGCCAAGGTCGTGGCAGGCGGGATAAACATCGAATCCGACGTGGTCGTGCTGGCTGGTGGCGTGGACAACACCCCTTTGGCGGCGATGGCCGGGATATCTATACCCCAGCAGGACAGCCCAGGCGTGGTGATTCGCACCAACCCCATCTCTCAGCCACTGCTGTCCAACGTATCGGTGGTATACGCCCCACCACTGGAAACAGGACGACCCGAGATTCACTTGAGGCAATCCATAGACGGTACAGCCATGATCGGGGAAGGCAGCCAAGAGAGCCTGGCTAGAGACGATACACAACCCCACGCTGACGAGCTGCTGGCGCGGGCGGCAGAATACGTTCCTGCCCTCAAAGGTGCTTCGGCCATACCAGTGCCCGTTGGCTACCGGCCCATGCCCTTAGATGGCTTCCCGGTGATTGGCTTCTCGCGAAAAGCACCCAACCTATACTTGGCCTTGACCCACAGTGGAGTCACCCTAGCACCGCTCATGGCCCAGATGGCTACTATGGAGATAGTGGATGGAGCACAGGTGGAATTCTTGAGCGACTACCGCCCCGACAGGTTCGAATAGGGCGGAACGCCAACTTATAAAACGTCCAGGTACCACGTGCAGGTTGGTCCGAAACAGCACTCGTTTATGATGAAACTCTGAACCGGATCGGCCGACAGAACAATCGAAGCCGTTTCACTTTTAGATCTGTACTTCCGCCAACCAAAATCAGAAATCATGGCCGGAATACAAGATTACCGGTATTTCCCACTGCTTGGTTCCTCATGTAGGGTCATAGGTTCAATTTGATTGGGAAGATTGGCTAGTTTCAAGGAACGTAGGCGGGTTCCCTAATAGCAAAAACAAACACGAGCCGAACATACAAACGATGGCTATGACCAAGAATGGGATAGTGTAGGATCCCGTAGCGTCTCGCATATACCCGGCGAAAAGCGGCGCTGCGAATAACATGACATTCATGGGTACCATNGACATNCCCGTAATNGCNGCAAAAGCTCNCCGCCCNAAATAAACACCCCTAATCGAGGTTGTCACAGGGGTTCGCCCACCAAATCCAATCCCCANTACAACCGCAAACAAAAACGCCATCCCTATACCATCGTTAAAAACCAATATTACTACTGCGAAAGACTGTATAAATGAGAATCCAAATGCTGCGAAACGTATCGGCACACGGTCTCCCAGATAACCTCCGATCAAGATAAATACCGCATTAACGCCAGTATAGGTACCCACGATCGCGCTAATCGTCGGTAAAGAATAACCCCTATCATCGAGAAGTAACCCAAGATGCACCATGATGCTCACTATGACGATAGATGAACATGCATGTCCGAAGCTAATCAACCAAAATGTACGCGTCCTTATGGCCTGCTGCCAGGAATAACCAACCAACTCCGTCTCTGTAGTGGCTGAGGTACCAGAATTCGTTAAAGAGTCGCATCTATCATCTACATCTCCATCCGGGCGTAACCCGACCTCTTCTGGTCTATTGCGTATCAACCAAGCCAGCGGGAATGCAAATAGTATTATCGTGATGCCTACGCCAAAAGAAGTTGTGCTCCAACCGAATCGTTCGGCGATATTTGGGTCAGTACCCCCTATACACCAAGCCAGGAAAAATGGTATGCCAATCCCTCCGACAGCAAACCCTTCCATGACCACCGCCATCGCCTGCGTTTTTTTGCGGACGAACCAATGGTTCATGACGGTCATCATTGGCAGCCAACCGCCCAAAGCGGCTCCAAAGCTCATGATTCCAAAAGAAGCGTAAAGGTGCCAAAGTTCGGACGTCTGGCTCAGAAAAATGAAACCAGCTCCCAATATGGGGAGGCCGATCGAGACCATCCGACGCGGTCCCAAACGCTCTATGAGAATCCCTTCTAGAGGGCCGAGGATACCACCTTCGATTCGAGTCACCGCAAAGGCCCAAGACATCTGTCCAGCGGTCCATCCAAACGCATTTCTCAGTACTGGATTCCATACAGGCATACCTTGGAACAACGGGACTGTCCCGAGAGCCATAACAACCGCGCCAAGTCCAGCTAGCCACCAACCACGGTAAATATGATTAATCTGTAGGGATAATCTCATTTCATTTAATCTCTAAAATCATTGGTCTATTTAACTTTTAACCGTCTAGTTTGCCAGGATTCGGTCGTCAATCCAGCACGATGCGTTCAGCGAAACCCCTTTCCAAAACCTTTGCTCTCCATCGGCTTCGTTCAAGCTTCGGCTTGCCCGAGATAACCTTCGTACGTACTTGTGACCTGATCGGGTACCGTGGTCTTACTCTTCACAATCTCCGTGACCAATATGGCATTGAAATCGCGGCTATGCTTCCGGCCCCTAAGCGAAATGCGTTACCCCTTTTCCGCAGCTCCAGGAATTTAAGAGTAAGACTCTCGCTTAACCAATCGGCCAAACCCGATTCTAGCCCATCCACTTTCAATCCGATATTCGTAGCGTTGATGCTCGTGTCACCAATATTTATTTATTTAATGGAGTTTTCCAGTCATTAGATAGTCGTAACCCGTGAAGAACATAACACCAACTCCAAAATTATGATATTAAAGCTACACTAATATGACTAAAATGAATACACTATGTTTGACAAAGCTATCTAGTTTCGTTACGTTGCACTCCGTGAAACTTATAGGTTCTTACACCTGTGGTTCGCATCTACTGGGCGGCCACTGGGAGTAAACGTAATTCCCTCATCTCAAGGAGGCTCATGAGTAGTTTAACCAAGGTCACTGGCGTTCTCAGAATCCATCTATTCATCGCGATGCTAGCGCTATTCGCCGTCGCGTGCGGTGGTGACAGCGGAAGTTCTACCGACACAAAATCTAGTTCGCCGGCTAGTTCGTCGGCATCTAGTTCCGCAGCACCTACGGCAAAACCCAAATCAGCCGACAAACCAGCAGCCACTCAAGGGGCAAAAGTCGACGAGCTGATCATGGGATTGATCTCCCCTACCAGAGACTATTTTAGGTCTTGGGTTAAGGGAACCGCGGACCAAGTCATAAAGCATGACCCCATGATGGAGTGGCTGTTCGAAGTCAGTCCTGAGACCAACACGTTCGGACCTTGGCTTGCTACCGAATACGAGATAGCAGCTGATAGCATGTCTTGGAACCTTAAGTTGGCCAAAGGTGCCAAGTGGAATTCTAGTAGTGGTAAAGATTACGGAGAATTCGGCGCAAAGGACGTAGTCCACAATCATGCCATCTGGTGTGACCCTGATTATCCCGGAAGAGAAGACAAACCGTCATCGGGATACAAAGTAGGCATGTGCCAAGTAGAAACCGTTGAAGTGGTCAATGACCATGAAGTAAACATGATCTGCTCTATGCCGTGTCCTGACCTTATGTTCTACTATGGGGAACCGACAGACCATGTCCAATACAGCAAAGCTCAGTGGGACATGGAAGGTGAACAAGCTTATGAGACCCATATAGCGGGTACCGGTCCGTATGTAATGACCGAGCATAAGCTAGCAGAATCTATATCCTACAGGAAAGCCCCGGGCAAGCACTGGGTGCATGACGTGGATTGGAACGGCTTAAAAATGACCTGGGTGCTTGAAGAGGCTACACGCCTTGCGCAATTTGAGGCAGGCGAAACACACCTTACCGAGGTTAACAAAGACTTGACCGACAAGCTCGTTGCCAAGGGTTACAAGATGGTAAAGAGCACTGGACCAGCCCAGCAGGTCCAGATCAACTTCACCGGCCAACATTACGGTACTGAAGACGAAAGCCGGGATAAGTTCATGGATATCACTGGGAAACTGACGGATCACCCGTTCTCGAACCAGGACGTACGCCAAGCAGTTAACAGGGCGATCGACCGAGAAACGATTAAAGAGGAACTCTACAAAGGACGCGTTACTGACGCCTACGTACACGGCTTTTATGAAGGCTTACCCGGATGGGATCCGACATGGAAGGACCGATTCCAGGAGAGCCATGGCTACGACCCTGAAGCAGCCAAAGCGCTCTTAAAGAAGGCTGGCTACGCAGACGGGTTCAGTGCCGAGGCTTGGCTGTTCCCGTTCCCCGGCGCACCAGAACTGATTCCTGTGATGGAAGCGGTACAGGTTTACCTTGAAGAGATCGGCATTGAACTTACTCTTCAGGAGACAGACTGGGCCGGAACAGTCATACCCAAGCTCAGAAGCCGGGACCATAGCGGTGTGATGTGGGCGATACCACCCTCCAAGAAAGTGGTAGAGACCCAGATCGCTGGTTTCAACGCCGGGTATAATTCCACTCACCAGTACGAAACTGATGAGCTATGGGAAACCTGGGACGAACTCAGAAACACCGCGGATCTTGACAAGAGGGACGAGATACTCAGGAAGATCGGAAACATCAAGTATGCTGCCTTTGAAAACGTTCCCCTATTCGAAGTGTTCATTGAGGTCATATACGACTCCAATATAGTAAAGACCTGGACGTTCCCTGGTTGGGATGGCGGGGACATTGGCCATACGTGGCGTATAGAAGCCTGCAAAACAGCAGACCCTTGTCGCTAAAGCTGTAATCGGCCCCAGTTGGCTTACCAAGATTTCGGTGTGATAAAAACAGCGAAACTGAGGAGTGGCTAATTGCCGATAAATCAGCCCCAACTAAACCGCTAACGAACATGAAAATTGGCCGGCGAGTCCGATTCGCCGGCCAATTTTTTGTTGGAGACCATCACCGGGAAGGCGCAGAGATGCATGGTCAACGTAAACCGAGGCTCTACGAATTGTCGAGATATCTACAGATATGATCAACTGTCGACATAAAATCCGGCTAAAGAACCAGCACAGATAGCCTTCATATTCTAATGCAATCGCCTTTATCAAATCGTAAAAGTCGGGCCGCTTTCGATCCCATCAATATATCAATTCGCTGTATACCCCAACACCATATCTAAAATGTTTAAATCCGAGTCGGACAAGAAGAGGCTAATCGGCATCGTCGGAATCTTGATCCTGATTGGTCTATTCGTGGCATTCAACCGGATCCCTAAACTTGATGTGATAGCTGAAGACATGGTCTCGTCGGTAGCTACCGTTGAGAAATGTTTCCAAGGATTCTGTGTTGACCCTACACCTCACACTTCGTGGGCCGCTCGGTGGCTCAATTTTTCTCTGTCCTATTTGAAATTGGTTTCGATAGGAATGATATTCGCCTTCCTCATAGCAGGGATCACCGAGGTGTTCCTATTTCCAAACGCCGCCCGCCATACGCTCGTCGATAGAGGCATCAAAGGCTCTATTAAAGGAGCTCTTATCGGGCCGTTCATGAATCTTTGCTCAGCTTGCATAGTACCTGTGTCTAACGCACTAGGCAGACGTGGTGCAAGCACTGAAGTAGTTCTTGGTGTCACGCAGAGTTCACCAAATCTCAACATACTGACCATATTGATGACCCTGACTATCTTCACACCTGGTCTAGCGGTATCAAGACTGGGAGTTGCTGTACTAGCAGTGATCATTCTGGGGCTAGTAACCAAGCTAATCGCTTCACGAGATCCACTAGACAAGACCGTAACCATAGCTCCAATACAGCTAATAGGAGAAGAAAACGATTGGGGTCACATCGTAAAAAGCGGGATATGGCCCACTCTGAAGATTAGCTGCCTGCACCTCTTGAGAGTGGGTCCGTTGATGATCATCGCTGGATTTGCAGTAGGATTAATAATCCAATTACTCGACCCTAAGTTCGTTACTGATTATTTAGGAAACGGCTATTCCGGAATTCTGATAGCAGCTACTATTGGAATTTTAATTAATGTTCCGTTACTTTTCGAAATACCACTTATCGCAGCCCTGATCTTACTCGGGCTGAGCCCAGGGCCTGCAACCGCATTGTTGTTTTGCGTCGGCGCAGCTGGACCGATTACTTTCTGGGGATTGTGTCAGGTGATTCCGAAGCGAACGGTTCTCGGATTTGCCATCATCACATGGCTCCTCGGTGTGGGAGGAGGGTTGGTAGTGATGTCGTCCGGAATAGTGGCAGACACCGGTCTAAAGGGTCTTAGCGCCGATTCATGTCTATCGACTGGTCTGATTGCCCGGAGTACGTCAGATCAAAAGAACGAACCATTCAAAATTGATTCAATCACACCAGACGTAGTTAATAGTGACGGAGGCTCGCTCTTAATGATCCGAGGTCAAGGTTTTGGCGACGGTACCAAAATATTAATAAACGGGATTGATTCTACGTGGGATGTCTTAGCTTCCGATTGCATCATGGCATTTACACCGCCCCATGAAGTCGGAACAGCAGACGTCGAAATCAGAGATGCAAATTTCCCTCAACTGATATCGGAAGGGGCCATTACTTATGTCGACCCTTTCTTCCGAGAAATAGGTGATGAAGCGAATATCAACTTCAAACACTACCGTGACGCTCTCGACATTATCCCTATTGGGGGTGGCGTAATCGTATTTGACTACAATAACGATGGATTCCAGGATATATACATCGCTTCTACACCTGATATCGGAGATTTGGCTCCAGATACTGACGGTTCGAACGCTTTATATGCGAATAACGGCGATGGTACTTTTAGCAATATTGCAAGATGGGCCGGAGTAGACGACCCTCTCGGCAAAGGAAATGGCGGATGTTCCAGTGATTACAACAACGATGGATATCAGGATCTATTTGTCACGAACTGGGGCGCTAGTAAACTCTTTGTCGGAGGTGAAGATGGCCGATTTACAAATGCAACCAGCAGATCTGGACTTCAAGAGCCTGACGAAACCTTCAGATCGTCTGGATGCGCCTGGGGCGACTACGATAATGATGGGTTTCTCGACCTGGTTGTTGTCAGATATATCGATGAATCGAACCCAGACGCTTTTTCCAAACGCCTGTATTATTTCGATGTAAGACCACTGTCATTATTTAGAAATAAGGGAGATGGTACATTCTCCAATGAAACACATCTATTGAACGGCGATCCGAGTCCTTCTAGAAAACGTGGCGATTATGGGAATATCTGGGGATCGGGATTCCAACCCAAGTGGGTAGACTTCGACAACGATGGAGACTTGGATCTTTATGTCGTTAATGATTTCGGAGAGGAGATATCGCCTAACGTGTTGTGGCGAAACGATGGGGTGTCTAATGAAGGGGCATCGCATTTCACCGACATTTCCCAATCGTCTCGTAGCGATATCGCAATGTTTGGCATGGGCATCGCAGTAGGTGATTACAATCGAGACGGCAATAATGACTTCTACTTGACTAACATAAATGAGAACCACCTATTGAGCAAAGACCCAGAGAGCGACACTTTCAGAGATGTCGCATCTCAAGCTGGCGTAAGCGCCGGGATTTTTGACTCGCAGCCTCGGGTAAGTTGGGGCACCGTGTTTTTCGACTACGACAACGACGGGTATGAAGACATCTATGTAGCCAGTGGCTGGTTAGATACAGATGACATTAACCGCAAGAACCAGGCGAATGTGCTATTCCACAATAATGGAGACGAAACATTTACTGACGTAACCCACCTGAGTGGTACCGGGGATTTCGGGATAGGTCGGGGCCTTGCATATGGGGATTTTAACAATGACGGATGCCTCGACCTGTTCCTTGTTAATCTTGGCCGCCAAGCAGACCTCGGCCAGGAATCGAAATTATTCAAAAATACCTGCGAATGGGAGAGTAACTGGCTGCAAGTAAAGACGATTGGAACTATCAGTAACGCCAACGGTATAGGGGCACGCTTGAAGATTACTTACGGCCTTGAAGTTCAGTGGAGGTCCATCTCAGCAGGAGGGAGTAGTATGTCCCAAAATTCGCTAGTTGCCCACTTTGGCCTGGCAGATGCTCAAATAGTGGATTCATTAGAGATCCACTGGCCGAGTGGAACCACACAGACCTTAAGTAATGTTAAGGCAAATCAAACGATTACCGTCATAGAACCCACCGGCTGAAAACGTTAGTAAAAACTGGTTCGGCCTAAGTGAAACCTGAGTAAAGGTCTATGGAATGGGTTTTGACATATGAACAATCAGTCTATCTGTAACGGCTGTGGCTCGACAAATGAGCCGGGCGTTCCTGCATGCGTCAGCTGCGGGCGTCAGTTAATGGCCATGCCGGCATGGGCCAAACCAGGATCGCAAAGCTACC
>NZUD01000088.1 GCA_002697005.1 Chloroflexota bacterium | reverse complement strand
CTGGCGATGAGCCACTAGTTGTATTAGACCTGGGGTACGCCGATGACAACGTAGTCGGCTATGACCACCCCAGGGTTTTGCTGTTCAAGAACACTGGTCATCTGGATGAATCGATCATTGGAACCCGCCTTAAAATCAGCACTCAGGGCGCTGGTGATCGGGATGTTGGCCTGCTTCTATCAAAAGATGACTTGGTCGCACAGCAAGCAGGTGGGACTTTCTCGGAGGTCGTTAGCCGAGATGGCTGGACCAATGATGTGCCAGTTCTTGCTTGGTTGCTGGTGGTGGAACTGATTTACCTGGTGGCTCTGCCATTGACCATGTTCATTTTTAGGCCNCTCCCTGACCGGGGNATCATNTTGGCGCGGATATTCGGGCTTTTGGCCGTCAGCTATGTCGCTTGGATNTCGGTGTCNTTAGGGTTGATGGACTTTTCACGNTGGGCCGTCTACCTAGGGCTCGGCGTCGTGGCNGCGCTAACGGCNATGGTNCTGGCGGCCCGATGGNAGGAGACCNCTGATTTNTTAAAAGANCATTGGCGGTTGNTGTTGTTNGGTGAGGCTCTGTTTCTAGTAGCTTTTCTGGGATTTGTTTTATTGCGCTATGCCAACCCGGACCTGTGGCATCCCTTTCGGGGCGGTGAGAAGCCAATGGAGTTGGCGTATCTGAATGCTGTAGTCCGCTCCACCACATTGCCGCCTTTCGACCCATGGTTCGCCGGCGGTTTCNTGAATTACTACTACTGGGGATATTTCGTGGTGTCGAGCATCATAAGGGTCACCGGAATACTACCCACTACTGCTTTCAACCTTGCCGTACCAATGTTCTTTGCCCTGACCCTGACCGGNGCTTACACTCTGGTCTACAACCTGACTGAAGGCGTTCGACAACGGCGGGTGATGAGCCATACGATCGCCACTCCGGGCATTGANTTTCCATCACGACCAGGCGAAATGCGAGCTCCGTGGCGGCAGTGGGTATGGAGTCCTGTCGCTGCTGGGGTGATCGGTGGGAGCTTTATAGCTGTTATCGGTAACCTGGACGGCATGGTGCAAATGATTCAGAACTTGTGGCATATGGTGGTGGATGGAACGCCGTTCCGTGCTTTCGATTTTTGGCACAGTAGCCGGATGTTGCCGAGCTTGGAGNATATCGAACCCAACTTGCTGGCCTTCTGGGTCCCGGAGAAAATAACTGGATACTCTGAGGTATCATTCCACATAACCGAATTTCCGTTCTTCACATTCCTGTTTGCCGACCTCCATGCCCACATGATGGTGATACCGTTCACCCTGCTNGTGGTTGGGCTTGGGTTGAACTTGGTAGTGGGNCTCAAGGAGGGTGGCCGGATTTGGACAATCGCGGCCACGGTGGTGTTGGGCTTGGGACTAGGTTCACTCTGGGTGGTGAATAGCTGGGACTTCCCATCCTATCTCATCTTGACTTTGGGGCTGCTNTCGCTGGCAGTGTATTTCGTTGGCGGTACTTTGACAGCGAGATTAACTTTGTTCGCATTGCTGGCNGTGACCGTNGTGGGNGTGAGCATACTGGCATTCCTACCCTTCCACCAAACATACGAGACATTCAACAGCGGCCTGGAGGCGTCCAAGTGGCGAACTCCGGTGCTCCGGTTTTTGGGGATTCATGGCCTGTTCCTGTTTGTGATTGCATCGTTCCTGTTGTACCAGGCTCGAGATGTACTTAGAGGTCTGACGNGCAGTGTCAGGTACCGGAATTACGATCCTGCTGTGCCGGGCATGAGATGGATGAGGGTGTGNATCGGGGTCGCTCTGTTGGGCGCCATCTTCTTCGGGGCCGCTGGATTCTGGAATGTGACACTGTTGTTTGTTTTTTTGACCCTTGCGGGCATCGTTGCTTGGAAGGTATTTGCTTCCAACGACGAAAGCCGCGCCTATGAGGCTGTGCCTCTTTTTCTGCTGGGCTTGGCCTTATTCATCGGTATCGGTGTGGACTTAGTCCGGGTCGAGGGTGACATTGGACGGATGAACACTTTATTCAAGTACTACTTGGAGATATGGGTGCTTTTTAGCGTGGTGTCTGCTTACATGCTCTGGCAGCTGGGAACGTCCGGATTCTTGAAAACAGCCCTCGGAGTAGGTTCGGGGATCTGGGTCATGGCGTTGGTGGCATTGTTGGGTTCAAGTTTGATCTACACGACTTTCGGAAGTCGGGCCAGGCTATCCGACCGATTTAGTGATAGTCCGCCNACTCTGAACGGCATGGCATATATGTCAGAGGCCGTCCATCAAGAACAGGGGCAGTCCA
Organism: Chloroflexota bacterium; assembly: GCA_002697005.1. The sequence continues at coordinate 9,140 of NZUD01000088.1, read as the reverse complement.
TACGGCTAGAATGGGATCTGGAAGCCATAGACTGGGTCCTGGACAATGTAAAGGGATCTCCGGTCATTCTAGAGGCACACCTGAGCCAGTACCACTGGGGATCCAGGTTCTCGATCTACACCGGCTTGCCTACCGTGATCGGATGGCCTTGGCATCAGATACAACAACGCACCGCCTATTCCTTCGCCATCGATGANCGTGCTGAGGATGTAAGGGAGATGTATGAGACTGTCGATCACAAGCGAGCATTAGAATTGTTGCGCGAATACCGGGTGAGGTACGTCATTGTCGGCGACCTTGAACGNATCACGTATCCAGGCAATGGCCTCTCGAAGTTTGAGGTCNTGGGCAGGAAGGTGTTTGAAAATGACCGCACCGGCATCTACGAAACCACCTGGGACTGATATAACGGGTGTTGCTANAGCCTGTTTAAAAGATGTCAAGGCTTTTGGCAGGTGTATTTCTGCAGCCATTGGTCACGATTTGACATAAGAGTGTTCTTTGGTTAAAATTTAAAAATATTATCTAAGTTCTATTCAATCTATTTTTAGATTAATACAAATGGTGATTCGAGGAACACTGCTGAGTAAGTAGAATCTATTAAATAAGACGGGTGCGCGGGCCTTGTGCCCTAAGTGTCAGAAAGCCAAGGATAACGTTCACTAGGTGGACTGACTGTACAGGGCCTGACCCGGACGGCCCTCCTCTAATTGGTTAACCGGCTAAGAAGTGATGTGTGTGGTGCTTGGGTTTCTTAGCAATACTACTGGAGGAGGGCCGTCGCGTTTTTTGGGAAAGTTACGAAAGGTGGTAGCTAGTTCTTCGGGTTCCACCGTGGGTATGAACCTAGTATTCGTAGCATGCTGATCGGCTCTGAAAGGGCGGCCAACGCTTCTTTCATCGGCGACTCTTCCCGATGTCCAGCGCAGTCCATCAAGAAGATATATTCGCCGAGGAATTTCTTGGTGGGTCTCGACTCGATTTTGAACAGATTGATGTCCCTTTGCCCGAACTCTCTTAGCACTCTATAGAGCAGCCCCGGCGTGTCTTCCTCAAACGTGAAGGCCATGGAAGTTTTATCTTGGCCGGTAGGCTCATGGTCTGACAAACCCAACACAGCGAATCGCGTTACGTTTGACTTCTCGTCCTGAATACCACGGTCCAAGATATCCACGTCGTACAGTTCGGATGCTCTCCGAGGCGAGATTGCCGCGGCGGGAACTGAGCTTTCAAACGAGTCGGTTACGCAGAGCACAGTGCTCAGGGAAGCCATCTGTTCAGCGTTTGGATAGTTCTTTTCCAGATAGCCACGGCACTGGGCCAACGCCTGCGGATGGGAGTAGATCACCTTGATCTCAGACGGGTCGGTGCCTGGTTTGGCTAAGAGATAGTGTTCGATGGGCAGATCGATTTCGCCGCGAATGAACAATTTAGGCTGGTCGATTAGTAAGTCTAATGTGAATATCACCGCGCCAGCCAAACTGTTTTCAATGGGGACGATGCCCTCATCTATCTCTCCTGCAGCTACCGCTTCCCCAACAGCCGTGATGGTAGGATAATGCCTGTCTGCAGATAGGTCGTATAGCAGGGCAGCTTCTTCTGAATAGGTGCCTGGGGGGCCCAAGAATCCAATCGTAGGTGCCATGACTAGACCCCGGTCAGGATGTCGTAAAGGATCTGTTCATCGCCCTCTGGCGTCACAGTCACGAGCTCGTCCTCTGCCTCCACCACAGAACGGCCGGTTGGCAGAGTTGCGCCTGTCTTCTTCACAATCAGCGTGATGAAGCTGTTGGGAGGCAGTTCAATCTCACTCAAGCGTTTGCCGATGATGTTGGAATCCTCCGGTATGGACACACTAACCAACTCCATACCTGGCACTCTGAGGTTCATCAGATGGACCAGGGGCCTGCCCGGGACACCTTCCTCCATGGATTCCAAAACCAAGTGGGTTGAGTTCACCACTACGTCGATACCAATTTCGTGGAAAATGGGCTCGTTCTTGGGGTCTTTAATCAATGCCATGGTACGTGGGACCTGGAAGATGTGCTTGGTCATCTGGGTAATCACCAAGTTTGTGGCGTCGACACCGGTTAGGCTGACGACGACGTCAGCGCGCGCTATGCCCGCACGTTTCAATGTTAGTTCGTCGGTGCCGTCACCCAACAATGCCACCGTGCCCAGTTCATCCTTAAGCAACTGGAAGCGCTCAATGCTTTTTTCAACGACCACAACTTCGTGTCCCCCGGCGATTAGCGCCTTGGAAAGGTGGTAGCCGGACTCACTACAACCAACTATTACTACGTACATAAGGGGAAAACTATGTTTGCGCTGATTCTTGGATCGCCTGACGGACATCTTGCAGCAGGCCGAACGAATAGCCTACCACGTCCAAACCCAGGGCTGCATACAGGACTTGCAGCTGCGGACTGCCCAGATGACAGACGACCTTGGGGACGTTGTAGATATGCTTGGCTATCTGGGAGACCAGTATGTTTTGGTGGTCATCATCGGACATAGCAAGGAAAACGTCGGAATGATCTATGCCGCCCTCATGTAGATAGTCCTGCATCATGGGTTCGGCTGTGAGAACCACTCGAACACCGGGATGAGTGGCCACGTTTTCCAAACAATCTCTCTCACCACCCAGCACGGTGACCTGATTGTCATCTCCAGCAAGGTCTGCCACCAAACTGGCGCTGAGCCGGTTACAACCGAATATCAAGACTCTCATAGCTCGTTTCTAGCGCTAGTCTCTAAGGAGGATAGGGGACGGGGCCTGTTCCCGACAGAAGATTACTTGGCAGGAAGCGTTATGGAAAATGTATGAAGCCGTAGACCCCAGCTTGCATTCGCCGAACCGGCGGTTATATGGGGCTCCGACGATCAACAAGTCCATGAACCTGTCTTCCGATTCTACTACCACGGCCGGGCCAGCCTGCCTGGCGCGCAAGAATCGGGCTTGAAGACCTTTGTATTTCTCTTCGGAAGCGATTGCTTCGATACGCGTTAGTATCTCTTCACCTTTGTTGATATCTTCGGAAATCTCGGACTCTAAAGACAACTCCAGAGGGACTTCAATCACATATACCGCATGGAGTTCGGTCTTTGCTTCTCGGGCCATCTGGCAGGCCCACCGGAACGTGCGTTCGCTGTATGGTTTGCCGTTGACAGGCACCAATATTCGTTGCGCATCCAATCGCATATCTGGGCACCGTCCTGATTGGTGACGTAAACTCAGCCACGAAAAGTTACTCCTTACCGTGGCAAATAATCAATGGCAGATTATACGAGCAGTGTCTATCCAATACAACAAGCTTTGTGTGGATCTAGGCTGGCGGTAGGAACGGGCAGAGAAATTACCTGTTCTTGGGCCGTGAGATATCGGCTGAATGTTATTGTTCCAGACAAATCGCAATCTGAAGTATTCCATGAATCTCAGCGTCGGCATAAGGGTTAGCAGGATTAAGTCGTTGGCGAGCGTTGTTACATGATATTTTGAAGGAGAATTTACGCGGGTCGAGGTTATCAGGCGCCATTGTGATGGTTGTGCGGTCCTGAAGCTGATGGCTCCAGGTGCCTGGCTATCTCCGAAATCTTGCCCAAATGTTCGTTGGTGGCGGCCACAATCAATACGTCACCGGCCTTGATTTCTTCGTCTTTGGCTGGGTGCAGGAAGGATGTCCGTCCTCTGCGAATGGCCAGCACGGATATGCCGTGGCGGTCGGCTGTTCCCGCCAGTCCTGCCTCTTCAAGCGTATGGCCAAGCATCCCTTCTGGCGGGCGAAGCTTGCTGATGCCGAAATCAGGGACAATGGGCATGTAATCTATGACTCCGGTTTCGAACCCTACATGAGCGGTGCGGCGGGCGCTTTCTGATTCCGGATAGACCACTCTGTCCACACCGATTCTCTCTAGCGTCGAGCCATGAAGTTCGTTGGCGGCACGGGCGATGATAAACGGTACGCCCATGCTTTTGAGCAGTACGGAGACCAGTATGCTGGCCTGTATGTTCTCGCTCCCTAAGGACACAACGCACACATCATATTCGGCTACGTCCAACTCTTTGAGCATAGACTCGTTGGTGGCGTCGGCGCGTACGGCGTAGGTCGCTCGATCCAGTTGATCCTGAATCCTAGCTTCATCGACGTCAATGGCCAGGACGTCATGGCCGCTCTGGAAGAGCTCCTGAGACAGTGTGGCTCCGAACCGGCCGAGACCGATTACGCAGACTTGTTTTTTCACAGCATCAAATCCATATCGAGTACGTCAGCCTATCTTAACGCTTTCTTGGGCGAAGCGGTACACCTCCGTATCGTTCTCCGGGGCCAAAGCGAGAGCCAAGGCGACCGGCCCTAGGCGTCCAACGTACATCAATATCATGAAGAGTATCTTCGAGACTAAACCGGTATCTGGAATGATGCCAGTGGAAGCGCCGGTGGTTCCGAACGCGGATACGGTATCGAAGATAACGTCCAAGAACTCCAGTTCCGGCTCAAGAGCCGTCAAGATTGTGGCAGAGAGCACTACGAACCCCAAGCCGAGGACGGCAACAGTTAGGGCCCTTTGTAGCTGAGATTGGTGAATTTCCCGCCCAAAGGCCTCGGCGTGAGGGCGGCCCCGCAGAGATGAGATAACTGCTGCCATCAACACCGCGAAAGTGCCGACTTTGATACCGCCGGCCACGGAACCGGCCGCGCCGCCAATGAACATCAGACCTGAGAACGTCGTTTTGGTTACTTCTTCAACCTGACTGAAGTCGATTATAGAAAACCCGGCGGTTCGGCCGCTAACAGAACTGAAGATAGCGCCAATAATCTTGTCGAACCAGCTCAAGTCTCCCATGGTCTCTGAATTGGCGAATTCCGACAGATACAGCACCCCGCCACCCAGTACCCACAGTAGGATGCTTGTCACGAGGACTAATTTGGTTTCCAGCGAAAACCGAGAGATTCTGCGCTTGCGGAAGACGTCCACCACTAGCACCCAGCCCAGCCCGCCAAGGATCATCAGGAAGGTCATGATCAGCAGCAATCCAGGGCTTGAAATGAAGCGCGCAACGCTGCCGCCGTCCGCCTCAGGGAATATCTGGAAACCGGCGTTGTTGAAAGACGATACTGAAAGGAAAAGCGAGTGCCAGAGCTCCCTCAGCGTGCTCATGCCTTCTACAGTACCGTGAATTTGGATGAACAATGCCGCCGCACCCGCCAGATAGAGTAGGAAGACAGCTAGGATTACCGCACGGCTCAGATGGCGTAAGCCTCCCATATGGTCCACGCCCACGGTATCCCTCATCAATCCACGGGTTAACATCCGTTCTTGCAGGGTCGACCGCTGGCCAATCAGGAGCAATATGAAAGTGCTTACAACCATGAACCCCAGACCGCCCACCAGTATCAACACGAAGATAACCGTGTGGCCGAACGTCGACCAATAGGTGCTCGAATTGACCACTGTATGGCCGGTCACAGTAACTGCGGAGACCGATGTGAAAAAGGCGGTTTCCATCGGGGTCGAACCAGAGCCGTTATTGGCGACGGGCAGTGTCAATAGGCTGCCGCCCACCAGTATCAGCAGGGCGAATCCTATGAGAAGAATGGAGGTTGTTCCCAGTAAAGGCTTGTTTTCCTTAGGCGGCTCTATTTCCGCGACCGTAGGAGATAACTCCCGTCTCCGCCGGAGCCGGACGATGTTGTCCATGGGTCTGGATCCGCGTCTAGAAGCCATGGTCACTATCAACGGGAACGATTGCCGATTGGCGTACGGCAAACATGAACCGCGGATATAGAAAGACTATCGTCATCTGAAAAATTGGGAATCTCCGGACATCTATCAGGAGCAGCTTGGGAAGACGCGAGGGAAGGATTTCTAATGGGGACGAGTTACGGTTGAAACCGTGTTTCCTGTCCGTCTCTTTAATGAAGTATCTAATACAGTGGTTAAAATTTTAGGATTCGTGTTTTCTTGTGTCAATGAAGCAGATGGGCCTGTTGCGGCGAATTCGTCCAGGCGGTGTATCCTGGTTTTCGTGACTGGAACAGCTTGTATGCTAATATGATTGTCACGAGGGACGTCGACGCATTATCGGTATTCGCAGGCGCTCTGACAGTTGAGGAGACGGTAAATGAGCAGTAGCCCTCGGCAGGTCGAACTGGCTTTCGATCCCGCCGCGATGGACCGCAAATGGCAGGCACGTTGGGAGCGGGATGGCTTGCATAAGGTTTCGGACGATGATTCCAGACCCAAATGGTATGAGATGACTATGTATCCGTACCCTTCGGGAGATCTCCATATAGGCCACTGGTACGCAATGGCTCCAGCCGACGCACATGCCCGGTTCCGGCGGATGCAGGGTTACAACGTACTCCACCCCATCGGCTTCGACGCTTTTGGGTTGCCAGCTGAGAACGCGGCTATCAGCCGTGGGATCCATCCCTACGAATGGACCATAAGTAATATTGAGAATATGCGCCGCCAACTACGATCGCTGGGGGCCATCTATGATTGGGACCGGGAGGTTATAACCTGCCAGCCCGAGTATTACCGATGGAACCAATGGTTCTTCCTAAAATTTTTTGAGAACGGGCTGGCTCATCGGGCCAAAGCACCTGTAGTTTGGTGTCCGTCTTGTCAGACGGTGCTGGCCAACGAGCAAGTATTAAATGGCGCCTGCGAACGTTGCGGCTCTGAGATTACCCGCCGAGACCTAGAACAATGGTTCTTCAAGATTACTGAATATGCCGACCGCCTGCTGGACTTCGACGGCCTAGAAGAATGGCCAGAAAAGATCTTGACGATGCAACAGAATTGGATTGGCCGCAGCGAGGGAGTAGAGATAGGCTTTGATATATCTGAAGCGGGACTGGAAGAAAAAGAGATCCGCACCTTCACTACTCGTGTAGACACTATCTTCGGTGTGACGTTCATCGTGTTGGCCCCGGAGCACCCTTTGGTTCCTGGCCTGACCTCGGCCCAGAATCAACAGGCTGTCGACGAGTACATCACCAAAGCCCGGCAAACCTCGGAGATCGACCGGCTGTCTGTGGAAAAAGAAAAGACGGGAGTTTTCACAGGGAGTTATGCCGTCAACCGTCTGAATGGACAACGCGTACCGGTATATATCGGCGATTACGTGCTTACCACTTATGGCACCGGCGCCGTTATGGGCGTACCTGCCCATGACTCCCGCGATTTCATGTTCGCTCAAAAGTACAAACTTCCCATCAAAACAGTCATAGCTCCCATAGAGTGGGACGGAAAAGAACCCTCAGAGGCTTATCTCGACGAAGGCTTTATGACCAACTCTGGTGCCTACGATGGTATGACTAACAGCGAAGGCAAAATAGCCATCGCCGCAGACCTAGAAAAGAATGGCTGGGGTATTAAAACGGTCTCGTACCGCATGCGGGACTGGTTGATATCCAGACAGCGCTATTGGGGCACTCCGATACCCATGGTCTATTGCGACGTCTGTGGGGTGGTACCGGTTCCAGAGAAAGACTTGCCGGTGCTACTGCCCCAAGACGCGGATTTCACGCCTACGGGTGAGTCGCCTTTGGCGTCTAACCAGGAGTTCCTCAACACCGATTGCCCCCAGTGCGGCGTCAACGCCAAACGCGAGACTGATACCATGGACACGTTTATGGATTCGTCTTGGTATATGATGCGTTACCTCGATCCTCATAACATGGATGACCCGGCCGACTCCAAACTACTAGACCGCTGGATGACCGTCGACCAGTACACCGGCGGAGCCGAGCACGCGGTAATGCATCTGCTTTACTCTCGGTTCTTCACCAAGGGTATGCACGATATGGGATTGGTGGACTATGACGAGCCATTCCTAAGGCTGTTCAACCAGGGTGTGATTTTGGGCTCAGACCACGAGAAGATGAGCAAGAGTCGCGGAAACGTGGTCAACCCCGATGAGGTTGTCGATGCGCTTGGGGCTGACGCTGTGCGTTGTTTCCTGATGTTTATTGGCCCTTGGGATCAAGGTGGCCCCTGGAGCGATGTGGGCATCAATGGAACCGCTCGCTGGCTGAACCGGGTTTGGGATATAGCGGTTCGCGATGCCAGCCAACTTGGCGGCCCTTCCGTTAATGCTGAATCCGTTCGTGACACTAACCGATTGCTGCACCAGACCATCCGAAAGTGCCACAATGACTTGGAAAAATTCAAGTTCAACACTGCCATAGCTTCATTGATGGAGTTGACCAACCATTTGAACAAGGTTTGGTCTGATGCTAGCGTCGATGCCAAGAGCTGGCGGAACTGCACCGAGAACCTGCTGCTTCTGCTTGCGCCGATGGCCCCACACATGACTGAAGAGCTGTGGGAGATGAACGGACATCCTTATAGTATCCACCAACAGGATTTCCCCTCCTGGGACGATGACTTGGCAGCGGAAGATGTCATAACTTTGATTGTTCAGGTCAACGGCAAGGTTCGCGACAAAATTGAAGTTTCAGTGGGAATAGAAGAGGCCGAAGCTCAAGCGCTCGCCCTAGCCAGCCCACGGGTTCAGAATCATGTTGAAGGCAAGTCGGTGGCCAAAATGGTCTATGTTCCTGGCCGCCTGGTCAATGTCGTAGTCAGCTAGATGGGTGGCTTGCCACTCGTATCCAACCAACTTTGGTAAACACTCGATGAATCTCCATGGGTGCGGGTATGAACGTCGAAGACATCTATAACCAATTGACTAACGGGGCCAAAGACGGATCTATCCGGGCTGGTTGGGTGGAACGCTATCTCGAATCGCCCATCACCTTATGGTGTAATCTCCACGCTCCGGTCGAAGCAAAAGACCCTATGAACGACCGGATGCAACACATCTTTGACATTGGTAACGCCCACCAGGATCGGGTCAATGAGCGTATGTACCCTGGCGGAATCCAAAAGGCCTTTACGACCGAGGAAGAGGGTTTCTGCCAGTCATTGGAGATGATGTCTGAGGGAGGCCAGTTCATCAAAGACATGCCTCTGGTCTGCTGGTCTCACGGCCTGACTGGTCGGCCTGACATATTAGAGCGGGTAGACGGCGTACCTTCTGTCTTTGGTGATTTCAGCTATCGCGTGGTTGAAATCAAGTCGGCCAAGAGGTTGCGGGAATCCCAGATGCTTCAGGCGGCTTTATACAACCG
>NZUD01000087.1 GCA_002697005.1 Chloroflexota bacterium | reverse complement strand
GGGGAGATGACTTTATGACCCAGTCGATAGGTATCGTTGGGTGTGGGGCCATCGGCCAAGCCTTGCTGCGGGCCGCTGACTCAGGCAAGCTGGGCGTTTCGGTAGCCGGCGTGACCAGCCGCGATGAACACCGGGCATACGAGTTCCTCAGTGGGCTGAACTCTCCGCCTCCTTATCTGAACCGCCAGCAGCTGATAGAGAAGTCTGACCTGTTGGTGGAAGCGGCGGGCGGGAACATAGTAGCCGACCTGGCCAAAGAAACCTTTGCCTCCAGAAAAGACCTTATGGTCATCAGCATCGGAGCTCTTCTGGACAATCCTGACATCATTGAAGAGGCTAGAGAAAAGGGATGCCGTCTTCTGGCTCCGTCCGGTGCCATAGCTGGATTAGACGGTATAAAGTCTGCCTGCACCGGCCAGGTAGATCAAGTAACCATGGTGTCTCGCAAACCGCCCATCGGATTGGAGGGCGCGCCACACCTGGTGGAGAATGGAATAACCCTGGAAGGTTTGGAGGAAGAGTTGGAAGTCTTCTCCGGGACAGCCAGGGAAGCTGTGAAAGGATTTCCTGCCAACCTCAACGTCTCAGCTGCGGTTAGCTTGGCCGGTGTTGGTCCCGATAGGACCTTGGTTAAGATGTTGGCTGTGCCCGGGCTACAACGCAACTGCCATGACATTGAAGTGATTGGAGAGTTTGGCTTGCTTCAGGTGCACATCGAGAACAACCCGTCAGAAAACCCCAAGACAGGTAAACTCACCGCCTTCTCCATCATCCGTTCGGTACAGGACGCAGTAGACCCTTTCCGTATCGGAACCTAGCCCCAAATACAGCTCAACCGTTATTCCGGCCGAAGCCGGAATCTATCAAGGAAGTCCGTAACCTTCTTCGTTCTCAAATTAGGTCGGTCAATCAAAAATCTCCGCTCCTGTTTGTCGGGAGCGGAGATTTTTGGTTTGTGCGGTGACTAGGCGTTATTTAGCGTTAGCAACGGCCCCGCAGACAGTGTCTAGGATGAGCTGGGTCACCACATACGGGTCGCAGTTGGCGTTGGGTCGGCGGTCTTCGATGTAACCCTTCTGGTCGCGGGCTACTTGCCAGGGAATCCTGATGGATGCGCCGCGGTCGGAAACGCCATACCTGAATTCCTTGTAGGAACAGGTTTCGTGCTCGCCGGTCAGGCGTTCTTCGATACGGTCGCCGTAATTGGCGATGTGGAGTTCAGCGCGTGTTCCAAGGGCTTCGGCGGCTGCGACGCAGGCGTCGTAGTCATTTCGCATCTGCACGGTAGAGAAGTTGGTGTGGGCACCGGCGCCGTTCCAGTCGCCGCGGACTGGTTTGGGATCCAGAGTGGCGCTCACATTGAATTGCTCGCCTATCCGGTAGAGCAACCAGCGAGCCACCCAAAGATGGTCGGCGGCAGCGGGCGCACCGATGGGTCCGATCTGGAACTCCCACTGTCCGGGCATGACCTCGCCGTTGATCCCAGAGATGGCCAGGCCGGCTTCGAGGCAGGCGTCCAAGTGGGCCTCAACGATAGGCCGTCCGAAGACCTCGTCTGAACCGACTCCGCAATAATAACCACCCTGAGGAGCGGGGAAGCCGTTGTCAGGCCAACCCAAAGGCTTGATGCCGTCGAAGTAGGTGTATTCTTGTTCAATCCCGAACCACATGTCCATCTCGCCGAATTTTTCGGCAGACGCTGCGCAGGCAGCTCTGGTGTTCGAGGGATGAGGAGTCATGTCGGTGAGCAAAACCTCGCACATGACCAGCTTGTTGTTTCCCCCACGGATAGGATCAGGGCAAATGAATACCGGATTCAGGACGCAGTCTGAATTCTCACCGGGAGCCTGGTTCGTACTCGAACCGTCGAATCCCCAAACGGGAGGTTCTTCTCCGTCGGCAATCACCTTACCCTTGGACCGCAGCTTGGCGGTGGGTTTTTGTCCGTCAACCCAGATGTACTCAGCCTTGTAACTCATAACTCTCCGTCCTACTTTTCGTTGCCCTGCCAGGATTCACCTACAGGGATCCGCCGCCCATCTGTGGGCAAACTATAGCGAGAATCCCAAGGCTTGGTCAAATCTACCTTTCGCCATCGGCCGGCCCTCGCAATCCGGGCGGTTTCCGGTTGTAATCCAGGCACCGCTCAACTAGAGTAGCATCTGTTTGTTTCAAGTATGTAAACTCGGCGGTCGGAATTGGGATTGCCCCGGGATTGTGATCTGTCGATCGCTTACAGCAACACAATTCAAGCGGAGGAATGGAACAATGACTATTGATGTAGCCACTGGCTTGGCTCGCATACTCAAACAAGAGGGCGTCGAATGGGTATCGACATTCCCTGTTTGTAAGGTGAATAACGCCTTGGGCCGTGAGGGAGTGCCCATGGTGATGATGCGGGATGACCGTTATGCCGTGGCAGTGGCCGATGCTTATTCCAGGATAACGGCCGGCACTAAGAACGGGGTTTGCACCTTCCAAGGCGGCGTTAATGCCGCCGGACTACAGGTAGCGTTCGCCGGGATGGCCCAGGCCTTTGAAGACGGCTCACCGGTCCTCTGCATCACGGACGGAATACCGGCCGGGGAGACCGAGAATAGCCAGTTCGACGTCACATCTGCTTTGAAGACTGTGTCCAAGTGGTACGGCCACTTGGACAAGCCGGAACGCCTGCCCGAGTTTATGCGCCGCGCCTTCACAATGCTGCGCACCGGACGCCCCGGTCCTGTGGTAATCGCCATCCCCGACTCTGACGCTCAGTACGACGACACGGCAGACCCATATGTGCCAGTGAAGGGCTCTAAATACGCGCCGGACCCTTCAGATGTAGCTGGTGCGGTCGACCTGATACTGAAGGCCGAAAATCCAGTAATCTACGCTGGTGAAGGTGTCGTCTATGCGGGTGCGTCGGCCGAGCTGACGGCTTTTGCTGAACTCGTGAACGCACCTGTAATAACCACACTGAAGGCCAAAGGTGTGTTTCCGGAAGACCATCCTTTGTTCGTCGGTGTGCGGGGTGACCAGGTAAACCACTATCTGGGCAAATGCGACCTGTTGTTCGCCGTCGGCTCGAGCTTATCCCCCGGACGGTTTAGCCACGGTATCCCCAACGCCGTGAACAAGACAATCGTCCACTGCACCATCGACGAACTACATATAAACAAGACCTATCCCACGGCCCAAGCCGTGATTGGCGATGCCAAGTTCGCCTTGGAGGCGCTGTCTGCTGAGGTTTCGAGCAAAACCTCGGGCAACGGCCGGGCCGCTGGGAACGTGGTCAGCGAGGTAAAGGCGGAACGCGATTCGGCTATGACCAAATACCGGGAAGCTATGGCATCTACCGACAAGCCCATCAATCCATACAAGGTCTATGCCGGATTGATGGAAGCGTTGGATCCTCTCAAGTCTTTTGTCACCCACGAGTCTGGCAACACCCGTGACCAGCTAAGCACGGTATATGACACCCTGGTACCCCGGGGGTTCTTGGGCTGGGGCAACGTCTCCTCTTTGGGATTCAGCTTTGCTTCCACTATTGCCGCCAAGCTTGCCTTCCCCGACAAAGATTGTGTCGCCGTCACCGGTGAAGCAGGCCTGGGTTATATGCTTGGCCAACTGGAAGTTGCGCTCCGGCAGAAGATTGGAATTACCGTGGCCCACGTCAGCAACGGCGGTTTCGCTGGGTACGGTCCAGGATTCTGGGGCGACGGCCACGACCCTTTCACTCACCATGTGCTGGGTTACGATGAGGTCGATATGTCTAAGGTCATTGGAGAATTGGGCTACCACACCGAGCGAGTAAGTGAACCTTCTGAGGTGGTCCTAGCCTTGAAACGTGCACTGGAAGCCAACAAGTCGGGTCAACCAGCCTATATAGAGTTCATCTGCAGCCAGTTCCCGGTCTACGGAGGATGGGTAGGCAGGTAGGCGTTAGCGAGAAGGCCAAACGAGGAGATAGACCTTTGCGTGCAGTTCAGAGTGACCTGAGGAGTGGCGACCCGGACGGGATTTGAACCCGTGATCTTCGGCGTGACAGGCCGATATGTTAAACCGCTACACCACCGGGCCACACAAGACGCTGAACCAGGAAAGTTCAGCAATCCGAGTGTATGTCTTTCGATTTTGAGTGTCAAGGCTGTGGCAGGCTCGAACAAGGGCTAAGAAGGCGAGTGAATCGGGACGGTTCAGGATTTATTCCTTGGCTGTTCCCGTTCCAAGCGGGCCGCTACAGGACGAGTCTCTGACCGCTTAATTCCTTGCTAATTCAGCGAAAGATTCAAGATTGTGGCCCCACCTTTCTCCCAGATGGCGGTCTTGCCAGAGTCCTGCCCGTTGATCTCAAAGGTAATAACCTCACCCCCGAAAGACTGAGGTCCGTGCTGATTGGCCAGTACCGAATAGCCTCCGTTGGAAGACATCGCGCTGCCGATCGGTCGGTCGTATTCCGGCAGCCAGACAGTNACNATTGTGCCATCGGGGGCTGGGTTGCCNCTGATGGTGACTTCNCCCACGAAAACGTGTGGCATTTCCCTGGTGTCGCGGTCCGGCAGNGGCGTAAGCAGGGTAGGTGTAGCGGTCGGCGTAGTGGTNGGNGTAGGAGTNGGAGTGGGAGTGGGATCAAGGGCAGGAGCAAGAGCAAGAGTGGGTGTGGCGGTCGGCTCTGCGGTTGGAGTCGGTGATGGAATAGGCTTTGCCGTTGGTTCTGGCGGAGGNGTGGAGGTGCTGGCGGGGAATGGTGTCGGAGAAGTGGTGGTCCTGCTTACGCCCGAGGCACACGCAGACAAAACTAACAGCAATGAAGCTATCACGACAAGGAANCCNGTTGGTTTCATCTTAAGGCACCCCCNTNCAACACCGANTCCANAATNATATACAANTNGTCNAGAGCCTTAACCAAGCATAACCTGGAATTGCCAGGCTTAACAGACCCCGATTAACGCACTCCGTAGGGTTGTGAAGCCAAATTGGACGGCAGGCTCAATAGGAATGCAGTATGGTGGTCGCCGTCGGCCNGGTCATCTGTCTCTACGGTCAGGTCGCCGCCTAATTGCCTGGCCAGACTGCGGGCGATGAATAATCCCANCCCGGAACTGGATTTCTCCTCTCTCCGGACCACCTCAGGCGTCCATCCCCGGTCAAAAAGGTGCTGGACGTATTGAGTGCCGATACCTGGACCATCATCCCAGACCCTCACGAAGAAATGGCTGGGATTGTTGGACAGCTTCACTTCAACATGGGTACCGGCATACCGGACCGCGTTGTCAACGAGATTGGTGACGATGTGCTCGATGGCGTTGGAATTGGCGTAAACCAAGCCCATTTCAGCAGGTTCTGACCACCAAGTTATCTCTTTCCCTGCCTCTACTGCCACGGCGGTATACAGGTCAGCGATGCGTCGGACGATTTCCGTGGGCTCCACTGGCTGCAACGTCTCTTCGCTGTTCGGAGATTCCAGTTGGATAAGGACCTGGATGTTGGACATCATCAACCGGAAATTGGGTGTCTGCCGCTCAATCTCGTCTAGCAGGTCAACAACTCCGGCGTCCGCTTCTCCAGGAGCTGCCTGAAGCACAGCTCTCAGTTCNCGTTCCTTCCCGGCGATTCTTCTCAGAGGTCGGCCTAGATCGTGGTCAAAGAGCTGGAAGTATTGGAGAGTGGTTTCGCTCCAACTATTACCGTTATGGCGACCATTTACGGTTTGAATGGANTGGAATNGCTGCTCGGCCGCTGCGTAGGCTGCCACCNCCGCGCCAAGCCCAGCGATAATTAGAGCTCCGCCGATGTAGGTGAAAGGCTCCAGTGCCCAAAGAAAACTGAAGACCTTTTCGCCGATCAGAGGCGCAAGTATCAGTAATATGACACCGGCCAGAACCATCGCTCCGCCGCCAATCTTGACCGAGGTTAGAACGTTGCTCATGGTTTGGGTGGCACCAGACGGTATCCTTGGTCTCTAACGTTCAATATCAATTCGGTGGGACCGAACCGGGTGTTCAAAGCATTGCCGATGGCATCCTTAATTTCCCGTATTCTAACCCGTAATGAGGCTCGAGGATCTTCTCCATCAGAGTAACGCTCCAGGCGTGAGAAAGCCACTAATTCGCCAGGGCTGCGNTACCAGGACGCGGCAAGCTCCCGGAATATCTCGAATTTCATTCCCTGAATCTCCAAAGCAGCAGCCCGGTTTGCACCCGAACCGACAAACACTTGGCGTGTCCCCACATCAACCAATATCTGGTTACCGATCGGTATGGACTCCGGAGATGTGCCAATCAGTCTTCGAAGGCGCAGAATCACTTCGTCCGGACTCGCCAGTTTGTCTATAAAGTCCACGGAAGAGTCCCACTGCAAGGAACCCCGCACGGCCGTCTCTCGTTCCTGGCCTTGGGAGTATTGGGTAAACATCAAGATAGGGAGTTTGGGCCACCTCTCTACAATCTCACTGAGTATGCTGAGGCCACGAAACTGATCGTCTCGGTGTTCTCCGAACCTGACATCCAGCAACACTGCGTCCGGAAGTTCTTGTTCGATGGAATATATGGTTGCAGCCTCGAATTCCTCGCCAAGCGAATACCCGGACTCAGGTTCAATGATTGCCGTTTCCCAACCCTCTTNTNCCACACGGCGGCGGATAGCACGGAGAATCGCTGACTCCGATTCATCGTCTACGACCAGTATCTTGCGTCCTGGGTTTACTTTAGCCATGGTGGCGTAGTCCGAGCTTGTGGCCAGCGCGACGGCGCAGCCTACGATTTTACATAGTTAAATCTTATCAAATACCAAGGACGGTTGGTTGCGGACTTTGTTGTCGTTACTGGTCAAAAGCCAGATCAGACTGCGTTAACTGAGGCCGTGACATTGGATTGGCTCAGACTCAGGTTGACAACCCGTCAGGCCTGCATAAAATGGGCAGAGATACCCACTAGGCCTAGTTACTCGGGAGGGANCGATGATTACCAAATTCGGAAGCCTGTTCGCCGGACACGTAGATTTNGAGGANATGGGNTTCGACGCAACACCAGTGAACGAAAGGCGCCTCTCAGANGAGAGATTGGCCGGTGTATTNGACAAGTCGGAAGCNATNATNCTTAAGATGGANGAGCTNNACTACGACACNTTTTGGTCNGCNGAGCACCATTTNCAGCCTGAAGGATACGANTGCATACCNAANCTCCTCATGATGTATGTCCACTTCGCGCACCTNACCAAGAANCTCAANTTNGGNTGCGGGTTCAANGTCAATCCNATGTGGCATCCNCTNCGTNTGGCGGAAGATTANGCNACCGCAGATATTCTGACCAAAGGGCGGGTGATATTCGGCGTTGGCCGAGGCTACCATACCCGAGAAGTGGATACTTTCGGTGTCCCTAGTACCGAAACCGACTCCGATGCCAACCGTGAGGTGTTCGAAGAACAGGTCGAGATTATGATGAAGGCCTTCAATGAGGAGTCCTTCTCCCACCAAGGCAAGTACTACACCCTCCCGCCAGAGGTCCCATACCGTGGCTACACGTTAAAGGAGCTAACCCTGGTGCCCCGGCCCCGCACGCTGCCCGTGGAAACCTGGCAGCCCATAGTCAGCGCTAGCCAACGTGCCATGGATTTTATGGCCAAGCACGGCATCAAAGGCATAATAGGTGGGGGCGCCGCAGCGGGCGGTGCCCAAGACCAGGTGGTGAGGCAGTGGCGAGATACTTTGGCCAAACACGGCCGAGAGACCGAACTGGGCACCGATTTGTGCATCGGTTACACGACCTACATAGATGATACAGAGGAGAAAGCCGTTAATAATGCCCGGCGTTATTTTGAAGAGAATATGAAGATGTTTGCGCCACTTGGGTTCGTTAGAGGCCTGTCTAAAGATCAGATAGGCGCCTTGGGCCGCGGCGGAGCGGCGGCCAGAGCTGCCGAACTCCCGACTTTGGAAGAAGGGGTAGGAGCTGGGTCTTGGCTTTGCGGTTCGCCCGAATCTATCATAGAGAAGCTAGAAGACCTGCAAGATCGTTATCCCGGATTGGAGGAGATCAATGCCGGGTCTGTGGTTGGCACTCCGCAGAGCGTAATACTGGAACAGCTTGAGCGGTTTGGAAAGGAAGTCATGCCGCACTTCAAGAAGTAGTCTGTGCAGACTTTTTGAGCAAATAAATCCACTTGAATTATAGGACCGTCAGAATAGACTGGCGGTCTGATTTTATTAACCGGTCAATATAAGCCCTAAGCATGGAGGTGGTGTAATGACTCAAAAACTAACTGAGGCAGAACTACTAGAGATCGCTCGCAAATACAGCTTCCGCAGCCGGATTGACTCCAACTCCGTCGCTGGACCTATCATGGTTTGGGGGAGAGGTTCTGTCGTCCGCGATGTGAACGGCAAGGAATACCTGGATTTCAACTCCGGGCAGATGTGCGGTGCCCTAGGCCACAATCACCCTCGCATCGTGCAGGCGCTGCAAGAGAGTTGTGAAACTTTGATTCATAGCCACATGAGCATGTTCAACGATAAGGAGATTATTCTGGCCGGGCGTCTGGCAGAGATTACCCCGGAAGGCATGGATCGCTCCATGTTCCTAACCTCGGGCAGCGACTCGAATGAGGCGGCCATGGCGATCGCTAAGCGGTATACCGGTGGCTATGAGATCGCCAGCCCGGCGGTGAGCTTCCACGGTATGAATGATTCGACCCGTGCCGTCACTTTCTCAGGTTGGCATGAAGGTTACGGCCCCTATGCGCCGGGACACTACCCCATATTGGCTCCCTACGAATACCGATGTGCGTATTGCAAAGACCGGGGCGGGTGCGACTACACATGTCTCAATACCAGCTTTGATCTACTGGACGCCCAGGCAGACGGCCAACTGGCCGGGGTTATCACCGAGCCGTTGTTTAGTGCCGGCGGGGTCATAGACCTGCCCGAAGGCTGGCTCAAAGAGCTAAAACGCCGATGCGAGGAACGCGGCGCGCTGCTCATCGTCGACGAAGCTCAAACCGGATTGGCGAAACTCGGTTCCATGTGGGGTTTCGATCACGAGGGAGTAGTCCCGGATATATTCACTATTTCCAAGCATTTCGGTGGCGGAGTGGCAATCAGTGCAACAATCACTACCGACGAGATAGAGGAAAGAGTCTCTGGGTCAGGCCTAGTCGTGGGGCACTCACACTCCAACGACCCGATGCCCTCCAATGCCGCCATAGCCAGCATAGACATAATCATGGAGGAGTTACTGGTCGATGTTTCCCAACGGATCGGCACCTACTGGCGGGAGCACCTGGAACGGCTGGCGAAGAAGCACGATATCATCGGCGATATCCGTGGCCGCGGGTTGCTGCAAGGGATAGAGCTGGTGAGCGATCGTCATACTCGGGAACCTGCCTATGACCAAGGCCGGGCCATCGGCCGGTTGTGTTTGGAGAATGGACTGATCCTCAGCGTGCGTCGGAAGGGGTCAGTGTTCAGGTTCGTGCCGCCATTCACCACCACAGAGTCCCAACTGGACGAAGCAGCGGACATCCTAGATCACGCTATATCCCAGGTGGTGTAAGAACTGGTCGATTGCTGGTCCAACCCATCAGACATTATAATCTTGAGAATCACCGCCCAACATCCTGAGAGTCCCCTAAAAGTCCCTACAGGAGGCCTGGTATGGTCAGATTAGGCGGCACTGCTTCTAGCTCTCATATGGAAGTCTTTCAAGGTCTTGAGAAGCTATTTCGAAATCGAGGAATCGATTTGGACTGGGTATTGTATTCAGGTTACGATAATATGGTTGACGCCTTTGTTAGAGGCGAAATTGACCTGGCATGGAACGGCCCTCTCAGCCATGTCAAGATGAGGCGACTGGCAGCTGATGGGTGCAGGGTTATTGCCATGCGTGATGTGGACATCAACTTCACCACACACTTCATCGCCAGGGCTGGCTCTGGCATCGAGACCGTTGAAGATCTTAAGGACAAAAGCTTTGCCTTTGGCAACCGGTCCTCGGTGCAGGCAGGACTTCTCGCTTATTCTTTCCTCAAAGACTCGGGGATAGACCCTCGAAAAGACCTGGTGATAAGCAGTTTCTGCGACGACCGTGATTCTCAGTCCAAGTCAGATGAGCGGGACGTTGTGGAGAGGGTGGCCAGTGGGGAATTTCACGCTGGGGCCGTTAGCCAAAGGGCCATGGAAACCATGGCTGCAGATGGGACTCTACCGAGAGATGATGTCCGGATTTTTTGGTCTAGCCCCGGCTACTCCCACTGTTGTTTTACGTCGCAGAAGGACTTGGATCCGAAGCTGGCTTTAGAGATAGAGTCAGCCTTCCTTTCAGTGACTTCCGACGACCCAGTTGGAAAACAGGTATTAGATGGCGAGGCGTGCAATTACTTTGTGCCTGGTACTGACGAAGGCTGGGACCTGATAGAAAAAGCGGCGGAAGCCGAAGGCCTAATCTAACCCCAAGCGAAAAAAGCTCCTCTCCTTTGTAACTGGGAGGGCTAGGTTGGAGGTACGCCAATCCCTTCCCGCAATGTTCCGACAGGTTCATGACGAGCAGTCGTTGCTTCCTGTCGTTCCAGTCAAGATGGAACAAAGGCAAGACAGACACTACGT
Source organism: Chloroflexota bacterium (assembly GCA_002697005.1). The sequence goes on along the minus strand of NZUD01000087.1, from coordinate 157 downwards.
GAGAGACCGCTGATTTAGGATCGCGTCGATGGGAAAAATCCCTACTCCCCCTCGTCTGGCTGGCCCGGAGCATTTCGGAGAATGTCCTCCAAGGTCGCGTCTAAAGCCGGGTCCAACGAGACTGAAGTCTGGAAGGGCACCATATTATAGTCCTGCT
>NZUD01000086.1:5200-11899 GCA_002697005.1 Chloroflexota bacterium | reverse complement strand
TGCTGACTGCCATTGGCGGATGTAGCTTTGTTAGTGCCCACGTTTAAACCCCATTTATCAAGGATGTGTGCTGAATTATAATCTGACAGCTTCAGCTAGTACAACCTGGACGCGCAGGCAGGCTCTTTTCTAAGGGGATTCAAAGGGAATCGGTGACGATGAAGTTGTGCGCGTTACCGATGGTTCGGAGTGACGGCGCAATACCAACGATGGCCCACTCTCTGGGGTGTTAAGGTCCTTTCAAGGCCCCTCCCCATAGCCGTAATGTATACTGGATTTCGACCCCTGGAGCGACTCCAGAATCCGGTTGAGGAATAAACGAAATTGGCTGATTATTCAAGATTGGACGGGCGGAATTGGGACGAGAACCGACCCGCAAAGATCACACCCAGTTATCAGAGATACGCCGAAGGGTCGGCATTGATCGAGATGGGGACCACAAAGGTACTATGCGCCGCCTCTCTGGAGGAGCGGGTACCGGGGTGGATGCGTGGCCAAGGCAGAGGCTGGGTCACAGCTGAGTACTCCATGCTTCCCCGCGCCACCAATACCCGAACGAGCCGAGAGCGAGACTCGGGTAGGCCCAGCGGGCGCTCTCAAGAGATTCAGAGGTTGATCGGCCGGTCTCTGAGGGCGGTAACCGATTTGGCGGCGTTGGGAGAGCGCACCGTCCAGATAGATTGTGACGTTATACAAGCTGACGGCGGTACTCGTACTGCTTCAATAACCGGGGCCTACGTGGCGCTGCACCAGGCACTGCAGATGCTGGTGAATAACCGGGTACTAACCCAGTTACCACTGATCTGTCCCGTCGCGGCGGTTAGCGTCGGAATCTTGAAGGACCAGCTACTTCTCGACCTGTGCTATGAGGAAGACTTCGCCGCCGACGTTGACTTCAACGTAGTGCTCACTGCCCAAGGAGGGTTGGTGGAGCTGCAGGGAGCAACCGAAGCACAACCATTCCCACGGCATCTTGTAGAAGAAGTCCTTTCGTTGGCCTCCCGTGGCATGGAGCCTTTATTCCGGCTCCAGCGTGAGGCTGCCAAAACATTCCTATAAGCATGAGAAATCTATTGGGCATTTCCGATGTCCTTTCGCATGGGTCTGCCCTCGGAGCTTCTCTGGCCCTGGTAATATTGGCTCTCCTGGCAGCAGTGGCCTGTTCCAACGACCCGACGGCCGCTTCCAACCCTCCCACCCCGACAACAAAGGTTGGAGGAGGAAATCAAATTGTCTCTGCGCCCATGCTCCAGTTACCCAACATCGCGGACACGGTCGAGAGAGTGCGCCCGGCAGTAGTGTCCATCGTATCCCGAAACATCTCTTTAGACCGTTTCGGCCGGCAGGCCCAGGGGTTCGGAAGCGGGACAGGCGTGATATTTGACGGATCTGGCCTAGTGCTGACCAACAATCACGTGGTCGAAGGCGGAGTTGAAGTCACCGTAACCCTTGACGATGGCACTCAGGTAGAGGCCGAGATCGTTGGTGCAGACCGACTATCTGACCTGGCGGTCCTCAGATTGCCGGGCGACGGTTATCCCTTCCTCCTTCTGCGAAAGAACGGGTCGCTCCGGGCCGGCGACTGGGTGATAGCGATCGGCAACGCACTGGCGCTACCCGGTGGTCCTACCGTTACCGTGGGCGTCGTATCCGCCCTGGGGAGGTCCATCGAAGCATCACCTGGTATCACTCTATATGACCTGATACAGACCGACACTTCCATAAATCCTGGCAACAGCGGCGGCCCGCTAATCGACCTGGAGGGCAACCTGATTGGGATCAACACGGCCGTTCTACGGGGCACCAGCCAAGGGATGGGGGTCGCGGTCGAGGGCATCGGCTTCGCGATAGACATCGAGACGGCCCAGCAGGTCGCGGAGCAATTGGTGGAATTGGGTCACGTACGCTGGGCATGGATGGGCGTCTATCTAGCTGATCTGGTGCCTGAGGTCGCAGCTCGGGTGGGTCTGCCCATCCGCGAGGGGGTCATAATCAAGAACACGGTCATTGATGGACCTTCCGACATCGCCGGAATCCAACCAGGGGATATCCTGGTGAACATAGGCGGCCACGATATCGCGACCGTCTCAGACCTAACTCGTCTGCTGAAAACGGAATTCAGCGCCGGGGAAGAATTGATGGTTGAGGTATTCAGAGTGGTTGAAGGCCAAGGATCCCGTGAGGTGCTGACCCTCGAACTAGGAGAGCGTCCTCAGAAATAATATCCACGACGATTCATAGTAAAACAGAAGAGCCCCCTGCGACGGCGGACTCTTCTGTTTCACTGTCTATGTACCCTATGTCGTCTCTACCCCATCCACGTCCAGAATCACCGTTGGCAGGTCCAACTCTCGGAGTCCCTTCTCTACCTGCTGCCGGTCTCCTACCACCAAAATCTTCAGTTGGTCTGGGCGGACCAATTCCTGAGTGATTCGATGGACGTCATCGAGGGTCACGGATTCAACGTTCGAACGGACCGTTTGGAGGTAATCGTCGGGCAGGCCGAACTGGACCATCTGAAGGACCTGGCCCATGACGGCTCCCGGCCGTTCAAAGTTTGCCGGAAAGCTCCGCAAGACGCTCTGTTTGGCGTTCTCCAATTCCTCTTCGCTGATGGGCCGGTCGCCGCGGACCTCGTTGAATTCCTTTAGGGTCTCGAAGACTGACTCTTTGGTAACCTCGGTCTGGACTGAACCACCGGCCAGCAAAAGAGAAGGCCCGCGGTGCCACTGAACATGAGACTGGTATCCATAGCTGTATCCTTTGTCCTGGCGCAGATTCTGATTTAGCCTGGCGGAGAATTGGCCACCAAAGGCGTAATTCATCAAAGTCAATCCCAGGTAATCGGGGTGCAGCCTGGGTATCGTGGTGTGCAGGGCGCGGATTACCGATTGGGGAGCTCCAGGCCGGTCGACCAAATAGATGGTCGCCGTGCCATTGGACGGCACGATAGTGGCTTCAACGTTGACCCCAGGGCTACCGCCCTTCCAAGAACCAAATACCGATTCAGCTCTTTTTGCCACTTCTTCGATACTGACGTCGCCAACAACGATAAGATTAGCATTCTCAGGACCGTAATCCCTGTCAAATTGGCGCACCATATCGTCGCGGTTGAGAGCTCCTATCGATGATTCAGTACCAGAAAGTGGATGCCCATATCCAGAATCTCTCCGGAAAACCAGGCCAGCCAACAGTTGCTCGGCCACAGCGTTGGGTTCGTCTTTGCCCCGGCGCAGCTCTGTCAGATGTTCTTTACGCACCCGCTCGAGCTCGTGATCCGGAAAACTGGGATTCAACACCAGGTCTGCGGTGAGTTCCAGCGCCGTAGACCAATGTTTAGTGAGGGTTTCCGCCGATAGCAGGGTGTATTCGCGGCGTCCATCGGCCGAGATGCGCGACCCAATAAACTCAAATGCCTGGGCGATATCTTGGCTGGATTTGGTATCAGTACCCTCCGGAAGCATCTGAGCGGTGAAGCCAGCCAGACCAGGTAGCTGTTCCGGGTCCCTGGAGGCACCTGCATCCATCAGCACGCCAAAAGCCACGATGGGAAGGCCCCGCTGTTCAATGACCGAAATGCCCATGCCGTTGGAGAGCTTGGTTCGGGTTGGAGTGGGTGGAGTGAAGACCGGCTCGTTCTTCGGCGGAGGCATCACGCTGCGATCCAGCTTGACAGAGCCCGGAGACAGGGTCGGTTCAGGCAGCACCCGCAGTCGCACCTGGTTGTCGCCCAAGACCGATTCTGCCACCCGCATCACGTCCTCACGGGTCACTGACATATACTTGTCTAGGCTTGTGTTTATCAGGTCGGGGTTGGATGAGAAAACGCTGAAGTGGTTCAATTGATCGGCCCGCCCCCCGAACCCGCCGATGCGAGCAAGTTGCCGATAATGACTGGCTTCGATACGGTTCTTGACCCGGGCGATCTCTTCGTCGGTGGGNGGTTCCCGCAGCAGCCGGCCCATCTCAGCATCAGCAGCGGCTTCCACTTCAGCCAATTCGTGTCCTTCAGCAGCGGTCACTGACATGACACACTGACCGGCGATCTCCGACGAATGATACCGCATACTCGCGCTCTGGGCGATCTGTTTCTCATACACCAGTGACTTGTGCAGGCGGGAAGTTAGACCATCGGACATGATGGCCTGGTAGANCTCCATCGGAGCGTCATCGATATCTCCTTCCGGAGGCGTTGGCCAGGCGACGTATGCTCGCGGCAAGGTTACTTTGTCACGCATCTCGAGTTCGATGCGACCCTTAAGACCTGAGTCATGCCGTCCTTTGCGGGGCACAGATTCACCTGGCGGCAAGTCACCGAAGTATTTGTTGACCAGTTCCAGCGCCTCCCCAATTTTGATGTCGCCTGCGATGGCCAGACTGGCGTTGGTAGGGGAATAGAACCGCTTGAAGAAGTCTTTGATGTCATCCAACTCAGCGGCATCCAGGTCTTCTTGAGAACCAATAGTCATCCAGTGGTAAGGATGNGGCATTGGATATAACGCCTCTTGCAGNTGCCAACTAGCCATACCATAAGGNCGGTTCTCATAGGACTGGCGGCGTTCGTTCTTCACCACGTCCCGTTGGATATCGAAGCGCTGTTGATCTAAGGCATCCAGCAGATAACCCATGCGATCTGCTTCCAACCAGAGGGCGAGGTCCATGTAGTTGGTGGGAACGTCTTCCCAGTAGTTGGTGCGGTCTGGGGTAGTGGAACCGTTCAGGTTTGCGCCGGCTTTTTGAAGAGGCTCAAAGTGGCTGCTATTGTGGTGTTTTGAGCCTTCGAACATCACATGCTCGAACAGATGGGCAAACCCGGTGCGCCCGATCTCTTCGTCTTTGGAACCCACGTGATACCAGACATTTACGGCAACNACTGGAATCGTGTGGTCTTCATGGAGTATCACGTCCAGGCCATTGGACAATGTGTGTTTTTCAAAGGAGATGGTTACCATCTGGAGAAAACCTCGGCCGATTAGACNGGTGTGTTTCAACCCATCTTACGGTGGCCTTCCCCAGATGTAAACCGAAATCGGTCTCACCGTTTCTGGTCAAATCTNGAAATGAAAAACTGACCTCGGACGTTNTCCGGAGCCAGTTTTNTAGCCGTTAGCCTCTGNGTGCTGAGGACCAAATCTATACGCNTAACTCCCNTGATTATGCTGGTAGTAGTTCTCGTCCGTGCGCTCCGGTATNGGGGAATTGGTCTTATTCTGGTCTATCACTCCCGCGTCCCATAGGTGGGAGAAATTCAANGCCCTCGGGCAGTGCCCATAGGCCTCTTCAACCTCAACTAGCATCCCCTGAAGGTGTTTNGAATTGTCATCTGTCTCGTAGAGAGACAACACCACGTCCCGCTTCTCTAGGTCTTCTTGGCTAACAATACTGACCTTGCCNTTGACCCGAACCGTGTCATTGACACCNGGGATGAAGAAGATCAGGCCGACGTAAGGGTTTTCATCAACGTTCTGGTAGGACTGGAAAAGCCGGTTGCCTGCAACGTCAGGGAACAACAAGTGTTTGTCGTCGATCACTTTTATGAACCCGGGTTTGCCGCCTTTGGGGGATGCGTCACATCTCCCTTCACCATCTGCGGTTGCTTGGACTACGAACGGAGCGGCCTTGATGAATTCTTGAACGTAAGGAGTCAAGTGAGTTTTAAGTTTCAGAACGGCCCTCTCGGAAGGCGGACCGAACGTCTCGTTGAACCGACTGTCGCCGACGCTTTTCCCAACTGTTGTAGTAGCCATGGCAGGCGCTCCTATCGCTTTATCAGCGGAACCAGATNTTGTCNCCGATTCTAAAGGTTGGGACTTTATTCAGCAATGCCGGTTTGGGNCACTTCAGCAATGACAGCTGCCAACCGCTCACAGTCGCCTATGGGCCGAATACCCACGCGTATGTATTCGGGCAGGCCGAAAGAAGTACAATCCCTGACTACGATCCCTTTNGTCAGAAGGATGGATCGCCATTTGGCGGCGTCTCCGACCTTTATCAACAAGAAATTGGCTTCAGAAGATGGGATTTCCAAGCCAAGCGCTCCAATTTCGCTGATGAGGTAATTCTTGGAACTGGCCACCGACTTCCTGGCTGCAGGTAAATAACCGGAGTCGTCCAGAGCACAGATACCCGCCCTCTGCGCTAGTCCATTGACGCTCCAGTCGGGTTGATATCTCCGTAAACGGGAAACCACTTCCTCCGAAGCGATGGCGTACCCCAAGCGGAGGGCGGCCTGCGCGTAATCTTTGGTCATGGAACGCACCAGCACCACTTCGGNCCGGTCCAGCAGATNTAAAGAGTCCCAGGGATGTTCGACGAAAGACAGGTAAGCTTCGTCCACCACTANAAGACTGTCGGCATCCCTTGCAGCCTCAGCCAACGCCTCAACCTCGCCNTGGTCAAGATACACNCCAGTGGGGTTGTTGGGNTTGCANACGAANANCAGNGNCGGTNTTTTNTCTTCNATTATGTNAGTNGCCGCNTCGATNTCCCACCTNAAATCTCCNGAAAGGTNNGCTTGGAGATTCAGTATCTCNNCCCCNGNCANGCGGCAGGCCCCGTCGTATTCNCCNTAGGTCGGNGTNAANAGCAANGCNGCCNNGTTNNNAGAGAGGAANACTCNNGTTANNAGNTGNAATATTTCAGTGGANCCNTTNCCTANNANNATCCGNTNGATAGNCAGAANCGAAGATGNNNNCGANA
>NZUD01000086.1:0-5195 GCA_002697005.1 Chloroflexota bacterium | reverse complement strand
CGGCTNATNGCCTCGCGNAGNTCCAGGCATTCNGGGTCNGGGTANGCNCNNAGGTCAACGCTNCGCATGGCCTGCCAGNNGNCTTCNGGNGGACCNATAGGGCTGATACTNGCGCTGAAATCNAATAGNTCTTCCNCCTTCAGGCCCAGGGCACGCAACTCCCGGGGGTTGATACTGCCATGCACTGGGCGGCGGCCCACCGTATTTTCATTGTGCTGGTTTGAAGTCAAAATCAGTTGGCCTTCAGAGAACGTTTCCTCTAGCGTAGGTCACCGCGAGGGCTATTGCTATCCCAAATAAACCCACCAGGTACATGGACTGGACGGATCGTGCGATATCCTTGGGTTCGATGGGCCGTTCCGGTTCGCCCAGCTGATAGCCAACTTCTGGATCCGCTTTCTGAAGTTGGACTCCCAGAGCCCCGGCCATGCCGCTCATGGTCCAACCTGCGTTGGGGCTCTTGGTGCGGCTATGATGCAGCCACATCGTGCGCCATGCCCTAGCCATCTGCTGATCCGGCAAAAACCCACTGGATACCACCAACAACAGCCCGGCCAGCCGCGCCGGAATCAGGTTGACCAGGTCATCCAACCGAGCCGACGTTTTCCCCAGATATTCGTAGACTCCCCGATAACCTATCATACTGTCCAGTGTATTAATCATGCGGTATATGAATGCCCCTGGCAGTCCGAACAACGCAAAGAACAGCCAGGGAGCTAGGAAGCTATCGTTGATGTTCTCAGAGACCGACTCAACGGTAGCAGCTGTGGCCTGCTCGGCGGTCAGGCCTGATGGGTCACGGCTGACGAGGGACGGCATCCGGGCTCTAACTTGATCCATGTCTCCCCTGTCCAGGTGTTCCCGTACCAAGGAGGCTTCTTTGTGCAAAAGCCGAACCGAGAAAGTGGTTTTCAACAAGGCCGCGCCTACCACTATGTAAACTATGGTGTGTATCTCTTTGAGGCCCCAAGCCACTAGGAAAGCTGCCGCTCCCCAAAAAAAGGCTAAAGACAAGGTTATCAGGAGGCCAGCCGTTATCGCAGCAAGACTTTCTTTAGGGGCCCGCGATTCCAGAAACCCAACCATACGCCCCATCCAGACCGTTGGGTGGAACCGTGTGGGCGGCTCACCCAGCGTAAGGTCGAGCAACACGGCCAAGGCTAGGACCGCCAGGTCATCAGAGCTGGAAAACATCAAAAGCGGTCCAGCAGGTCGGTCAACGGTTCCAGCCATTCTTGAGTGGCTAAGGCAGCGGCGCCTATTATCACAGTTGTCTCGATGATCTCGTTGGTGGCCCCATAGGTGTCACCGGTGAGTCCGCCCAGCGACTTGGCTATCGACCACCCCGTCAGCCAGGCCACGAGCGTCACTCCGAAAAATAGTCCCAGTCCGGCAAAACCTCCAAGCAAGACTGACGCGGCCAACGCGGATATGCCTGCCACCGCTGTAGCGACCTTTATATCTGTATCGTGAAACTGCGAGCCGAGTCCTTGGGTGCGGACATACGGGAAAGCTCCAAGCAAAACGACCATGGTCCATCTCGACAATGCCGGGAAAAGAAGCAGTGCCCACTCTTTACCAGGTTCGGGTAGCGTCAATAGAGATACCAGGGCACCGTACTTGAGGAGCAAGACCGTCATGCCTCCAACCACTCCAAAGGCACCGACGCGGGAGTCACGCATGATCTCCAAGCGACGCTCTCGAGTGAAGCCGCCGAACACTCCGTCGAATACGTCCATCAAGCCGTCCAGGTGGAGACCTCTGGTGACAATGACCATGGCGGCCACCAGAAACGCGGCAGTCAAGGGTTCTGAGAACAGGCGGCTGGACGCTTCCTCCACGCCTACAAGAATCAGGCCCATCAGCAGGCCGACTGCAGGGTAGAACGCCCTTGAGTTGCTCACGTTCCGCGGGTCTCGGTCCATGTTATGCGAGACCGGGAAGATGGTGAGGAAAGTCACCGCCAGCCGAAGGGGATTGAGCCAGAAAGAGATCAGGATGCTGCCCCTTGACTATCGTCTTCGATCTTTTCTGATACGCCCGCTTCGGCGAATGTGGTCATATCAGAGAGACACTTGGCCGCCGCTTCAACTATGTGTATCGACAGGGCTGCTCCGGATCCTTCACCCAGCCGCATACCCATATCCAAAAGAGGCTCCAATCCCATATGGCTGAGTCCCAGTCTGTGGCCTGGCTCTACGGACTGGTGTGAGGCTATGAACCTATGCCGGGCTTCTGGCGCGATGACGTATGCAACCAATGCAGCCGCTCCGGATATGAAGCCATCGACAATAACGGGGCGTCGTCCGGCGGCGGCGCCCAAGAAAACCCCGGCCAAGACTCCGATCTCGAACCCGCCGACCTTCATCAGGATATCCAGGCCGTCCTTGGGGTCGGGTTTATTAACATCTATGGAGCGCTGCACCACTTCGGCTTTGTGAGCCAGGCCAGCGTCATCCAGTCCCGTGCCCCGGCCAGTGGTAACGTCCGTGCCAGCTCCCGTGACGACTGATGTTATGGCGCTTGACGGAGTGGTATTACCGATGCCCATGTCCCCGCAGGCGAATAGGTCAGCGCCGGACGCTATCTGTTCCTGACAGACTTGGATCCCCGTCTCCAGACACTGGATGGCCTGCTCCCGGCTCATGGCAGGCCCAACAGCGATGTTATCAGTACCCCGCCCGACCTTGGCCGAGCGAAGGGATGGGTGAGATGGAAGGTCAGCAGCGACACCAGCGTCTATGACCACGATATCAGCCCCAGCATGGGTAGCCAGCACGTTGATAGCAGCGCCACCGCCCAAGAAGTTCATCACCATGGCTGGGGTGACGTCCTGTGGATAAGCGCTAACTCCCTCAACCACCACGCCGTGGTCCCCGGCTGCCAACACCACAGTCTTGTTGATGATCTTCGGCGTGGGTTCACCAAATATTCCAGCAAGCTGTATAGAGAGCGCTTCCAGGCGGCCCAGACTGCCCAGAGGTTTGGTCAGTTGGTCCTGTCTGGCCCTGGCGGCGTCCATCGCCGCTTCGTCCAGAGGGGCGATCTGATTTATCGTGTGGTCGACAAGGTCTGATATGGCCATAGGTCTCTTTCAGCCCCGATGAGAAGCGGGGCGATATTTCGGTTTCCGGATAGGGACTAGAATTCTATGCCTGGTTGGGCTTTGATCCCTACTTGGTATGGGTGCTTGACCACCTGCATGTCGGTAACCAAGTCAGCGTACGCAACCAAGTCTTCGGGAGCATTTCGACCGGTGATGATGACGTGTTGCATATCAGGCCGGGCTTTGAGGACCTCTATGACTTCGTGGGTATCGATCCACCCGTAATGCATCGGGTAGGTGAACTCGTCCAGCACCACAACGTTATATTCGCCTGACGCGATGACCGCTTTGCAATCTTCCCAGTGGGTCCGGGCCAGATCAGCCGACTGGTCTAAGTCCTTTGAGCGCCAGGTGAAACCGTCGCCCATGGAGCGCATCTCGATGCCCATCTTTTGAGCGGCGCGTTGCTCTCCAAAGTTGGCGGTGGAGTGCTTGATGAACTGGAACATGATTACATTCATGCCTCGGCCCCAGGCTCGCACCACCACGCCCATGGCAGCAGTGGTCTTACCCTTGCCCTTGCCCGTGTTGACGATCACCAGGCCTTTATCGATCCGCGGCCCAGTGACGGACTGAGGGCCGGGTTCGGACTGGGTATTTTGGTTCGAAGGTGTATCTGAACTCATTTCTTATCCCTACCGGTGTTGCCGACTCTATTTAAACTGCGATGCAGGTCTCAACGAACCTGGCTGCCAGACCTGGGCGACTGCCCAGGTGTATGTGGACATACGATGCCCAGACGTTGCGGGTGCGGAACCCGTCGGGCCGGTTCTCCTGGTCAATCACTTTATAGACCGATTCTTCTGCTCCCGGTTGTTGGGCGAGAGTTGACCAGTGGAATTCGTGCCCTCGAACCCGCTGCCCTACTTGAAGCACAGGATTATCGGAGCATGACTCCACTTCGCGGTAGCCCAAGGTCAGACGGCTCTGGGACATGGCAGACTCTGCCGGTATAACCCCGACCATAGGGTGGGTCACGCCCTCTAAATCCGACAGGCTCTTACCCAGATACATCAGTCCACCACACTCCGCGTAGACCGGCACTCCGCTGGCTACGGCCTCCATTATGGACTGGTGCATCGGCTTGTTATCTGAGAGATGGGAAGCGAACAGTTCTGGGAACCCGCCACCAAGGTAGATGCCACTTGCGCCCGCAGGGAGCTTCTCGTCTTCCAACGGGCTGAATGGTGCGATCTCAGCACCCCAGGCAGTGAGCAAATCCAACGAGTCCTGATAGTAGAAATTGAACGCCATGTCCTGAGCCACAGCTATGGTTGCACGGGAAGATAGGGCCACTTCTGGGTAGACGGTGGGCGATGCCGGGGGGGTCTTGGCGCTCTGAGCCAGCTTCAATATAGCGTCAACATCCATGGTCGCTTCGACTTGATTGATCACGCCGTCATACCATTGCTGGGCCACTGTACCCTCAACGGTTGGTATCAGGCCCAAGTGGCGTTCCGGCTGGATGAATTCCTCTTTCCTTGGCAGATAACCGAGGACGGGCAGGCCAGTGGTGGCCTCTATCTGAGGTTTACAGAACTCCAGATGACGATCGCTTCCCACGCCGTTCAGGATGACTCCAGCGACGTTGAGGTCTGGGTCAAACTTTTGGAATCCCAGAATCTCAGCCGCAACGCTGCGGGCGACCTTGGCCGCGTCGGCGATGAGAATGACCGGGGCCCCAAGTAGTTTGGCTAGCTGCGCGGTGGAGCCTTCCTCCGTCAAGCTGGAATGACCGTCGAACACCCCCATAACCCCTTCCACCACAGACACATCACACCCGGCGCTAGCTCGTTGGAACAGTTCTAGAACCGTAGAGTGGTCGCAGAGCCAAGTGTCCAGATTGCGGCTGGGCACACCGCAAGCGATCTGGTGGTATGAAGGGTCTATGTAGTCAGGGCCAGCCTTGAAAGGCTGTACCTTGTTTCCTCGGCGGGTCAGTGCTCCCATGACGCCGGTGGCGATGGTAGTCTTACCCACCCCACTGCGTACTCCCGCGATTACTATGGTTGCAGCCATTCAGTATTCCTTGCGTCCTTGCGTCTCTGGGGCCCATTATAACTGGCGTCCGTGGAAAACGCAGGGAGTA
>NZUD01000085.1 GCA_002697005.1 Chloroflexota bacterium | reverse complement strand
CAGTGGAAAGCACCGACTGATTGTCCCGGCTGGTCCGTCCAAGACCAAGTGTCGCATTTGGTGGGTGCCGAATCTGGGATATTAGGTAATCCTCGACCCGACCACACCCCACAAGAAACGGGTCATGTGAAGAATGACGTTGGTCAGTCGAACGAAGTGGTGGTCGATTTTCGCCGTGCTTGGACCGGGCAGCAGGTATTGGAAGAATTCCGACGGTTGACCGGGCAACGGCTAGCATACTTAAGGGGCTTGACTGACGAGGAATTCGCTGCTGAGACGCATACCCCTCTTGGCCCCGGGACGATCACAGAGTTTGTGAACATCCGCATCATGGACGCTTGGGTACATGAGCAGGATATACGCAGAGCGCTAGCTATCCCGGGCGAGTTGGATAGCGCAGTTGCCGCTCACGCCTTAGGTAGAGTTACTAGGGCTATGCCATTCGTCGCCGCGAGGAAAGCTCAAGCACCAGATGGCACTACCGTAGTATTTGATATCACGGGGCCTGCAGGCAACGTGGTTCCCGTTGGGATTGACGGAGGACGGGGCAGCGTGCTGGACTCGGAGCCACTCTCTCCCACTGTCAAGCTGACCACTGATGTGGAGACTTTTATGTGCCTGGGCTGCGGGCGCTGGGACCCGGCAGAAGCCCTAAGTTCCAGAAAGATCACGATTTCTGGGGACACTGTCCTTGGAGAGACCATCATCAACCAGATGAACATTATGATTTGATCTTGCTATTAAAACGCTCTTGGAGATGGACAATCATCGCTATGGACGGGACGAATGATTCAAGGCAGTGGGAAAATCTTAAAAAAGCCACCAATACGGCTACCGTTCTGCATCCACTATAGCTGGATGATTGTCGCCGTATTGGCGATCGTTCAGATCTTTGGCAGTTCCGTGTTCTTTGTCGCAGGCATCATGGTGCCTCCTCTAAGCGATGCTGATGGAGACTTTGGCTGGAGCGTCTTCGAGATCACGGCTGCCATCTCTGTGTATTACCTATTCAGCGCTATATATGCGCCGATAACCGGCTATTTAGGAGACCGATTTGGCGCCCGGCGCATGATGCTCGCAGGGATCGCAATGTATGGGTTAGGCATGGCTTCGCTGGGTTTTATTAGTCATGTTTGGCAGTTTTTCTTGTTCTACAGCGTGTTCATGTCGGCTACGGCCTCGATCACAATGGTGCCAATGATGGCGTCCATAAGCGTTTGGTTCCGAAGGCGATTAGGTGTTGGAGTTGGGATCCTCTGGGCTGTTGGCGGTATCGGGACAGCGATCCTTGCACCTGTAATCGCCGAATTATTAGAGGCAGTGGGCTGGAGGGACACCTTCCTGCTCATAGGAATAGTGGGCTCGGGAATCATGCTGTTGGTCTGGCCTTTCATCCGTAGTAAACCGGCAGATATAGGCATCGAGCCCTTTGGTGCTTCTGAGAGTGATCCACCGCCGGTGGTTCGGGAACCAGAGATCGACAAGCTGCGACTTCAAGCCCTGAACCGGAGTATGCGACGGACCGCCGCTTTTTGGAACCTGCCCTTGATCCATGCCCTCGGCTGTGCAGGCCATGGGATAGTGTTGATATTTGTAGTGCCCTTTGCTGTAGATGAAGGAATCTCTCTGACAGCGGCCGCTTTGACTATCAGCATCTTGTCGGTAGTCAGCATATTGAGTCGCTTGGGCAGTCCTATTCTTGCCGAGATATATGGCCCCCGGAAGATGATGGTAGCCAGCCTGACGATTCAAGGCTTGACGGTTGTCATGCTTTTTTGGGCGCATGACGTTTGGCTGTTCTACCTGTTCGCGGTTGTATTCGGGCTCGGGTTCGGTGGCGAATGGACCAGTTATCTAGAGATAAACCGGCGGTATTTCGGAGACGGCCCCATGGGCGGTGCATACGGAGCTCAGATGACTGGCGCAATGATGGGGCATGCCGTGACCACGGTTCTTGCCGGCCTGGTGATTTTCACCACGGGTTCCTATGTATTGGTGTTTGCTCTATCTGCGGCGTTTAGTTTAACTGGCGTTCTCGTTATATCCACACTGGATAGCACATCCCAAGTACTGATTCCAGATTGGGAGGAATCACTGCCTCCCGAGGCCCGGAGTGACTATGTTCCTGGGTCTGCGGCAGCGGCCGATTAACGCTGGGTTGTGGGATGTATTTATCATTGTGATTCGCTATAATCGACCCAGCATATAATCGCTTTCACCACATCTTGCTGTTGTTAGCGTCATAAGAGTGGATGTGATAATTGGCTCTCTTAGATAACCCGCAATCAGGAATCACTCCGGTTCGTTTGCCCTTTGGCATCCACTATAGCTGGGTGGTCATTGGTATCTTGGCCACGGTTCAGATATTCGCCAGTTCCATCAGCATGGCGGCCGGTATCATGGTGCCACCGCTTAGCGACGCAGACGGCGACTTTGGTTGGAGCTTGGGCACCATCGGTGCGGTTATCGCCAGTTACTACCTGTTTGGAGCGATCTATGCGCCGATGACCGGATGGCTGGGAGACCGGTACGGCTCTCGCTGGATGCTATTCGCTGCTTCCGTGATGTACTTGATCAGCATGTTCTTGCTGAGTCAGGTCACTGAAATTTGGCACTTCTTCATCTTCTTTGGAATACTCCTATCCCTTACTCAGTCCTTGGCTATGGTCCCCCTTATGGCAGCAGTGAGCGGCTGGTTCCGCAGGCGTTTGGGCCTGGGGGTCGGAATACTCTGGGGTGCTGGCGGTGTAGGCACTGGTATCATCGCTCCATTGATGGGCGGCTTTATCGAAGCTCTGGGATGGCAGAGCACGTTTATGTTGATTGGGGGAGTGGGTGGCGGCATAATGTTGGCGATGGTCCCGCTGATGCGGAGTAAGCCAGCTGACATAGGGATTCAACCATACGGAGCGAAAGACACTGACCCGCCGCCTATATTGAGAGACAAAACTGTGGACCGTTTGCGCCAGAAAGTGTTTAACCAGCACACCAGGCGTACCAAGCCTTTCTGGAATCTGCCCCTGATTCACGGCTTGGGTTGTGCAGGCCACGGTACGATTCTAATTTATGTGATTCCCATGGCTTTCGAGCGTGGTGCATTCACATCGTTGGCCCAAGCTGGAATCATCCTGACAATCATCGCCTTGGTTAGCGTCATCAGTCGGGTTGTCACTCCTATCTTGGCGGAGATGTACGGTACCCGACGGATGATGGCCGCCAGCCTCAGCATTCAGGCAGTCACGGTCTTTATGCTTTTCTGGTCCCAGGATGCCTGGGCGTTCTATCTGTTCGCGGGTGTGTTTGGGATCGGCTTTGGCGCAGAGTGGACTGGCTATCTGGTTATCAACCGCCAGTACTATGGCGAAGGTCCCATGGGGACCATCTACGGGTGGCAGACCACAGGCGCGTTGATGGGACACGCTGTAGCAACGGGATTAGCCGGACTGGTGGTCTACGTCACCGGATCATTCAATATGGTCATGGCGCTGTCGGTAGCATTCAGCGGCGTTGGGGTTTTGGTTATCGCAATGTTGGATGACACTTCCCACGTGCTGATCCCAGACTGGGAAGATGATTTACCTCACTCAGATGTGGCTAAAGAGGTACAGTTAAGGCCGGCTGTCGGCGTGGTAGGGGACGACGACTAGGGGGTTTTAGTCGAGTCCGGGACGTTGCTGATAGCGGCGTTAACCTCAGCCTTTTCCTGCGAGCGAGAGTAGGAGCATTCGGTCTCTAGTCTTGGTTCAAAAAGTCCAGAACGAACTGGCTCATGGGCTCTTTGTCGTAGCGGCTGTTCATCAATACCACGTTCCGGTTGCGGTCGCCCTGGAAGAACCTTTCGTAGAGGATTTGCCGGGAGCCAAAGGCGCTGCAGCAGGTGTCCCAGGCCAGTCTGAATAGCCGGACCCGGTCTTTAGCCGACGAGAAGTCGGTCTCTAGATATTTGGTGATGTCATCGACTAAAGGGCCATCGAAGTCGGTTTCCGTGGGCAGGGCCATCAGGCTGCTGGAACCCAGCAAGTGCAATATCTCCCCCATGCGGGGGTACATCTTGATGAACTGCTGACGCGCTACCATCAATGATATATCGGTGGGGCACATTACACCCCATTCGTCCAGCTGAGCATCGACCTCGGCTGCCCGGAGCAGGGCCTTCGTTATCTCCAGGTTCTCAATGATCTCAGCCATCATGCTGTGGACCTGAGGTATCTCCTCCGAACCTAGGGTTTTCACCATCAGATTGGCTAACCCCAGGATGAATTCGCACTTGACCACGTTCTTGGTCACGACCTGATGGCCGGAATGGAGGAATTGATGTGTCCTGAGCGACATGTTGTTGCACATGTCCACGTCGCCGTACAAAAAAACTCTTTCCCAAGGGACTAGGACGTTGTCGAAGAACGCCAGAGCATCCATCTCTTCGAAACGTGAGCCAAGGGGGTGGTCGAAGCTGGAGCGTTCGAGGTCGAAGGGCTCCCGACATTGAAACTTGAGCCCGGGAGTGTCGCAGGGAATGGCGAAGGCGAAGGACGTCCGGCCGGGTGCGCCGGTGGGCAGACGGTGGGAGCGTGCGGGGTAGACCGCGATTTCATCGGCGATGGGAAGGGTGGCCAACACACGAGCTCCGTGGACTATGATCCCTTCGTCAGTCTCGTTCACTACTGAAAGCGCGACGTCTAAAGAGTCGTCCAAGGTGGTAGCTGCTCCGGACCTATTCCGTTGGATGTTGACTAGAGTATGCGTCAGGACGAGGTCTTGCTCTCGAACAAGCTCGTAATAGTCCTGGATGTTTTTTTCGAACTCAGGGCGGTTTTGGCCAAAGTACTTGCCGGCGGCCGCCATTGACATCAGGCTAACGTTCAAAAAATCAGGAGTGCGGCCCATCATTCCACAGGTGATTTTGGCCCAGTTACGCATCATTTCGCGGCGCCGGTCCAAGTCGTTGTGGGTCCGAGGCGTTAGGAAAGACATGCCGACCTGGTCGCCAGTGGTCGGTGACTCGTAAGTCATGTCTTTGCCTGCCTTCGGATCGTGCTGCAGGTCATACAGGCGGGAGAGGGTTTTGATTCCGCCGCTTAGACCCGGTTCTTTAGTGGGATCTTTTATCTTTTTGCCGGACATGTAGAGGTTAGGCGGCCGTTGGCTCAGGCCATCTATATATTGCTTGCCGGTTCTGGCTGGCATCCCGTTCCCTCCTGGCGTTGAACCCTTGGCGACGATTGGCGAAAAATATTAGCCGATATTCTGCTTTATCTTGCCCGGATTTACCAGTGCCTACCGCCCCTAGCACGCGAGCACACAATTTGACAGTGTTTAGCGATTACCCTAGGCTTGGGCAAACATTGCAGCGGGAGGCCTTTGAGGATGTCATTACCTCCGCATAGAGTCGACTACAGCCCCATCGTTGAGCGCCCACCCATCAAGTGGCCGAGTGGAGAAAGGGTAGCCCTATGGATTGCTCCTAACGTGGAGCATTATGAGTATATGCCCACCAAACACGGTCCACGTGACCCATGGCCGCGGACACCGTACCCTGACGTTCAGCAATACTCCTACCGAGACTATGGGAACCGAGTGGGGTTTTGGAGGATGCTGGAGGTTCTGGACCAATACAAGATTCGCAGTTGCGTATCCCTTAACCTAGCTGTTCTTGAGCACTTCCCAGAGATTCGAGATGCCATGGTGGAACGTGACTGGGACTACATGAGTCACGGCATCTATAACACCCGATATCTATACGCCTATACAGAAGAAGAGGAGCGGGAATTTTACCGGGACAATGTGGAAACCCTGAAGCGGCAGACCGGCAAACAACTGAAAGGAATGCTGGGCCCTGCCATCTCTGGCACGATCCGTACCCCTGATTTGATGACTGAGGCAGGCCTGATCTACCACACGGACTGGATGCATGACGACCAGCCAGTGCCCATCAACGTGGAGTCAGGAAAACTCGTATCCGTCCCATATTCAATTGAGTTGAACGACTCGCCATTGTTCCGGGTCAACTACGAAGCCGATTATTTCGCAGAGATCTGCAAGCGCCAGTTCGACCAACTGTATAAAGAGGGTGCCGAGAGTGGCCGGGTGATGTGCATCGCCCTCCATCCGTTCTTGATCGGCCAGCCCCATCGCATAAAGTACCTGGACGAGATTCTGAGCTATATAACGTCGCATAGCGACATCTGGATGACCACCGCCGACGACATCGCCGAATATTACATCGAGAATTACTATGACCAGGCGGTTGACCACGCCAAGCAGTACAGGGTCTAAAGTTAGAATTCGACCTGACGGGAGACGCATTATATGCCCGCAGAACGACGACAAGGGATGGACCACGCTCACCACGACTGGTCTCCCATATCCACCCGAGGCAAACTTAGCTGGCCCAACAGCGCCAGGGTCGCGTTGTGCGCGATAGTTACCCTGGAACACACTGAATGGGAGTTGCCGGAGGGAAGCTTTAGCGCCGACCAAGCAGGGGGTCTAGGGGTGCGCCCCTTCCCCGATTATCCCCGGTTCTCCCACCGCGAATACGGCCATCGGGTCGGTGTATTCCGGGTGCTGGACGTGTTGGAGAAGCTTGGTATTGATGCCACCGTGGCTATGGATTCCCAGACTGCTGAGCACTACCCATACTTAGTGAAACACTGCCTCGACCGTGGCTGCGAGATCATCGCTCATGGAGTTTCTGGTAGCCAGATGATCTCCGGAAATATGTCGGTGGAAGCCGAAACCATCTTCATTCGGTCTTCCATGAATATCATCGAGAAGGCCACTGGAAAGAAGCCACGGGGTTGGTCGGGCACCGACTATGGTGAGTCGGAACGGACACCCGATCTATTGCGTCAGGCCGGCTTCGATTACGTGTGCGACTGGGTGAACGACGAGCAACCCTACCCCATGAGGGACGGTCTGACGGCGCTGCCGACGATGCTGGAGATGGATGACTTGTTCACAATGTCTAACCGCCGTGTGACCATCGACCGCTTCGCGCAATCAATGAGAGACGGCTTCGACGTCATGTATCAGGATGGTGCCTCAAACGGGCGTCTAATGACGATCAATCTGCACCCCTGGCTGATCGGACAACCCTTTCGTATCGGGTACCTAGAAGAAGCTTTGGGGTACGTCATGGGCCATGAGGAAGTCTGGGCTGCTACCGGGTCAGAGATCGTCGATTGGTACCGCGACAACCAGCCGGGGTAACCGTGAGATACTTGATGGCCCAAAGCGACCAAACAGTGATCACTACTGGTTCCCCCGCATGCCTGACCGCTTTGGTGCTTTTCTTTGGAAACTAATCCCAGGCACCGCCGTTTTTCGAGCCCTCGTCGGTTGTTGATTGAGCCTGCAAACAGGCCTAACTGAAGCTGGAATCTCTTGACACGTATATGGCGTTGTGATATTTTTCACCTGGCCTCTGACCAGAGGCTTTTTTATGCGCGGGAGCATTCGGGAAATCCGCCCGTAAAACATAGCAATTTCAGATGACGCCGGGAATTAATGTTGGAAGACCCAAGGGCATTAACGAGTGTTGAGTGGAATAACATCCACATGTTCCTTCAATGGCTCTGGATTTATTTCCCACTCGTTGTAACTTTCGGCCTTACATTGCTGACCGCCCATGCGGTAATCCCATCTTTGGTAAACACAGGCCAACTTCCCGAGTCTGCCCAGAAACTGCGGATTCCACTAACGGGTGTGGCAGGTTTGCTGTTCGTCGTTGCGGTGGTGATTCTGATTCTAGGCATCAACGCTCAGATTGATGTCAAAGCGATTTACGATCGGCTCCTCATCTAAGGGATCTTGCCCTAGCCTTTATACGATGACTTATTCCAAACAGATTGATCCGATGCACAGAATTATAACTAAATGATGCCAAACCCAAAAATGATACCCCTGATGGTTGCTGGTGGGGTTGTGACGGTGGTCCTGGGGTTTGTCGTCATCGTTCTTCTCATATCTTGGTTCTCAAACCCTCCGTTCGGTCTAGGCAACGCTCCGGCACAACCGGTAGCTTTCCCTCATACCGTCCACGTCGCAGACAACAACATTCAGTGCGAATTCTGTCACCGGAACGTAACTAAAGGAGAGGCCGCTACAGTACCTGCAATAGAAACGTGCCTCTTCTGCCACAAGAATGTCGATGGTGCGACCGTTGCCGCTCAAGCAGAGATCGAGAAAGTAAGAACGGCTTTTGACACTGACACCCCGATTGACTGGGAGCGCGTGCACCGCCTTCCAGATCATGTCCGTTTTATACATGAGTCCCATATCAGATACTTCACCGACAATGAGATTCCCGTTAAATACGGAATCAACGGCGAAGAGTTGACCCAAATGCCAGATGTCGCTCAGACGTGCACGATCTGTCATGGTGACGTTGGCAACAAAACCGAAGTGCAGCCTAAAACCGGTCAGTCACTCAAGATGGGTACATGCCTCGACTGTCACCGTGTGAACAATGCGCCGACCGATTGTACGACCTGCCACAAATAACGAATCTTGATGCTAAACAGAGTCATAGGTAGATGAAACTAACCAGGCGAAATTTTCTTGCTTGGGCCGGCTTGGGCGCGGTGGGAGCCGTAGCCTGTGAGGGCTTTGGCATCCGTGAAGGAGAACTGCAGGTCCAGAGCTCTGTCCGACTGCCGGAAGATCTGGTCCGAGGAAACGATAACTGGTACGCCAGCCTGTGCCGTACCTGCCCGTCTTGCGAAGGTATCGTNATTCGGGTGATGGAAGGCCGGGCGAAGATGATTCAGGGTAACCCGTACTTCCCGACCAACGAAGGTAAGATTCACGCCCGCTGCGAGGGNGGCCTNCAGGCCCTTTACCATCCCGACCGNATACCCACGCCCCTGCGGCGTAGCGGCCCTCGGGGNTCCGGTCAGTTTCTNCCCGTGAATTGGCTNCCCAANGGAATGGACACGCTGAAAGGCGCTCTNCAGNCCAACGGNTCGTCCTCNGTAATGATCACTGCACCNCTGCGNGGNCACATGGCNGTNTTGGCCGACAGGTTNGCGGCTGCCATTGGCGGGGAGCGCCTNGGCTTTGAAGCCATCGACAATAACACCTACCGNGCGGCGATCAAGAANGTTTTTGACCAAGACTCTNTGCCNGACTTGGACCTGGAAAACAGNCAGTTCATACTGTCTTTCGGGGCCGATTTTCTATCCACATGGGTCTCTCCCACCCGCTTCGGACGTGGGTATGGTGAGTTTCGGCAGGGGGAGCACCGGGAACGGGGGATGTTCTACCAGATAGACTCCCGATTCTCCATGACCGCGGCCAACGCCGATAAATGGTTGTGGGTGCGGCCCGGCCAAGAAGGTCAGATAGCTCTGAGCCTGGCCCAGGTGATTGTTTCTGAGAATCTGCAAGCCGATGGCGTGGATGTTGCTTCATTGCTAGGTGGCGGCGCAGACATTTTGAACGCTTATCGCCCTGAAGTTGTGGCCGAGCGTGCTGGGCTTACCCCAGAGATGACTGGTGGTGATCCAGCTGAATTTCTGAAAGACTTGGCCCGGAAGTTCGCCGCAAGGCAGCCCAGCATCGCAATCGGCGGCGGCTCGGCTGGCGCCCAGAGCAACGGTTTATTCAACTTGGAAGCAATCTATGCCCTGAACCATTTGGTAGGATCTGCTGGCAAGAAAGGTGGACTTAAGTTCAACCCGCCCAGTCCTTGGGCTGACGTACCGAGCTCCAGCATAGTTGGAAGCTTGGATGATTGGACTCGTGTTACCGAGCAGATACGAAGCGGCCAGACAAAGCTATTGATGCTCCACGGCGCAGACCCGGTGCACGGACTACCTGATTCCCTGCAACTCAGAGAGGCGATTGCCGAGGCCGATGACCTATTTGTAGTTAGCTTCTCGCCATTCATAGACGACACAAGCGCCATGGCCGATCTGGTTCTCCCCGATAGAGTCTCTTTGGAAGATTGGGGTGATGACATCTCCGAGCCCGGGCCTGGATATCAAGTGGTTGGCCTGCAACAGCCGGTAGTCAACCCGCTGTTTGACCTCGACCCACTGAGTTTTCCGGATGTCCTGCTGACTATGGCCCAAGAGCTGGGCAAAGAATCAGATCTGCCTTGGGCTAACTTCAAGGAGATGCTGCGGGAAGGCTCTGATGCCCTGTTCAACATGAACAGGGGCTCCATCGAAGCTGCAACTGCTGATGAGTTCTGGAACAACATGCTGCGCCGCGGTGGTTGGTGGGACGAACTCCGGCATGGACCAACCACGGTTAAACCGGCAGATGGCTTGCTGAGGACTATCGTGGCGAAGGAGAAAGGGCCTGAATTCAACGGGATTGGAACTGCTTCCATTGGTTCTGATTCTTTCTACCTGGTGCCTTTTGCTCATAACACTCTGTTGGACGGATACAACGGCCACCTACCGTGGCTCCAAGCCGCGCCAGATCCACTGTCCACCGTAACATGGCAGACATGGGTCGAGTTGAACGACACAACAGCAAACAGATTGGGCGTCAAAGAGGGAGACATACTAAGAATAGAGTCTTCCAAGGATTCCATAAGGGCTGTTGCATATCCAACTCCGGCAGTGCCTCCGCACACCGTAAGCGTGCCTTTTGGGCAGGGCCGGAAGCACGGCTCAGACTATGCTACCGAACGCCCTGGAAATGAAAGCGCGAATGTTATGGATATCCTCGAAACTACAACGGTCAACGGTACCGGGTCTTTGGCTTGGGCCGGGACGACGGTCCGGGTGTCCAAGACAGGGGAGAGCGTTAGTATCTCCAAACTAGAGGGCGATGCCCGGGCGGTGGAGATTGGACTGATGCCTTCTGAAGAGATAATTAAAACCATTGCACCGGAGAACGCCTAAAAGCGCCGGGCGGATCAGTAGAGAAGTAAAGATAGGTTAATCGATGGTAACTCAACGAGCAAATCATAAATGGGGAATGGTAGTGGACCTGGACAAGTGCACCGGGTGCCAGGCGTGTGTTGTTGCTTGCCAAGCAGAGAACAACATCCCCATCAACGTTAAGTCTTTCTACCAGCAACGCCGGGCTTATCAATGGATCCGCATCGAGCGTTACTGGGAAGGCGAGTTCCCGAATGTAAAAGCAAGGTTCATACCGATTCTGTGCCAGCACTGCGAAAACGCGCCGTGTGAGCCGGTCTGCCCGGTGTTCGCCACCTACCATAACGACGAAGGTATGAACGTTCAGGTCTACAACCGCTGCATCGGTACCCGCTACTGCTCCGTTAACTGTCCTTACACCGTTAGGATGTTCAATTACTGGGAACCTCAATGGCCGAATCGGTTGCGCAACCAGCTGAACCCCGATGTGACTATCCGGACTAGGGGAATCATGGAGAAATGCACCTTCTGTGTGCAACGT
>NZUD01000084.1 GCA_002697005.1 Chloroflexota bacterium | reverse complement strand
TCTTAGTGGCATCTCGCGTAGGAACGATATGTCCAACGAGCAGTTCAACTCAAGAATCCGGTTTAAGACCTCTTTGATGCGGGGAGCCTTGATCTTGGCAAGTCCGCCTGGAGCTATGGCTTTTTCGATTTCGGATATATCTGCAGCGGCTACGGCATCCAGAGAGACGAACCGGTCCATCAGGCGGCGGTAGGCTCGGCTGGAGTTGATGTCAGACGTGTGCTGAGACAGTATGGTGAAGACCATCTCGTCGGTCGGAGGAAGTCGAGGTTCCTGGTCGAAGGGGCCGTACTGTTCGGTCATCATCTGGATGGTCCGCGCGATTTCGGCCTTGCTCTTGGTCCGGGGACCTCTCTTTTTTACGGTCGTTCTGGGCATGATGTCTGGCAGGATTCTAGCATCTGCATGTCTAAAGTAAAGAACCGGGAGGCTAGCCTCCCGGTTCTTAGATGTTCCTTTTGATGCTCGGTACTTTAGAACAGGTGGCAACTCAACGTGTGTCCGGGAGAAATCTCTTTGGTCTCGGGCTTGTCTATGGAGCAACGGTCCATGGCTGCAGGGCAACGCGGGTGAAAATAACAACCAGGCGGCGGGTTCAACGGTGAAGGAACCTCGCCCTGTAGGATTATCTCTTCCTGTTCCATATCAGGATGAGACGGCAACGCCGCCGACATAAGAGCCTTGGTGTAAGGGTGAGACGGACTTTCATAGAGGTCCTTCACCGGTGACAGCTCTACTACTTCACCCAAATACATGACCGCTACCCAGGTGCACATGTAGCGCACTGTGGCCAGGTCGTGGGCGATGAGCATGTAGGCTACGTTGTACTCGGACTGCAAATCTTTGAGCAGATTCATGATCTGCGCTCGGATGGATACATCCAATGCTGATACTGGTTCGTCTAGGACGATTACTCTTGGGTTCAGCGCTAGTGCGCGGGCGATGGCCAGGCGTTGGCGCTGTCCTCCGGAGAACTCGTGGGGAAAGAGATTGGAATGATATTCGTTCAGACCAACGTCGTTTAGGAGTTTCAGGACCCGCTCTTGTTGTTCAGCCCTGGTGATGTCCCAGTTGATAACCATGGGCTCGGCGATGATGTCCTTGACCCGCATGCGTGGGTTGAGTGAACTCCACGGGTCTTGGAATACCGCCTGTACCGAACTGCGGTAAGACTTTCTTACTGCAGCACTGGAACTGTGAACATCTTGGCCTTCGAATAGGATGTTGCCGTCTGTGGGCTCCTCAAGCATCAGCATCATCTTGGCGGTGGTGCTTTTGCCACAGCCGGACTCCCCGACGATGCCAAGGGTCTCACCTGCACGGAGCTCGAAAGATATGTCGTCAACGGCCTTGATATGTCCAGTCACCTTGGATATCAATAGGCCTTTGGTCACAGGGAAATATTTTTTGAGGTTCTTGGCCTCAAGGATCACAGTGCCCGGTTCGGTGATCTGGGGTGTCTGCTCTGCAGTTGTCATTCTGAGGCTCTCCAGCAGGACGAGATGTGACCGTCTGACACGGTGATAGAGTCTGGATACTGCTCGCGGCATTTGTCCATCACTACCGGACAACGGTCAGCGAAGGAACAGCCTACGGGCAGGTCATGGAGCGGCGGGGGGTGGCCTTCTATGGAAAACAGCCTTTCTACATCTCGGTCCATCTTTGGAACTGAGGCTAGTAGCGCTTCAGTATATGGATGAGACGGGTTGTTGAAGATGTCCCGAACACTGCCGTGTTCTACGATACGGCCGGCGTACATCACCGCGACCCGGTCGCACATCTTGGCGACGATACCGAAGTCGTGAGTGATGAATATGAGGGACAGATCGGAGTCTTTCTGAATGTCTTTCAGCAGTTTCAGGTATTGGGCCTGGATCGTCACGTCTAGAGACGTGGTGGGCTCAT
This sequence comes from Chloroflexota bacterium, assembly GCA_002697005.1. The sequence goes on along the minus strand of NZUD01000084.1, from coordinate 6,825 downwards.
CGGCGATGAGCACCTGGGGCTGGCAGGAGATTCCGATAGCTCCCACAACCCTCTGGCGCATGCCGCCGCTCATCTGATGGGGGTAGTCCTTAACCCGAGACTCGGCGGCAGGGATGTTTACCTTTCGCAGAACCTCGAGGGCTCCCTGCACGATCGAGCGTTTAGGAATGTCCTGGTGGATCTCAATGGCCTCTTCTACCTGGTTTCCTATTGAGAAAACTGGGTTCAGCGAGGTCATCGGGTCCTGAATGATGAGGGCGATTTTACTGCCCCTGACCCGGGCCATTTCCTGCTCCGAGATCTGGACAAGGTCTTCCCCGTCAAGGGTTATCGAACCGGAAACGATTCGTCCCGGGGGAATCGGAATCAACCGCATCAGTGAGAGCATGGTTACGGACTTGCCGCACCCGGACTCACCAACGATCCCAAGGGTTTCCCCTTTGCGCAAATCAAATGATATCCCGTCAACGGCCTTCACCGTTCCCCAACGAGTGGTGAAGTATGTTCTTAGATCCTCGACCGTCAAGACGGTCTCTGTGTTCACTCTGGCATCTGTGACCATTGAATCTACATGTCTCCCAATATGCCGGATAATTTGACTTTCAGGTATATACCGATAGGAGTTTCGGTCACTCTAGTTGGCGCAACCGGGGATCCAGTGTATCCCGGAGCCAGTCACCAAACAGGTTCAGCGACATGACCGTCAGCATGATGGCGACACCCGGGAAGGTTGATATCCACCAAACGCCGCCTGCCAGCTTGTCACGACCGTCCGAGACCATCGAGCCCCAGGCGGGCGTGGGAGGCGGGACTCCGGCTCCCAAGAAGCTGAGGGTCGACTCCAACAGAATCACGATTCCGACCTGAAGCGTTGCCACCACAATTAATGTATTGATCGTTCCCGGAAATATGTGTATGAACAGAATTCGGGCAGTGGATGCCCCGGAAACCTTGGCCAGGGACACATAATCCATGTGTTTCAGCTGCAGTACTTCGCCGCGAACCTGCCGGGCGAATCGTGGCCAGATGAAAAGACAGAGCACTGTGACAATGATCCATAGCGATTGACCCAGTGTTATCACTAGCACAAGGGCGATCAGGATCAGCGGAATGGCTAACTTGATATCTACAAGGCGCATCAAGAACTCGTCCATGAAGCCACCGTACCAGCCTGCTGCCAGACCCATCACAACACCGATAGAGCCTCCGACCGCTAAGGTTATCAGGGACACAATCAATGAGATACGGGCGCCATAGATCACCCGTGAGAGAACATCACGCCCCAGATGGTCCGTCCCCAACAAGAACCTAGTGGTCCCTTCGGGCTTAGTGAAGATCTCAATCTGGTCGCCAACCTGTGCAGTAGGATCGATCGCTTGCGCATCTTTTAACGTGACGCTGGTTGCCCGTTCGTTTATGGACAATCGCTCGACGACGTTTTTTGCTGATTTTTCGCCACTAGCCCAAGCTGGTGGTAGATTGCGCTCCTTAAGTTCTCCTTTTTCAGGATCATGAGGCGAGATCAAGGGCGCAAATAACCCTGCGAAAACTACCAGGCCTAGCAGGAAAAGTGGTATCACCGGCCAGCGCCTGAGCTTCCGGTAGAAACTGGCGGCTTTAGCCCAAGGCGTAGGTGGTGCAATGACAATACCGCTGAGATCTGCTGCCATCTTTTGCTCTCCTACTTCCTAAGCGTACCGGATCCGTGGGTCTATGTAAGCGTATAACACGTCTACGGCGAATGCAGCTGTTACATACAGCAACGTGAAGGTGATTACCACTCCCTGAAGCAGAGGGTAATCGAAGGCGAATAGCGCTTCGATTGCCAGCCTACCAAGCCCCGGCCAGGCGAACACAGTTTCAGTGACTAGTGATCCGGTCACCAATGCGCCTAAGGTTACTCCGGCGAAGGTTAGAGGCGGGATGAGGGCGTTCCGGAAAGCATGCTTCAGGATGACGGTCCTGGAGTTAACGCCTTTGGCCCTGGCCAGCTTGATGTACTCAGAGTCCAACACGTCCAGCATGGCTGACCGGACCAGCCGCAGGTTCGCGGCGGCGTAATACCACCCTAAGGTCACGGCGGGGAGAATTATGCTGTTCCAGTCTTGTTTACCGTAAGGCGGGACCACTCCCATTTTCACCGCGAAGAAGAACATCAGCATGATGCCCAACCAGAAGGGTGGAGCTGATTGCCCGACCAAGGCTACCATCTTTCCAAACACATCCATGACAGTGCCACGTTTCACCGCCGAGAGAATACCCAACGGCACTCCGATAATCAATGAGAACGCGAAGGCAACGACTCCCAGTTGTAGCGTTGCTGGAGCCCGTTCAAGTACAACCTCTGTGACAGGCCGCCCTTCTCGGACCGACTCTCCAAAGTCGCCTTTGACGGCGCCTTGTAGGAACAGAACGTATTGCTGATAGTAGGGCTTGTCTAATCCTAGGACTTCACCCATGCGGTCCCAGTCTTCCTGTGTCGAGTAATCATCTAGGTAGATGTGTCTGGGGTCGCCCGAAACACGGCTCATAATGAAGATGATTAAAGACACCGAAAGCAAGGTCACAAAGGCGAGTAGGAACCGGCGAGCCAAATATTTCTGCATATCGTTTAACCGTTAGTGCACTGCGTTGTGGAATTGAGTCGGCCTTTTTCTTGTCAGTAAGGCCCTGGCCGAAGCGAATGCGACTCCTGCGATGTTGGCCACTACGGCTGATCCAAGAGCTGTGTAATAGACCGGCGAGACGGTTGGCATGGCGCAACATTTAACCTCTTGCGCCGAACCGTATTCATAGCCGCCCCAAGCTCCGGCAATCCCGGACCCTATCACGACTAACGCCGTCAGCCCTAAGACTAAGCTGTTTTCGCGGTCGAGGTGCAGCCAAGCTACGAACGCCCCTATTCCTGCGCCTAGCCCTGCTCCGAAGAACAGCGAGCTCAACCAAGCCTCAACCGATTGACCCCCAAAAAAGATGAACAATGACCAGGCTACCGCGATTCCAGTCATGCTAAGGACCACGCCAACTACAACCCCTGCTACAGTTCGCCCGATTGGGACCAAGAATGGGCCTAATCGCTCCCTTAAATCCCTGTTAGGCGACGAATGCACCTAGTCTAAAACCCCCTTGGTATACACGCGCCTGAAAGCGCTTTCTGCATCAGCCCAGTCATAGTAAATTAATTTGTGCAGGAACGCCAGCTATTCCTGCCGGTTGACCAGAATGTACAGACTGGTTTCACCGAATAGGTCGTACAGCTGCCACCCGGCGAACTCGAAATCAAACGCTTCACACACCATAATAAACTTAATTGTAANACGCGNCGCACNGANNGGNTTANNAGATATATACTATCTACTTTTGCAAGTCAATAGTNGAGGACGACGCCCTAGCAGTTACTAATCAAAGCATCGTTGAGGCCGATGGTGTGGAGAATACGGAGAGTTGTTTGCGTTGGTTGTCAGCGGATGGTCGGAATACTACCAGAACAGGTGAGGAGCAGGTCTACAACCATATCACCTTATCCTTGAGGATTCAGTGGAAGTTTACCTCAGCTTGAAGAAATCACCCGCCCCAAATATGAATCCGGGACGGGTGATTGCTCTAGTTCGGAACTTGCCTCAGCAGACCTGGTCACCGAGCAGAGTTTCCTGACGAATGAACATTTGTTAGCGAGGTGTTATGTACTCGAACCCGTTGATCTGGCGGAGGTCTCCTTGTTTGACGAAATCGCCCCACGGAGCTATTTTCGGACCGACAGGCCACACATTGTCGACTGCATACAGTCCGGTCTGGCCGAAGACNTCATCTAGGTAGAATTCGGCGATCTGATCCTCGTATTTTATCCTGTCGGCTGCCATCACAGATTTCTGAGCCAATGGAATCAATTCTTCGGTGATGGGGTGCTCGGAGCCCCAACTGAAGTTTCCGCTGTTTAGGAAGCTGGCCATCCCTTGAATCGGAGACAACCGTGGGCCGACATTGTGGCATGACATGCCCTCGTAAGTACGGGCAACCGCTGTGGGTCGGTAGGTACCGTAGGGGACCCGCTGGAAGTTGACATCTATCCCTATCGCATCCCAGTATTGGGCNACAGCTTCACAAGATTCCACNTCTGAAGGAGCGCCGCGGATCGCTGTAGTCAGCGTTGCCTTGAAACCATCAGGGTACCCGGCCTCAGCNAACAGNNTCTTGGCNCTGGCCGGGTCGTAAGGCCAGGCCTCCTCGGGAGATGGTAGGCGGTCCTCAAAGCCCATCCAATCCTTGAGAGTGATGGGGCGACCGAACCCTTGTAGCATATTCTTGACTATCGCTTCACGGTCAATGGCAATCGACATCGCTAGTCGNACTGTGCGGGCNGTTGCCCATTCGGGCGAAGTGATGTCACTATTGGAAGATACCCATGGCAGGTCGGGGTTGTAGTTCGGCCACATTTCCCCTNGCACATTGGGCTTGCCAGTGTCACCATCTCGGGCTGGCATGTAGGTCTGACCGTAGAAGTTTAACCCGGCCTGTACCGCGTTGGGAACCTGCATCAATGTTGCGCCCTTAACCGACTCCACTTCCGGTATGGAATCAAGAGCCATGACGAAGGTATCTAAATTACCAGTCTTGAAACCGGCTACCCGGGCAGACTCTTCGGGGATTTCGTGGAAGACTAATTCCGCGAAATCCGGAGTGATTCTCCAGTGGTCCTCCACTGCTTTCATCCTCCAGAATTCGCCGGTCTTGGCTTCATCGATTTCCCATGGGCCGGTGGCAGCGGTATTGAAGTTGGCTTCCTCTTCTCCTTCTTCATCCCATTGTTTCTTGCTAACCATCCAGGCTCCGACAGCGCGTGGGGTACCGATCAATTCATATATTGGCACTTCGGAGAAAGGCTGACCCATATCGACGACCCAGGTATAGTTGTCGGGGGTCGTNTGGTTGCCATCTTCTGCAAAAAACATCTTNGCTGCATTGGCAGACCTGGCGTGTTTATCACTATCGGCGATTTGGCGATGCGAAAATACGACGTCTTCGACGGTCATCTCGCCAAAACCTTTATGGAACTGGACGCCCTTCCGGATGTGGAAAGTCCAAGTCTGGGCGTCTGCGGAGATATCCCAACCCTCGGCCAGCATCGGTACGACCGCCCCGCTGTCGAATCCAGCCATCCCTAGGGTTTCGGTGATTGGTATAGCGCTGTTCAAGAAAATCTGAGGATTACCGATCAGCTTAGGGTTGCCCACATAAGGGCCAAGTTCCTTCTGGCCTACGTTCAATGTACCGGATGGCTTAGGAGCCGCTTGGGATGCCTTTGCAGGAACAGCTGTCGGCGAGGGTGCTGACTTTTTACCCTTTGAAGGTACGGCAGTAGGTGCCGCCGCAGCCTTAGGAGCTGANCCAACAGCCTTCGATGCTGGAGCGGCTGGCCGAGGAGTCGAAGTTGCAGAAGAGCCGCAAGCCAAAATAGCAATCAACAGAAGAGCTAAAGCCCCTAGAATCAGGAGTTTGGGGTTTCTTAACCAGTGCTTCAAAATGGGCTAGCCTCCAGCCTGTGTTTCGGATTGTAGTGGGCCGTTGTCAGGAACTCGTATTGGGCTTGGTGGGCAATTCGATATCNGTTACGCGGTTGATCCGGGCCTTATTCCTGATGTTTGGCAAACTGGTCTGATTCTATGCCTTTGTTGTCTATCCCCACTTGCGAATGTGCAGGACGCCAGCCTAGAGGTCCAGCATATAGAGGCGCGNGGTAGGTATATCCTATGCAGCTTNTGCATGTCAATGATTTGATAATCAATATGCGATACGTTGAATACATAGGTCGATACTGGTGGGAAAGCGATTAGTGCGCTGATCTGCGACNGAATCAGTCATTGTGGCTNCGTGGAGGTACAGGCCAGCATTTGGCTAGACGCTAGCCTGAGCCTATAAGGAGAGGTCTGTTGGAGGACGGCGCTGCTCGCCCCTGAGAAATTGTTCCAGGTCCTTGACCAGTTCGGCGGGGTCTGGAATCTCGATGGCAGCTACAGCTTCGTCGTATTGGCCTTCAAGTTTGGAGACGTATGAGCTGATTTGGTCATCTTTGGCCACCGCTTTCTCGACCTCTCCATTGAAGATGTCTGCAGCCGAATAAAGCTCAGAGAGATCTAATGGCAGATCGAGAAGCTTGACCAATATCTGGAGAAGCGTGTGGCCAACCCGGTGGTTGGGCGCAGCTTGCAGGTAGTGAGAGGTGTGGCCCCACACAGATGTATATTCCATACCCTCTTTGAGGCAGGCGTCCATCACGGCTGAGCTGATCCCAGTAGGGCCTTGGTAGTTGGAGGATCGGATGCCCTGGCTCTCCAGGAATTCGCTAAGCTTGGGCTCGCTGGCCGTGCCACTAAGCTTGACCGGTCGCGTGTGTGGGACAGCGTCCAGCAACGCTCCAATGTGAATCACAGTCTTCACGCCATGTCGTTTGGCCACCTCGGCGACTGTTTTTGAGAAGGTGCGCCACTTCAGATTCGGTTCCACTCCGTTGAAGACCATTATCCCGGAATCGGTGTTCCCGTCCGTCAGGTACGAAAACTCGTTGGCCGGCCAGTGGATGCGTCGTTTTCCGTCCCTGGTCCTGGAAGAATGGGGACGAGTCTGAGAGAAGTCATAAAACTCCTCAGGATCGATCTCCGCGAACTTCTTGGACTGCAGCTTCCGTTGGAGGAATTTCACGGCGCTAGTGGCGCCTTCTGCTGCGTCGGCCCATCCGCTGAATACGATTACCATGTGATCCAGTTCCCTGGAGGGGGTCTCGTGGATGGTCAGATGTTGCATTTGTTCCATTGCATCCTGCTGCATCGC
>NZUD01000083.1 GCA_002697005.1 Chloroflexota bacterium | reverse complement strand
CGGACCACTCCATCTTTATCAATGAGGTATTTGGCGGGCCAAAACCGGTTGTTGTAACGGCGCCAGGTGATGGAGTCGTTGTCCTGGGCCACGACCCATTTAAGGGCGTTCAACTGGGTGGCTTCCAGTACGTTATCGTAGTCCTTCTCAAATTCAAATTCAGGGGTGTGGACACCCACTATTACAAGTCCATCGTCCGCATACCTCGAGTGCCACTGCTTCAAGAACGGATAGGTTCGAATGCAATTGATGCAGGTGTAAGTCCAAAAATCAATCAGGACTACCTGGCCCCGGAGTTGATCCATCGTATATGGTCCGCCATTGATCCAAGCGTTGATGCCTCCAAGTTCAGGGGCCAGGTTTCCCACATCACCGCCAATTTTTCTACTGGGGTTGGGCACAGATGACTTTGTCGTTATCTCCGCGGCGATGACGGACTGGGTTGATGCTTCGACGCCAAGGTCGGTGGCGCCGGTAATCTCGTCAGAAGCTGAGTTGCCACAAGCAGCTACCACGAAGACCAATCCTAGCGCCAACACTGCTAGAAACGAAAATCTAAGTCCGTGATCTATCCTCCAAACTTTTGTTGCTGCTTCTAACATTTATATCCCGTGGCCCAGCTGTGCTCTCAGCCCGGCCAAGCGAGTGTGTGTAGTGGTAATTCCTGCGTTTTAACCTGGTGTCAAGATTCAATATGAACTGCTGCAGAGGGTATTCCGTACTTAAATCTATCTTAGATCAAACGTGGAATCAGATGATAGAGGAGGGCTTGAACAGCATCTCAAGCCCACACTCAAACGCTATGATAAACTCAGGCTGTCAGCTATGGCTCCGGTCTTGATTCAGTCTGCAGCCACTAAGCGGAGAAACAAGTGAAAGAGACTCAATCAGCAACAGGCATAGCACAAGAAATCGTTGAGAACGTTTCCAAAGTGATCGTCGGTAAAAAGCCAGTGATCGAACGGGCATTGGCTGCCGTTATCGCACAGGGCCACATACTCATCGAAGATATACCAGGCGTCGGCAAGACCATGCTGGCCAAAAGCATATCAGCTTCAGTAGGATGCTCTTTCAAGCGTATTCAGTTCACCCCCGACCTGCTCCCTAGCGACATCGTCGGTGTTTCGATCTATAACCAAAGCACCAGAGATTTCCAATTTCGGCCAGGGCCAGTGATGGCTCAGGTAGTTTTGGTGGATGAGATTAACAGAGCCACCCCTAAAACTCAGTCTGCCCTATTAGAAGCGATGGAGGAATTGCAGGTCTCAGTAGACGGCACTAGCCGCATCCTGGACCGACCCTTCGTAGTGATAGCTACACAGAACCCTATCGAATACGAGGGCACCTTCCCCTTGCCTGAAGCTCAACTCGACCGCTTCCTGATGCGTATCAGCCTGGGCTACCCCAGCTTTGCCGAAGAGATGTCGGTGATCGAACAGCAAGAACAGACCCACCCCATAGACGAATTGAAAGCCGTTGCAACTCCTGAAGATATGATTAACTTGCAGGACGCCACCAAGAACGTTTACGTAGACAGCGCCGTGCGGGAGTACATAGTCAGCTTCATCGGGGCAACCAGGAACCACGAAGACGTTTCATTGGGAGCATCTCCCAGGGCGTCTCTGGGCATGTTCCGGGCCGTGCGGGGCATGGCAATATTGCGAGGCCGGGACTACGTGATACCAGACGACGTCAAAGAATTAGCCTATGCAGTTCTCGCTCACCGGTTAATACTTTCCCCTGCTGCCCGTATGCGCGGTGTGCACTCAAGCCAGGTGATTGATGGACTTCTCGAGTCCGTGGCAATCCCTGGCGCAACCCGATAGAGACCCTACGCCGTCCCTCTACTCATAATCGTGAACAAAACAATGCATTGGGCGTTGCTATGAACCGACGATTGATAGGCATAGTAGCTTTGCTGCTGGTCGTGGGGTTCTACGCCTTTGGCACTGGCTTCGAATTCTTCTTTAGATTTCTCTACGTCCTTCTGATGGTCACCGTCATTGGGTTCGTTTGGGCTTGGCTCAACCTTCGCGGTATCGACCTCAGCGTCACCCGTGACGCAAACAGAGGCCGAGTGGGCGGTTATCTGAGCGGGCAAGTATCGATCATCAATCGGACTAAGATGCCCAAGTCGTGGCTGGAAGTCGCTGAGGCAACTGGCCCGTCAGCCGACACCAGCGGGCGTGGTCTAGCGCTGATACGGGAGCAAGTGCGGACCTGGCGCATCCAGACCTACTTGGCCAAACGGGGAGTCTACCGTTCGGGCCAGGTCAGACTCATAAGCCAAGACCCGTTTGGGCTCTTCCGCCTCTGCCGCGATTTCTCGGACCTACATCATTACATCGTCTTTCCTGCCGTTGAGGAACTCCCCAATCTGGACGCCCGGTTTGCAGGCCTGCCTAGCGACAGCCGAACGACACGCCACTCGGATCAAATCACCACTGATGTAGCTTCCATACGCTCCTACGTCGATGGCGACAGCACGCGCCGCATCCACTGGCCCTACACCGCCCGCATGAATGAATTGATGGTCAAGGAATTCGACATGGGGCTTTCAGCGGAGGCCTGGGTGCTGCTTGACATGCACCAGATGTCCCATTACGGAGCCGACTTGGACGAAGTGGACAACACTGAGGAGCTATCGGTTACTGTGGCAGCATCCATCATAGAGCGTCTTATGGACCAATCTATGCCAGTTGGGTTGGCGTCCAACGGAGACCAAGAACATATATACCGGCCCGACAGCAGCCCAGAGCAGCGCGGGCGATTGATGGAAACCCTCTCTGAGGTCCGGGCCCACGGCCAGCGTTCTCTACAGGATTTCATCTACGGCGTGCGTAACCATCTGAACCAGTACAACGCCCTAACCGTGGTTACTTCATCGGTGGAAACCCAGTGGGTGGCGTCGCTGACCGATCTGCGCCGCCAGGGAGTGGAAGTCGCTGTCGTATTGGTTGACCGTTCCAGTTTCGGTTCACTGACCGACATGAGGTTCCCGCTTGAAGCCCTCAGCGAAAACTTGATCCCCGTCTACATGGTACGCCAAGGAGATATTCTAAATGACGCTCTCCAGACTCCGGTTAAGGAGATCCCAAGCAATTGGGCTGCTAACATAGCCAAGAGCTCAGAATGACTTTCGAAACGCTGGTTTCCGCGGAGCCCCACGGGCGGAGGTTTAACGCCGGAGACATCAAGGACGGCATCCTCAAGTTAGAACGCACGCTCCGGCCCAATGAGGGTTGGATCGCCACCGTGCTACTGGTAATTAACCTGGTTGTAGTGGTCTGGTCGGTGGAACAAGCCAACTGGGTGGCAACGCCGAACCTGATACTGGTTCTCTTTTTAGCCATGCTCACTGGACTTACCCTCTACCGGGTGCCAGTCTGGTCAATAGCTTTATTACCTGTGGGTCTGGTAATTGGGTTGAGCACCATCCTATGGCAACTGTCCAGTTTCAGCCTGGACGGCGTAACGGTGGGCGGTACTAGGGAAGTCCTGGAGCGACTAGAACTGTGGTTGGAGGCCGCCCGCACAGGCTCAATCAACGTCGACGGGTTACCATTCGGATTCGCGTTGATGACGGCAACCTGGTTAACTGGTTTTTTTGGAGCCTGGTTGTTCCTGCGTTACAGCAATTTTTGGGGGGTGTTCGTCCTTGGAGGCATATGTCTTCTCTCCAATCTGACATTTCTGCCGCCCAACTCAGCATTCCACCTAGGGTTTTATCTTTTTACCGCCCTATTGCTGGTCGCCCGCATTCAGGCAGTCAGGCGTAAGCATGAATGGGAACGACGATCAGTTAAGGTCGATGATCATCTGGCCGGGCTGTCTCTCTCCGATAGCTTCGCCTTGACTGTCTTGGTTATCATTTTGGCCTTCTTGGTGCCTGTGGCGCCCAAATGGGCGCCGACCAACGATGCCTACGAGTCCATGCGTCACCCTCTAGAGTCGATTGAAGACGACTTCAATCGGCTATTCGCCGGATTGCCAGCCCGACGGCCGTTAGGCTTCCGCATATGGGACAACGTCATGGCATTCCAGGGGAGCATCTATCCCACAACCACTCAAGTGTTGTGGGTTGACTCGGAAACAGAGATGTATTTAAAGGCCCGGACTTACAGCACTTACAACGGCAAAGGTTGGCTCTCTGAACACACGGTAACCGAATCACTGGGTTACACCCCGGAATTCAACCAAGATTCAGTCGACCTACTGCGAGAGGAAATCACTTACATAGTGACGCCGCTTTACACTTCCAAGAAGCTGTTCTCAAGCGACTATTTGTTGGACGTAGACCAGGACGTGATGATTGAGACTCAGGCCTCACCAGTCTTCACCATCGACCTATCCGTACTCCAAGACGGAGGGACTCTCCCTGAGTATCTGCAAGTTATCGGCATGGATATGACTAAAGCGATCGATGAGAGCGGCCCATTCATAAGCGACCTACAGTTAGCTCAATCTCTGCCAGCGCAGTTTCGCATGGATAAGGTCGACCGTGAAGATGGGTACGTTATCAAGGTGCAATTCACAGAGGCTTTACCTGCCATACCTAAGGCGCTTTCAGTCACCAATAGGCGGAAAAAGTTCGAGACTGGTGATCCGTATCAGGTGACGTCGGCTATCTCTCGGGCTGAGCCCGAGCAGTTGCTTAACGCCACCACGAATTACCCAGTGTGGGTCTCGGAGCGTTACCTCCAGTTGCCGCCGAACCTACCCCAGCGGGTGCGAGGCCTTGCCTCTAGAGTTACGGATGGGATGGAAACGCCTTACGGAAAGGCCAAAGCGTTGGAGGATTACCTGAGGAACAACTATCCGTACAACCTTAGGGTAGACCCTCCTCCATTCAATGCCGACGGCGTGGACCATTTCCTATTTACCCTTGGTGAGGGTTACAGCGAGTATTTCGGCTCGACAATGGCGGTCATGTTACGAACGGTAGGAGTTCCGGCCAGGCTGGCCGTTGGCTATACCACGGGAGACCGGATTGAACACAAACCGCTATTTGCAGTGACGGACAGTCATAGTCACGCCTGGCTGGAGGTCTACTTTCCGGAATATGGTTGGATTCCTTTTGAACCCACGCCGGGAAAATCGTTACCCGGAACCAGCCTAGCCGAAGGAAAGGTCCTTGATACTGAAGAGGGTGGTCTATGGCATTTTGACCCTCTTGACGAAGAGTGTTTCTACGATACAGGTGACTTATTCGATTGCGAAGAGGGCGAAGAAACCCAAGCAATCCTAGGAGCTCGATCCAACTCGGGCGGAGATATCTTCTTTATTGGGCTGTGGCCGTGGGCGTTGGGCGTGCTCGGGACTTTGACAGTGGTCGGAGGGGCCGGTAACTTGCTCTGGAGACGGTTTCTGGCGATTCCCGGTACTCCTAGAATCGCCTTTCGCAGAATGACTTCTCTCGCCAAGTTGGCATCGGCGGGCCCTGCCGAGTTTCAAACCCCATATCAATTCGGTAATCAATTACGGGAAGTGATTCCAGTTCAAAGGGCATCGGTCTCGATTATAGTGGATGCGTACGTCCGAACTAGGTACGGGAATAAATATTCGACTGCCAGCGAGCGGCGTCTGTTGGCAGTGGCGTGGCAAAGGCTTCGACTGGCCATGATATTGGCAGTAATAAAAAGGAGGGTGCGATGAAAGGAGACAGATACCACCTGGTCGAACTCCCCATGGGTTGGATGGTTCTCCTCGCTGGGGAAGGAGGCCTAAAACGGGCGTCGCTGAAACCTTCACCTCAAGAGGCAATCGAAGACCTGGGCTCAGACTTGGAGGGAGCCGAGGATGATCCTGAGGTTTTCAGGGAAGTCGTAAATTGCCTGCAGCGGTATGCCGCAGGAGATATGGCAGCGCTGGACGAGATTCAGCTTGATTTATCTGGAATCACGCCCTTCTTCAGCGCCGCGTGGAGCGCCTGCCGCAGCATTCCCCCCGGAGAGACCCGAAGCTATGCTTGGCTGGCTGCGGAGGCAGGCAGCCCTTTAGCAATGCGGGCTGCTGGACAATCAATGGCACGTAACCGGTTTTCGTTGATAATCCCCTGCCATCGGGTCATAGCAAGCGACGGCGGACTGGGTGGCTACGGCGGCGGAGGGATAGGTGTCAAAGCCCGTCTACTACAGATGGAACTTGACCAACAATAACCACTGTGACGCCAGGTTTATTTTCCAGGGTATTCCGAGCGTTGATATACTAATATCCAAGCGGTAATACCCGGTGCGGAGGTATCAGATTGGCAGACGAACACGTGCAAGGTTCTCCACCACACGAGAATTGGGTTGACATCGGTGAGTTAAAGGTCCGTTACTTGGATTGGGGCGGCGCCGGCCAACCTTTGCTGGCCCTGCACGGACTGGCTTCCTCCGCCCATTGGTACGACATAGTTGCCCCCCTGCTTCGGGACCGATACCACATCTACGCTCCCGACCAGCGCGGCCACGGCCAGACCACCAGCGCGCCTTTTGGTTATGACTGGCTGACCCTTTCCAATGACTTGGCTGGGTTGATGGACCACATCGGACTTGACAAGGTCTCGGTGATGGGCCATTCCTGGGGCGGCAACGTGGCGACCAATTTCGCCGCCAACTGCCCAGACCGCGTCGAAAGGTTGATCATGATTGATGGCGGGTTCCTAGACGGCAGGCTATTCCCCGGTGCAACGTGGGAGGCCTTCTCTCACCGAGTCCGCCCCAGAGACGTCACTGGCAACAGAGAGGAGTTCCTAGACAGGCTGCGCAATCAGTTAGGGGTAATCTGGAATACTGAGATTGAGCGCATCGTACAGACCATGGTCTACGAAGATGAGGACGGGCAAATCCAGGACATCCTGCGTCCAGATAAACACGCTCAGACGATCCGTGCCATGTGGGATGAGCCGGCTTCCAAGACCATGCCTCGAATCGAATGCCCGACTTTAATCGTGCCCGCCGGGCCGACCTCTGAACGCGCCAATACCGAATTCGCCGAGACACGTCGCCGGATGGTGGATGCCGCCGAGAAGGGACTAAAGAATGGCCGGGTCCATTGGATTCCCGAGACTATCCACGACATCGGGTACCACAAGCCTCAGGAGTTGGCGCAAGTCATCGATGACTTCTTATCTGAAGAATAAATTGCACCGGTAATGTCGCAACGGAGCTGGGCTGGAAATGGTCTTTAGTTGACCCGGTAGGCCCAGATGCGATGCCAGACTTCAGGTTCGCCTTGCGGCATCGGCTGGTACTCGTCGGTCATCTCGGCTAGCTTCCAGATTCCAGACTCTTCCATTCCAGATTGCTGTTGCTTGAAACCCGCTGATTCGTAGGTGTCCACTCTCAGACTGAATACAATCAGTCCGCCGGGTTTGGTAATGCGCGCAAGCTCGTCGAAGGAATTAGCTGGCGCGTGGCCCTGTGTGAATACTCCGACGCTAATCACAGCGTCGAATTCGTCGGTTGAGTAATCTAGGGTTCCGCCCAACGCCATCTGATCGAAGGCGTTATAAACATTCTTGCTCTTAGCCTCTTCCAGCATTCCTAGGGAAAGATCCATAGCCACCATGTCTTTGTATCCAACCTCAGCTAGGCACTCTCCCACCAGCCCGGTACCAGCCCCTGCGTCCAGGATATGAGCAGCCTTGTCTACATGTTTAGCAAAGACGGCGGTGGCGTTCTGAGGAGCGTTCCACTCAAATTCTTGGGCCAAATCACTGTCGTAATCGGCCGCCCATTGGTCGTAACGGTCCTCCAACTCCTTGTCGTTAGTTGACTCATAGACCCATTGGACTCTTTTATGGCTTTCTTGCATGATGGACGCTCCTACCGAGTACTCAACCGAACAACCCTACTGATTAGGTAAATACGGTCTCAAGGGTCACTTTTGGCAAATATACAGGCCCCAGCCCAGTTCTTTTCTGTCAACAGCCTTGGCCGTCTCTTGATAAGCGTTGCTAAGCCAGGCGTAGTGCTCGGCGTTTTTATCACTTGAATCTACCTTGGGTGTACGCTCAGATAACCGAAGGTAGCTAGTCTTCAGATGCGGGGAGAGGTCCTGAGCTTCAAGTATCTTGAACCCTTCGGCTTTCAAAGCATCCTGGTACGATTCAAAGCTGTAAGGTGTGTCATAAAGAAGACGGTCGTAAACAAATTCTTGGGCCGCGGCACTGATGTTCGGTTGTGGTTTGATTAGGTCATCGAAGACCATGATCCCACCATCTTCAAGGACCCTATAAGCTTCTTCCAGCACGGTCTTCTTATCGGGGACGTGATAGATGGTGGCCTGACTCCACAGATGAGAGAAAGTCCCATCTTCGAAAGGAAGGTCTGTTGCGGAAGCTTTCTCGAACATCAGGTTTTCCTGGGATGACTGAGGAAGGCTCGCCATCTTATCCTTGGCGTTCTGAACCCTAACTCCACTCAGGTCTACACCGGTCACATGGCAACCCTGATTACGACTGAGCCAAATCGCTATAGTTCCGTTTCCACAACCTAAATCCAGTACGTTAGATGAAGCATCTATGCGGCCTTTGGTCACCATCATGGAATCCAGGTTGGCGCCTGCTTTCAGAAAGTCGTCGCCGGTGGAATCGTCGAACACTCCCCAATGGACACTCCCATCTTCGTCCCAGACAACACGATAAATCGCGTCCTCAGAATCGTAATACTTCTCTGTTTCTTGTTCAGTGAACCTGCTGGACATTCTTGGATCCCTCCAGGTACTCAACGAACCGGTTTTCCTCATCAACCAGAATCATCTGCGGGTCGATGGGCACATCGGTCTCCTCGAAGGACATGATAATCACGCAGTTGCCCTTGGCACTCAAACGGGCAGCAGCGCCTTGGACCGAGCACACGCCCGAACCGCGTTCACCGGCGATGGCATATGTCTCGAAGCGGTTGCCGTTCGTCACGTCACAGACCAAGACCTTCTCAAAGTTCCAGAGATCAATCTTATCCATCAGGTCTTCGTCAATCAGTATGCTTCCTATGTAGTCAGGATTGGCATCTGTCACCCAGGCGCGGTGAATCTTTGACCTCAGTACTGTTCTCATCTCAGTTTCTCCTCAAATTCTATATCTTTTAAGATAATTGCTTTCTTTTTCTGAATCCTTCCTCGGGAAATTCCCCATTATTTTTGACCGCAAGCTTCTATATCGGTATTCGATACTGGAATCAACTGAATCGCCATAACGCTGGCGGGGCTAGGGGTACGGGTTGCAGGGACTATGCGGTTGGGGGTGGGAACTAATGCTCGCAGGGGACTACGTGTTTTTCGCGGGCACGAGCCCCTGCAGAAGACAGGGGCGCCAAATGTCGATTACTGGTTAGACTGGTGATTCTAGGAACTGGCTTAAATAAGCAGCCATGAAAATACTTAGACATGTTATCGTCCGGCAGGGTTGACGTTCCGGAGGCAGCGCTGTGTTGCTAGTTCGAGGCTCCTCACAGCCTGCGGCGAGCGTGGGGGGATAATACCAGCGGGTTTCAGGTTGGTCAAGTTTTGAATGGCCGTTGAAATGCGTGTTTGCGCATAACAACTGTCCACTATGTGGCTTTTCACACACTTATATCGAGATATTGCACGGAAGGCGAAAATAATATAGACGAATCCCATACTAATCCGAACGATTACGGCGGCTGCATTATAGCCCAGGCGTGATTCGGTCGGTAATTCGCATCCAGGTTAAAAAGGCGGCTCATCTCCCGCGGCTTCTGCAGGTACTCCCACAGAGGCTTCAGCTGCCACTGCAATCGGTTCTTCAATTGTCGGTGTCTCTGACGGCATTTCAAACGAGCCGGATCCGGAAACGGCGACCGGATCTTGTGCCGTTCCGATGGGTTCATTTTCAGCAGGTACGACTGCAGCCGCTGGAACGGATTCAGCGGTAATTATCGAAGCGGTTTCGAGAGGCATCGTCACTGATTCTTCGGCAGGAGACTCTATACCTAGGCCTAGTTCTTGGTGGACTGCAACCGTGTCAGATCCCAACAGCTCTTCCAGGCGAGAATGCAGTCCCTCACAGTAACCCGTGCTGACCACTGGGAGATCCATCCGAACGAGCCTTTCGCTGGTACGGATATCCAAATTCACTCGATCCCGACCAGGATATTCCAGCAGAACACCTATGACTTCTCTCAGGAGGTGGGCATCGTGACTGGGATCTTCGGATTCTGTAACTACCAAGCGAACCACCTTTTGCGGTTCCGCTGGAATACTATTGCCTATGGTCATTTGCCCCTTCTTTTCGCTGGCATTGTGATCGGTTAATTTGCTGCCATTGATGTTACCCTTATGTCCATTGTCGTTTCCGTTAAATCCTTTACCATTGTTCTTATGGCCGTTCCAGGCCTTGACTGGAACCGGAGCTGGCAATGGCGTAGGATTCTCCGGATCATACTCGATGGCTGAATCGCAGGAGAGGGACATCTGATCGCTCCGCGACCGCACTTTGCCAGTAACCATCACCAAGCGCCCATCCTTCCAGACGTCAGCCGTCATTTGCAAGCTGTCGGGCCAGACCATGACTTCCAGAATCCCTCCGAGAACTTCCAGGTTCGCGATTAAAAACCGTTTGCCCTCACGGGTGGTGCGCTCGACAATCGATGAGATATAGCCCAACACGTTTATCTGCTTGCCAGCGACGTCTTCGCCCAACTGTTCCAGTGAGTTAAATACGCCTTCAATTTCTAGGTCAGCCAAAGCTAGAAGGGGGTTGTGGGACAATGTCATTCCCAACAACTCCCTTTCCCAAGCCGCCTTCTCCTGATCTGATACGTCCGGACCCGTGAGGGCGATTCCGCTCATCCCTCCGGCGTCATTCACATTTTCTGAGCCGTCGAACATGCTGCTCTGCCCAGAACCCCTAGTCTTCGCCTCACGCTGGGCGGTGGCGGCGATCTGGTCCAGGGCGTAGATAACAGAGCCTCTGGGCGCCAGGCTGTCGAAAGCTCCTGCTTTGGCCAGGCTCTCTAACGTACGGCGGTTCAAGCCGGATGCACCTGCCCGGCGGCTGAAATCGTCGATGGATTTGTACGGTCCACTCTCTTTTCGTTCAGCAACTATCGGGCGGACCGCTGCCTCACCCACCGTCTTGATGGCAGCAAGTCCAATCCTAAGGCCAGGGCCGCTGGGCATGTCACCTTCTTTCCCGTCGTAGCGTTGGTCGCCAGTATCGTGGTCGATAGAGAAAAATTCCTCCGACCTATTGATATTGGGCAACAGGATGGGAATATTTAACCGGAAACACTCATTCATGGATCCCAGAGTCTTCTCCGGATTATCAAGTCTAGAGTTGAGCACTGCGGCCATGTATTCAACTGGGAAATGGTTCTTGAAATAGGCCGTCCAATACGANATCAGTGCATAGCTCACGCTATGGGCCTTGTTNAAGGCNTAGCCCGCAAAGGGCTCGATAAGNTCGAATATCTCGCCGGCCACTTCNTCTGTGTAACCTTTNCNCTGAGCCCCCGTGACGAAATTAACACGTTCTTCGGCCATCAGCGACGCAATCTTCTTACCCATAGCCTTGCGTACNATATCCGCCGCNCCCAGTGAATAACCGGCGAATTGCTGNAGGATNAATAGCACCTGGTCCTGGTAAACGATGACGCCNTAGGTNTCGTCNAGCAGNTCTTTGAAGCTNGGATGAGGGTACTCGATGGGTTTTCGGCCATGTTTGGCATCGATAAACATATCGATGTTTTCCATGGGTCCAGGNCGATACAACGCAATCATAGCGGCGATATCACCCAGGTTNGACGGCTTTANCGCNTTGATATAGCGCTGCATCCCCGCGCTTTCAAGCTGGAATAAATCATTTGTGTTGCCGGAAGAAAGCAAATCAAAGGTAGACGAATCGTCCAATGGCAAAGCCTGAAGATCAATCTCAACGCCCTGGCTCTCGCTCACCAGATTGACAGCCCGGTCTAAAATAGTCAGGTTGGTCAGCCCGAGAAAGTCCATCTTTAAGAGGCCCAGGTGGGCAACCGGGTCCATGGAGTACTGGGTCATCAGCACCGGACTGCTCTCGTCGCCTTTGGCCGGGCGCTGCAGGGGCACAGTCTCTGTTAGAGGTTCGTCGGCTATCAACACGCCTGCGGCGTGTGTACTGACGTGATGGACTATACCTTCTAACCCTTGGGCGTCTTTGACCAGTTTGGTCACCGTAGGCTCTTGTTCGTAGGCTGACTTAAGTTCAGGACTAACCCGCAACGCGTCTTCCAGGGTGCGGGCTTTCAGCGGGACCATCTTAGCGATGCGGTCAACATCCGCATAGCCCATACCTAAAGCCCGACCCACATCACGGAGAGCCGCCTTGGCGCCCATGGTTCCAAATGTGATTATCTGCGCCACCCGGTCGTTGCCGTAGCGGTCTATGACGTAATGGAGTACTTCGTCCCGGCGATCATCTTGGAAGTCCAGGTCAATATCAGGCATCTCTTTGCGTTCTAGGTTGAGGAAACGCTCGAAGACCAGGCGATATTCCAGGGGATCAACATCAGTTATGCCTAAGCAATACAAGGCCACGCTAGCGGCGGCGCTGCCGCGCACGCCGTACAAGATGTTGTTATTGCGAACGAAGTCAATTATGTCCCAGACCACCAAGAAATAATTGGCAAACCTGGTATGGCGAATGACATCCAACTCGTAGCGGAGCCGGTCCTTAGCCTCGGTAGTCGGGTGAGGGTAGCGGCGCTGGAATCCCTCTTCGCACAACTGGGCTAAGTACTCATCGGCGTCCGTGGCGTTAGGCGTCGGATACTTGGGCAGATGAGTCTGGCCGAAGTCCAAGTCAACATTGCACATGTCGGAGACCAACTGAGTGTTCTCCAAAGCAGGGCGGAAATCCGGGAATAGCTGAAGCATCTCAGCCGGACTCTTGATGTAGTAAGAATCATCCTCCATCCGGAGACGCTTTTCATCGTTCACGGTGGTGCTGGTCTGGATGCAGATGTAGATATCTTGGAGCGGCGATTCCACTTGATTGACGTAATGAGCGTCGTTAGTCACTACCAGCGGAATATCCAACTTCCGGCCCATGGCAATCAAGCCTTCATTAATTTTGGGAAGTTGGGGCACGTGCTCGTGGCGTTGAATCTCCAAGAAGTATCCATCGCCAAACCGTTCTTTATACCAGGCTGCGGCCAAAGCTGCGGCTTCATCGTTACCATCTGCAAGCAGTCGCGGCACTTCAGCCGAAGGGCAAGCAGAGAGAACGGCCAGACCTTGGCCGAATTCCTCTAACAAACCTTTGTCTATACGAGGCCGGTAGTGGAACCCGTCGACGTGAGCCTTGGTGACCAACTGCATCAAGTTCCGATACCCGATGTTGTCCCGGGCCAGCAGAACCAAATGATTGGGGCTGCGTTCAGAAGGGTCTTTATCAAAACGGCTGTTGTGGGCTACGTATACCTCACAGCCGATAATCGGTTTGATACCTACTTCTTTGCACGCCGAGTAGAAATCAACCACGCCGTAGAAGGTGCCGTGGTCGGTGATGGCAAGGGAGTCCATCCCAAGCTCTTTTGTGCGGGCCACCAAGTTCGGGATACGGCTGATGCCATCCAACATGCTGTACTCAGTGTGAACATGAAGGTGCGTGAACACTTAACCCGTCTCCCTCCCCACAAAATGCCGATATCTAGTCCGCATAATGCCTAGGCGAACCGACCGAAATCAAGGGCCTGGACATTCCTAGCAATGGATATTATAAACCCTGATTCTCCGGCTCGGTTAAAGGAAATTCGCTTATTATTATCAAATTATGTATTCGAACTTTAACTACAGAGCATCGACAATCCAGTGCGAACGGAATCAGACAAACAGAAACCGACCAATTTTTCGCCACGGAAACTCGTAGAGGTTCGGTCAGCCGATCGATATCTATCCAGCTGTGTCAGTGTGCATTAGGGCTTTAAGCAAGGATTTTATACCTATCCACCGATTGATTCGTCAGACGATTCAGGTTCCTCTTCTATTTCCTGGTCGTTCATGTCTTCGTCGTCAGACGTAGACGAGGAGATGGCGGACGCGGATAAACTCCTACTAGTCATGCGATTGTCACCCCAGGTTGCAGACTCGACGTAGTTCTTAAACTCACGGCTTTCTCCGCAGGCCTGACATGAGCCGTTGCTCACCGGTCCATCTGCAGGCTGAATCACCCAGTGGTGGCGGCAGGCTGCAACGGACTGTGTGGAATCAATCTCGATTTCAGGTTCAGGTGTGATGGTGGTATGTTGTGCCATTATTACTTCGCCTCAAGTTGATAGCAACATTTTACCAGTGCATGCTCGAATTCGTCAATGATTACTATATGGGAGCCGTAATGGAACTGTCATATAATCGGTTTACATACTATGTTTTCCTACAATTAGATGATTTCGTTAGACATCTGATTGACATCTATACTTGTAGTAGTGATTAACTCCCGAAGTGAGCCTTACGTATACGGAAGTCATTTGGGCTTACGGAATGGGCCTGTTGGCTAAATACGTTTCCGCCAGTTTTTGAGACCCCCTGTTTCGCCAATTGGATGCTAATGGCATCATTTGGTTCCCGAACCAAGCGACATTCGGAATGTCTTACACAAATTTTCAAACGCAGCTAAATGAG
>NZUD01000082.1 GCA_002697005.1 Chloroflexota bacterium | reverse complement strand
GACTCCAACGCCTGGATTTTAACACTAGCCGTTGTTGTTCACTACACCACTTTCCTCTTTCGGGGAGCCCGCTGGCGTTTGCTTTTACAAAACACATCTGATCCTGACACTGAAGTCCCAGGAGTGGTTTATTGCAGTCAGTTGGTGCTCCTGGGCTGGTTCGCCAATTCCGTGGCCTGGCTCCGATTGGGGGACGCCTACCGGGCCTACCTTTATAGGGACGAGCAGAAAGGATCGTTTTCGCGGACTATCGGGACTATTCTGGCGGAACGTGCTTTGGACATGATACTGGTCTCGCTTTTGATATTGACCGCCGTGCCTTTCTTGCTAGACAGTGGTGACCGCGTCACGTTGGCCGTGTTGGTTTTGGCTGTTTCTCTGGTGGCGGGACTGGCTGTGATCTTAGCTGCCATGACCTGGGCTAGAGCACTGCTGCTGAGAAGACTACCGCCATTCTTGTCTATACGCTACGAGCGATTCCACCAGGGGACGATTGGAAGCTTCCAGCGGATGCCTGAAGCCACGGTATGGGGCCTGCTGGGTTGGTCGGCAGAAATAGCACGGATGTACTTGGTGGTCGAGGCTCTNGGGTTNGATATCAGTTTGGCTTTGGTTGTNTTCTTAACTTTAGCAAACTCTTTGCTCACNTTGGTGCCGACCCCAGGCGGNGTCGGGGCTGTGGAGCCGGGCGTCGGCGGGTTGGCGGTCCGCTTGTCCGGTCTGACGGCGACATCGGCCGCCGCGTTGGTGTTGATCGACCGGGCTATAACTTATTTCAGTGTCATTCTCTTAGGCGCCGCCATATTCGTGGTTCGCCAAACCTTTTGGCGTTCCGGGCTGGCCGAACCCGCGGAGGCCTAAAAGGAAAGCATGCTATATACGGCCAGCTTCTACCATCCGGAACATTGGAAGGGCACGGTTTACCGTATCTCAAGGGCGCATCCTCGCGGTCAGACCACCAAATGGGAGACCCAGCCCTTCCTCTATCCCTCGCGTCAATTATTGGANGAATACAGGCATGGNNTNGTCGATTTTGATGGACTCACCCTGCGGTACCGAGAGGAATTGGAGACTAATTACAANTGGGAGGCGGGCTTNCANGATTGGCTGGGTTTGCTTAGCCCGGAAGAGGATTTCACTCTGCTTTGCTTTGAGCCGGCCGGCGAGCCGTGCCACCGCAGAGTGGCAGCAGCCTGGTTATTGGAAAAGATTCCGGANNTGGGAACGGGGCAGGTGCGCTAGCCTATCTGGTCGTTGACTGGGCTACCATTCCGACCGGGCGGGCCTGGCCATCAACTCGGCCATGGCCCTTTGCGGCGACAACCCCTCGAACAGCACCCGGGACGCCATCTCGGCTATGGGCATCTCCACGTTAAGGTCTTTAGCCAGGACTAAAGCTGCCTGAGTAGCGTTCACTCCTTCGGCCACGTTGTCCATGGACTCCCGTATCTCATCCCAAGAGCGGCCTTTGGCCAGTTGTTCACCCACGAACCGGTTTCGGCTGAGGCGGCTGGAGCAGGTGGCAACCACATCGCCCAGCCCTGCTAGCCCTGCGAAGGTCAATGGGTCTGCTCCGGCGGCGATGCCCAGGCGNGTCATCTCGGCCAGACCACGGGTTATGAATGCGGCTTTGGCGTTTTCCCCAGCCTCCATACCGTCACCGATCCCAGCCCCCAGAGCCACGATGTTTTTTAAGGCGCCTGCCAGTTCTACTCCCAGGACGTCGGCGCTGGTGTAGATCCGGAAGTTGGTTGACATCAGAGCGTCCTGGGCCTGCTTTGNCGCTTCATAGTTTTGGCCCGCTATGACCGTAGAAGCCGGCTGGCCTTGGACGATTTCCTTAGCTAAGTTGGGTCCTGACAATACGCAGATGCCTGAGTGGAGTTCGACGGGCAGTTCGTCCTCCAGCACCTGACTCATCCTTCGGGCTTCAGGCAATTCCAAACCCTTGGTGGCGCTCAGCACGATGGTTTTGGGTTGGAGATGGGGNGTTATCTGGCGGATGTTTTCCCTGAATCGGTCCGACGGTACAGCAATAACCACTAGATCGCTCTTTTTTAGGGCAATCCCTGGTTGGCCGGTAATGGNCAGGCGTTCAGGGAAAGGGGCGTCAGGGAGGAATCGGTTGTTGCGCCGTGCCGCGGATATGGTATTGGCTTCAGCTTCGGTTCTGGCGAGCATGGTTACCGAGACATTNTTCTGGGTCAGCAAGATGCCCAGAGTTGTCCCCCAGGTAGTCGTTCCGATGATGGCTGCTCGATCGCTCAATCAAAAACCGCTGAAACTAATGTAGGTCCGCTCCGGAACCGGACGCTTCTAGTCTATGGCGAAAAATCGGATCAGTCGAGCAAGAGGAGTGGGAGGATTACTCCACTTTGGTGGCGGGGTGGCCCAATCGACGTTCGTTGCCGTCNCGGATTCGCTGAATGTTGTCCCGATGTTGCCAGACGATGATGATGCAGGCGATGAAGCCATAGATCATATAGGTATCGGAGTGCACATCNGCTAATGCCAAAGCGAGGATAGAGAACGCCCCAATCACGACGCCGACTACTGAACCCAATGATATATATCTACTTAGATAAGTGATGGCTAAGAANGTGGCGGTGGCGACGACAGCCGCAACNGGGACCATCAAAGCCAGACCTCCNAATGCCGTCAGTATGCCGCGGCCTCCCTTGAATCNCAGGAACACGGGCCAGTTGTGGCCCACCANGACGATTAGCCCGGCGGCTACTTCTGCNCCGTGGGAGCCGATGACTTCCCTGGAAATAATCACTGCTATAACTCCCTTGGCGATATCCAAGGTCAGAACCACCGCGGCCGACTTTACACCCCCAGTGCGCAGCACGTTGGACATGCCGGTACGTCCGCTTCCGTATTCNCGNACATCAACGCCCATCTTCCACTGCAGGACCATGTAGCCCCAAGATATAGAACCCNTCAGATAGGCTAAGAGCATGACAACGATATATTTTGCGGATTCGGACTGGCCGTCCATNGTTAGTAGGGTGACAACCACTCCGGTAATGATAAATGGTATGGCCACTGCTTGGATGATGATCGATGTGGGGAGTCTTTTCATGGAGCTAATGCTGGTAGCCAGCCGTAAGGCGCTGGTGATTATCTGGCTTTGAACACTAATTTCAGGTGAGTACGGTCAAAGCCGAAGGTGTCGCGTATCTTGTTNTCAAGATAGCGCTGGTACGTGTAGTGTACCAGTTGAGGATTATTGACTGTGAAAAGGAAAGTCGGCGGGTTTATCCCAACCTGTTGTATCCGGTTGATNTGAACACGCTGTCCCCGNTGTTTCCTGACTACGGGCGGTTGATGGTCGGCCAAGGCGTCGGCCAGCATGAATTGGAGGTCGCGNGAGCGCACCAGCCGCATGCGTTCNAGCCAGAGGTCTTGGGCNNTGTCCATCAATGTTTTGATGCCTTCGCCTTCTAGGGCTGANGTGAAGATGATGGGNACGTATGGCATGAAATGNAGCCGGTCGCGAATCATGGCGGCGGCNTGGTAACGGGCGCCNGCGCCTTCATCGGCGAAAAGGTCCCATTTGTTTATCACCACNATTAGCCCTCGGCATATCTCCCAGGCTAACCCCGCGATATGGGCGTCTTGGGCCGTGGCTAGCTCCGAAGCGTCGGTCACTAACAGGGTTATGTCGCTGCGGTTCACCGCTCCAACCGCCCTGATCACACTGTATTTCTCTATGCCCTTCTCCACCTGACCGGGGCGTCGGATACCGGCTGTGTCGATGACCACGATATCGCGGCCGTTGTATCTTATCTGGGTGTCAAGTGCGTCCCTAGTGGTACCGGCGACCTCGCTTACGATGGACCGGTCTGCGCCTAAGATAGCGTTTAACAGGCTCGATTTACCAACATTAGTCCGTCCGACGATTGCAAGATTGAGCGCTCCTTGATCATATGTGGGCGCTGAATCATCCAGTTCTTCCATCTCCTCTTCTGGGCCATATGGATCGGGTTCCATATGGGAGATAACCCGTGCCATGAGGCTGTAGATACCGTAGTTGTGGAAGGCGCTGATGGGTTCCGGGTCGCCCATACCCAAACCGTAAAACTCAGGCGCGCCAAACTCACGTGTGTCGTTGTCGACTTTGTTGACGGCCAAGACCACTGGTTTCTTGGTGGAGCGCAGTAACTCAGCGGCCTCTATGTCAGAGGGAGTCATGCCGTCGACCACGTCTGTCATCAGTATGATCACATCGGCGTCAGCCACGGCCATCTCGGCTTGTTCCTGGACTAACTGTCTGATGACGCCTTCTGGATGGGCCTCGAGTCCGCCGGTGTCCAAGAGGATGAAATGGTAATCGTCCCACCAGGCATCGGCCATCAGGCGGTCACGGGTAGTGCCTGCGACTTCGCTGACGATGGCGTGCCGGCGGCCGATAATGCGGTTGAAGAGAGATGATTTGCCGACGTTGGGTCGGCCAATGATTGCGACTATTGGGATTGCCAATTCAACACCAAACTAAGTCTAGCTCGCGGCTTAGATTCTTCTTTGTCGACTTCAGTTCCCGGTAAGCAGAAATTCTAAGATTGTTTTCTGGGCATACAGGCGGTTGTGAGCTTGAGGAAACGCCACTGATTGTGGATGATCCAGCATGCCAGGTGGGACTTCTTCTCCGTAATGGGCTGGCATATCGTGCATGAACAACGCGTCCGCATTGGCTTTACTCAGGAGATCCGGGTCCACGGTGTAGCCGTTGAAAGCAGACTGGCGCACACTGGTTTCTGATTCCTGACCCATACTGGCCCAGACATCCGTATACACCACATCAGCCCCGCAAACCGCTTCTACCGGGTCTGTGACTGTTCTGACTTGGACGGGTTTCTTTGCTCTCAGAGAGTTATTGGCGCGTGCTCGCGCTTCCTGGACCGATGATTCATCAAGATTATATCCCTTGGGAGAGGCGCTGGTGAAATTCATGCCGACAGCAGGCAACGCTAGACAGAGGCTTCTCGCCACGTTGTTGCCATCGCCAACGTAAGCGAGGCTGAGCCCTTCAAGTGGTTTCTTGTGTTCATAGATGGTGAGTAGGTCAGCCATAATCTGGCAGGGGTGTTCCAAGTCAGAAAGGGCGTTTACCACCGGTACGCTGGCATATTTAGCTAGGTCTACCAACAGTTGATGGTCTGATAGCCGTGCCACGATGCAGTCCACGTAACCTGATAACACTTTGGCAACGTCGGATGTTGGCTCGCGGTTGCCAAGGCCTACTTCTTGCTGTCCCAGGAAGACCGAAAACCCTCCCAGTTGCTCGATACCCACCTGGAAACTGACGCGGGTGCGCAAGGACGGCTTGTCAAATAAGATGGCAATCGACTTTCCCGCCAGGGGTTTGCTGTCGTTCCCAACATACGTTTCGGAGCGCGATTTATTGCTCTGGGCATGGTCCAATAGCATCATGGTCTCGCTTGGGGTGATATCGGTGACAGACAGAAAATCTCGCTTGTTCCGCATGTGTAGGTCTCTTGGCTGGAAAGGGTGGTTGCTCAAACTCATCTAACATTATAGAGCTTACGACATTTGAATGCCGGTCGGGTTCGAATCTAGTTAATCTACGGGCTGAAATCTGGGGCGTAGATTGCGCCTGGTGGACTATCTGCTATTATGTGTGGGCACCCGTCCGAAGCGAGAGCCAGTGACGGGCCAAAAGAGTAGATTTGGAGGCCATGCAGCATGGCAAGTCCCGGTATCAACCCAGGATTAAAAGGCCAAAAAGAAGTCTTGGTCTGTCAGCACAATGTGGCTCCCCATGTAAGCAAGTTCAGTACTCCCTCGATGATTCAATTGATGGAGCAAGCGGCTTCTGAAGGAGTCAGCGATCATCTGCAAACGGGGGAAGTCTCAGTGGGTATAGAAGTAAACATTCGGCACCTGGCTGCCGCCGACATCGGCGCGACCATCACCGCTCATGCGGAGTTGGTCGAGATTGACCGGAACCGACTGACGTTCCAGGTGACGGCTTTCGATGCTGATCGTAAGATTGGTGAGGGGACCCACAAACGTGCAATCATAAAGACCGGCGGCTAAGTTAGCCTGCCAGGTACGGCCCGACCCGGCCCAATCTGAAACTGTTCTGGAGCAAACACCATGGCGAATATGGAGCATGTTCAACTCGTTAAGCGAGGCCGTGACCACGTGGCCCGCTGGCGGGAAGCCAATCCCGACGACACCCTGGACTTGAACGCGGCCTACATGAGCTATGTTAGGGCGCCTCAAGTGGACATAAGCGGATCTGATGTCCGGAACTCAGATCTGATGGGCGCGGTGTTGCAGAGGGCGAATCTGTCCGGCTGCTACATGAATCCCTGTCACCTTTACCACGCCAACCTCCGGGAGACCAACATTACCCGGGCCCGGCTGAATGGGGCGAATCTCCGTGGCGCAGACTTGCGTGGTGCAGACTTGTCCGGATCCGACCTGGACCGAGCCGTGCTCTCTGAGGCGAATCTCACCGGCGCCAAATTGGTGAACGCCAATCTGTCCAGGGTTAGCCTGGGTGGGGCCAACCTGACAGATGCCGACCTCACTGGGGCCAGCCTGGCTGGTGCTTCACTAGTTAAAGCGAATATGACTAACGCTAAATGCGCTGATACTGACTTCTTCCAGACTCAGTTCTGGGGAGTGGACTTCACAGGGACCGACATGACCGGCAGCCTATTTGGATACTCTATCTTCCAAGATTGCGATATGAGTAAGATAAAAGGCTTAGATCAGGTCAGGCACGACGCACCGAGTACCATCGGCCTTGACTCGCTCTTCCGATCCAAGGGAATGATCTCTGAGGCGTTTTTGATGGGAGTTGGTTTGCCCGCTGCTGCCAACGGATTCCTGGCAACAGCAAGCTTAGACACCACCAGCTTGAGAGAGGTTTTCATCTCTTGTATAGACGGAGACCAGCAGATCGCCAAACAGCTACGCGATGACCTGAGAGCACTTGGTGTGCGCTGTTGGGTGTTTTCACAAGAAGTGCGCGGCAACGCTCTGGTAGACAGGCACAGCGCTTCCGACCAAGAGGAGATTGAGCGCTGGCTGAGGGACTACGACAAGATGGTGATTCTCGGGTCGGTCGCTTCCTTGGAGATTGAGTCATTGTTGAACGACATAACCGCTGCAAAACAGATGCAGCTGACCACTGAAAGGTGGAGCTTGTATCTCGGCGCGATTGACGATGCTCTGACCAATCCTAAGGCGCGTTTCGCCCGGAACCTGTCTGCAGAGCACGTTGTCTTCGATCTGTCTGGGCAACAGAGCGATAAAGTCACCTACCAGAAAGAGGTTGAGCGACTGGCTGAGGCTCTCAAGCAGGACCAACCCGCGAGCGACGGTGCCCCTAAGTCTGACATCAGCGCGGATCAGCTCTAAGCTTTCGCTCGCTAAATCTGAGAAGGGTAACTAAGAGGCAGGTTCTTTACCGAAAGAGCTTGCCTCTTTCTCGTTGCCCGGCGTTTCCAAAAACATGAGTCTCAGATTAGCTTAAGATGCAGTCACAACCTACCGCTCATCCTGAGCCTGACAAACTGTCGTTCCTGGGTCGCCGTGATTTCTTAGGGAGTATGGTCGGATCTTTCGACAAGTTCAGGCTGGGTAGTTGCTAAGGATGGGACTCCAACTCTAACCGTAATGACCAGGTCGAGTCCAAACATTGGGTCGGAGAAAAAATCTATAACCTACCTTCCCGCCTTAGGGGCGTTCTAGGCGGGGTTTCAACCTGCCGTGGTTGGTGCAGTAGGGTTCTAGCTGGATCCGGAACTGCCGATCAATATCAATCGGGGTTAAAAACTGGCCTTATGTTTTGTGGATGAGACACATAGAATCACTAAAAACAAACAATAGGGAGGGGAATCGACTATCAAAAAACAAAGAGGCCTTCCCGATTATCCGGGAAGGCCTCTTTCGTACCTACGGTTAGGTGGTTTTGGTCGTCTACTAGATGTAGTCTTCCATCTCCATCATGCCGATGTTGTCGCGGCTCTGTGAGAGACCAGTCTCAAGCTGTTGCTTGAATTCGGCAATCATTTCGTCGCTAACAGCGCCGCCGGCTTCGGTGGCCTGTTTCTTGAGATTCTCGAATGCCCAGTTCTCGGTGTCACCGTTAGGCATTGTGTTAAAGAACTCGCGCTCGAATACTGGCAGTTCGCCGGGGCCGAAGTACCCCTTGCCTTCGAGTTCATAGCCCTCTAAGTCGTGAGTGCCTTTACCTAGCACCTGGCCCGTCTCAGCATAGTGCGTCATGACCGTGGACATGCCGTACTTCTGGATGGGGCAGACCTTCATGCATATACCGCAGCCGAGATAGCGAGCCATGACGGGGCGGCAGCGCTTGAAGTAAAGCTTGTGCTTCTCGATGCCTCTCCACCAGACCTTGTCGCGCATCAGGGCGCGACCGGGACAGCGGTTCACGCAGACCTGACAGACCTGGCAGAAAGCGTGGATGCCGTAGTCTACTGGGCTGTCATGGGTTACGTTGGCGTCGGTTGTGATAATCATGATTCGGCAGCGGGAGCCGACGTGTGGGGTCAGCAGGTAGCCGCATGCGCCCAAGGAACCAAGACCGGCATTTACAAACATCGGGATGTAAGGGCCAGTGTTGTCGTTCGGGCTGTGGACCTGGGCGCGGTAGCCCAGACCCTGGATGAACTTAGCAATCTCCAGACCTGCAGCGCCTTCGGTGCGGTAGGTGCTAGAGTGAACGATCTCTGCGTCAACGCTGGGAATCGTTTGTGTGGGCTCGAAGTCCTGCTCGTAGGCCAAGCAGATGGCGTGGGGGAAGAGAACCCAGTCCTTCTTCGATTGGTAGGTGTACCGATGGTCGTAGGCAGTGATGCCCACTTCGATGTATCCGAGCTCGCGGCACTTTGCCTTGATGGCTTCGGTGACGTCTTCGCCGGAAGCGGTACCCGTCGGCTCTTGGTCGCCTGTTAAGCGGGCGGCCATGATTAACGGACGGTTTAGGTTATCGTGTTCCTTCCGAATCTCTCGCATCTCTACGTGAGTGTCTCGGATGCTGTTCGCCCAGTCACGAGATGCCCTCTCTGTGATGTTCTGGGTCTCTAGAGGATATTCGCGGGCATACCAGTCAACTTCGCGGTTATTCAGCGGAATACCGGGAACGGTTTCCAATTCCTCGGGAACTGGAATCGTGACTTCTGCGTCACCTACGTACATTCCAGGCCTAACGACCTCATGGCCGATCTTTAACATGCCGGTCCCTCCCAAAAAAGTGTATAGCTGGGCTCGGGTTTTAGCCTTAGCACCCACATTAGCGGCGCCCTATTTGTTTGTCAACCCTATTTCCGGAGCAAATAGATATTCGGTTACTAAATAGATGTCATACATTTACTTGATATTTCCGAGCACCGTAAACATTTTTACGGATTAGGTCTATATTATATCCTAGTACAACGAATTTCGTTCGCAATGACCTTACTCGCCTGTCCGGCGTGCAATCATGGCGTCGGCAAGGGGGCTGGCCCCAGACCGAATCGCAACGTCTACCAGCGCAGGGCGGCCCGAATTCAGGGCCCTTCCTACCGCTGGACCGACGTCGGCCGGTTTATCGACGTGCTCGGTGTATGCGCCTATGGCTTCCACAACCTTGTCATAGCGTATCGGTCGCAGGTCGGTCCCGACGGCGCGGTTGTAGTAGGCCACTTGGAAGGTTTTGTCTATGCCCCATGTGTGGTCGTTGCCCAGCACAGTGGTGATGTTGATGTTGTGCCGGATGGCTGTGTCGTACTCCATCGAATAGAAACCGAATGCTCCGTCACCCGAGAACGCCACCACCTTGCTCTCTGGGTAGGCTAACTTAGCCGCCATGGCGTAAGGCACTGCCGCGCCCAGATGGCTCAAAGGCCCAAGTCTTTGGAACCGTCCAGGCTTGCGAGCCTTCAGGAACGAACGACCCCATTGCACGTAGTCGCCGCCGTCCATGACCAGAACGGTGTCTTCGTCTAAATGCTGCTCCAGGTTTGTGTATACATCTAATGGATGCA
>NZUD01000081.1 GCA_002697005.1 Chloroflexota bacterium | reverse complement strand
GCTGGCTCGTCCATCGACAATGTGCTGACCAATACCTGCTATGTGTCAAACCGGGATGACCTGCCGGGCTTCAATGAAGTCTACGCAGAGTTCTTCACCCATGATCGGCCTGCCCGAACTACAGTAGTCGTTAATTTCGGAGACCCAAACAACCTTGTAGAGGTCACCAGCACCGCCTACGTCTCAGACTGAGACCAGAGAGGTACCTGATGGCGGCTAGGGCGTACATATTTATCGAGACCCAGGTCGGCAAATCCCGGGACGTAGCAACGGCTCTCCAGGCTCTTTCTGGCGTGCCGTCAGTGGATATCGTCACCGGGGAGTTCGACATCATTGCCCTGGTGGAAGCGCCCGATATGGTAGCGATGGCCGACCTGGTAACTGGCCAGGTTCAGTCGATCTCCGGGGTTACCCGGACCATCACATGCGTCGCGGCATAGTTCCATTAGTCATCTTTTCTAAGCATTGTTGATTGTTCAGCCTGTGCGCTACCCCACCTTTCTATAGATCGTGTGCGACCGGTTGGTGGCGTGAGGTCTGATTTGCGTGGGCCAGTCCCCTTTCTCTGATTCTGCTAACCACCCATCTGAAGTTGGAATCTCAGGAGAATCAATGTCGTACAGCGCGGCGTAGCGGGCCATCCCTTCATTGTTGGTCGATTCGACCTTGTAGCGGACGCACCCATTAACTCCAGGTGCCTTCACGATATTGGGCACGTGTTGGGTATCGTAAACTCGGTTGAACTCGTCTTCCATATCCGCGGGAATGTCCATCATCACCAGATAAGCGTAGTTACCCATAAGTACTCACCTTCCAAATATTCAGCGTTGTTCGGCTGCCTGCCTGTGGTGGTTGACTCCAGGTGGGCTTGCACGTAGAATCCGAAGCTCAGCGACCGGTAGTGTGCCGCTCCTTCAGCGGTTCCTTCGCCTCGGCGGGCCGGCCGCTCTTTCTATTCATGGCGTAAGCCTTAATAAGTGAGGGCGGAAGGCGTGCCTTCCGGTAGGTCAACATCCAAGGCTTGTAGGGCGTGGGCGAGGGTGTGGTAGTAGCCGCTAACAACCAATACGTCTACCACCCCTTCGTCACCAATCATGGCCTGCAACCCTTTGAACGTAGTATCTGACACTCGGTGCTGCCTGAGAATCTCCAGAACGAACTGCACCACAGCAGCGTCCTTAGCGTCGAATCCGGTCGGAGCCCGGTATTCATGGATGGCGGCGATAGTCTCGTCGGACAAACCGGCGGCTTTTGCAGCGGGTTGGTTGACCGTCCATACATACCGACCACAGGCCTCCCGTGCGGCGGTGAGGACCGCCAGTGCCTTGATCCTGGGATCGAGTGGTGTGTTGTAGCGGGCGTAGGTCCCGAGCCCGATCATGGCAGCGGAAGCATCTGGGTTGTTCAGCAAGGCCGCGTAATTACGGGCGACTCCGCCCCGGCTGGTCTCTATGTCGTCCCATATCTCTTGACCGTGAACGTCCATAGTATCTCTGTTGGCGTACGGCACTCTAGTCATGATTACTCTCCTAATCCTATTCAACTTTTCGGTTTAAATAAAAACAGGCCAGCCCCTCTCAATGGGCTGGCCTGTTTTAGGTCACCTTGTGCTAGTCAGCAGCTTGCAACCCTGCTGGTTCACCGTCCTTGGCCCACATGGCTTCGAGTATGGCGCCTGGGGACATGGGCAAGTGCTCCATGCGGATGCCGATGGCCCGCGCGATCGCGTTTGCTATTGCGGCCATCGGAGGGACAATCGGCACTTCTCCAACACCACGGACTCCGTAAGGATGGCCAGGGTTGGCAACCTCAACGATTATCGTATTGATCATGGGCAGATCCAGGCTGGTGGGCATGCGGTAATCCAGGAAGGAAGAGTTCGCCATCCGGCCGTCGCCATCAAAGGTGTACTCCTCATTCAAAGCCCAGCCGATCCCCTGCACAACCCCTCCCTGCATCTGCCCTTCCACGTAGCTGGGGTGGACGGCTTTGCCAGCATCTTGCACGATGGTGTAATCCAAGATCGTGACCTTGCCGGTATCCGGGTCAATTTCTAGATCGACCACATGGGTGCCGAATGCGCCACCGGCTCCGGACGGGTCCACGGTGGTCTGACTGGAGATACCGCCGCCGGAACCGGCTAGTTGGCCGGCCAGCTCTTTGAAGGTCAGCTTTAACTCTGGGTCGTCCTTGTGTTGGAATACGCCCTCGGACAACTCGATGTCTTCTTCGGAAACATCCCAGATGGAGGCTGCGCGTCCGATCATCTTTTTCTTGATGTCTTGTGCCGTTTCGTAGGCCGCCCAGCCTGTAGCGAAGGTGGTACGGCTGCCGCCGGTCATGGCCGTATAGCCGATGGAATCGGTGTCAGCCACGCTGGGATGGACGTCCTCTGCTGGTATTCCCAAAACCTCAGCGGCCTGCATAGCGATGGACGCCCTGGTGCCGCCGATGTCTGTTGAACCTTCCACCAGGCTGATGGTTCCGTCGGCGTTCACTGAGATGGCGGCACTGGACTGGAACCCGATGTTGAACCAGAAACCAGACGCCACACCGCGGCCACGGTAGGGACCCTTTATTTCCGACTTGTATTGGGCCGAGCCCTTGGCTGCTTCCAGGCACTCTATGTTGCCGATCACCGGGTATATGGGGCCGTCAACGCGGCGTGTGCCTTCCTTGGCGGCGTTCATCAGCCGGAATTCCAAGGGGTCGATGTTCAGTTTCTGAGCCAACTCGTCCACCACTTGCTCTCCGGCAAAGGCGGCATTGGGGGCGGCGGGGGCTCTGTAGGGTGCAACCTTGGGCTTGTTGACTAGGACGTCATAGCCGTCGGACAGCATATTTTCTATGTCATAAGGAGCGAATATGCATTGGGTTCCGGCCCCGACCAGAGAACCGGGGAAGCCGCCGGCTTCATAAGCTAGATCGGCCTGAGCCGCCGTGATTTTGCCGTCATAGGTGGCGCCCATCTTGACCTTCATATAGGTGCCTGACGTGGGGCCGGTGCTCTCGAATGTCTCGGCCCTGGTCATAGTCATTTTGACCGTCCGGCCCGTCTTTTGGGACAGTAGTGCTGCGATGGGTTCCAGATAGACAGGAATCTTCCCACCGAACCCACCGCCAATCTCCAAGGGCACAACCTTGATCTTGGAAACTGGGACATCCAGGATTGGAGCGATGGCGTCCCGGGCTGTGAATGCGCCCTGGGTGCTGCACCAAACGGTGATTTCGCCGTTCATATTCCACATGGCGGAGGCAGCATGGGGTTCGATATATCCCTGGTGCACGGTCTCGTTGCTGAACTCGCGCTCGACGATGACGTCCGCCGCCGCGAAGCCTTTTTCGATGTCGCCTTGGGAGTGCTGAACATGGGTGGCGATGTTGCTCTTCTTGTCTGTACGTTCTCCTAATTCGGTCGTTGTCAGCTCTTCTTGAATCAGAGGAGCGTCGTCGGCCATCGCCTGGTGGACGTCCATGACGGGTTTCAAAACCTCGTAGTCGACCTTGATCAGGTCGAGGGCAGTCTCTGCGATGTGCTGGTTCACTGCCGCTACAGCTGCAACAGCATGGCCTTTGTAAACAGCCTTGCTGCGGGCCATGAGGTTGTCACTGGCCATCTGCACTCCCCGGGGGGCGTCCTTTTTGTTGGCGCCCGGCATATCAGAGCCAGTGATAACGGCTGACACGCCATCTAACGCCAACGCTTTACTGGTGTCGACTGATTTGATACGGGCGTGGGCATGAGGGCTACGTAAGACCTTGCCGAACAACATCCCGGCAGCTTGGAAGTCTGCNCCGTATTTGGCCCGGCCCGTCACCTTGTCGGTGCCGTCGTGGCGAATGGGGCGGGTTCCCACAACTTTATACTCTGTGTTGGACAAGACGATGTTATCTGCCATCGAGTCTACCTCACGCGTAATCTAGTGCCTGGCTGAAGTCTGGAAATTGTACCACAGCGGGCCGATTCTGTGAGAGAATGGCCGTCGAATACAACCTGTGCGCACCCATATTTTATTAGAACAACGGCGAATAGTAGAGAAACTATGGAACCATTGAAAGACCTGAAAGTTCTGGCGGTCACCGTATACCTNGCCGGCCCTTTCTGCTCCATGAACCTGGCCCGTATGGGAGCTGAAGTTATCAAGGTTGAGATACCCGGCAAAGGAGACCCGGTCCGGGGCAACGGCCCGTTCGCTGGCCCGCAGGGAACCCATGTACGGCCCAAGACCGATGAAGACATCTCTACACGGTTTCTCAAGCGCACTCAGGGGNTAAAAAGCGTCACAATTGACCTTAAGAAACCTAAGGGCAAGCAGATGTTTTTGGAGATGGCCAAGGGATGTGACGTGGTCTTGGAGAACTTGGCTCCTGGCTCGCTGCGCCGGATAGGATTGGGTTACGAAGAAGTCGCCAAGGTTAACCCTGGCATCGTCTATTGCTCCATTTCAGGATACGGCCAGACCGGACCTTATGCCGACAAGCCCGCCCACGATCCTCAGATACAAGGTATGAGCGGCCTGATGGACATCAACGGCGAAGAAGAGAGGCCGCCGGTGAAGGTAGGGTTCTACATCGGAGATCTAGTTACGCCCATGTTTGCTTGCTATTCAATCTTGGCTGCGCTGCGCGAGAAAGAACACACCGGACNGGGGCAATATTTGGATGTTTCCATGATGGACACCTTGGTGTCGATGATGTTCATGGAGAACCTCGAAGAAGCCATCGCCGAAGGTATNCCACTGCGTACTGGCAACATCAGCCGCAGCGGCCCTACCGGGCTTTATGAGNCCAAGAATGGAGACCTATCTTTGACCGTTACNAGCGACGACCAGTGGGGACGACTCTCCCGCGCCATGGAAGCTCCAGAGTTACTGAACGACCCGCGGTTCAGCGATTACGTAGCTCGCACTACCAACGTGGAAGAGGCTCGCAAAGAAGTCCAGCGATTGATCGGTGAATTCANGCTTGAAGATGCCCTAAAACGCCTGGAGGCATTCGATGTACCCTGCGCTCCTGTACGCACCGCTAAACAGGTTATGGAAGACCAGCATTTCTGGGATCGTGGCAGCCTGCTTCCGATGCTGAACGCAGCGATGNATGGCCCGGTTGAGGGCGTGGCTTCAGGATTTCCGGTCAAATTCTCCGGCGGAGAATTGCCTACAATTCCTGGCGCCCCCACCTTAGGAATGCACAACAGAGAGATATTCTCCAAGTATCTCGGACTCTCNGACCAAGAAATGGAAACGCTCAAAGAAGAAAAAGTNATCTGAACCCANANTTCGATGGCTTCGTTGTCCCCGAAGGAGGCCCCCAAATGGCAACTCCCAGACCGCTGCGCACATCCATGTATGTCCCTGGTAACAAAGAGGACTGGATGCGGAAGGCGCCCCAATACGGCGCGGACGCCCTGATATTAGACCTCGAAGACTCGGTGCCCATCCCCAACAAAGCAGAAGCCCGCGCATTGGTTCGCAAGATGCTGGANGAGCTGGGTGGAGAGNACCCCACTCTGACCGTCCGAGTCAACCGTCTTGAAACGGGTCTGACCGGCGGCGACTTAGAGGCTGTCACCTGTTCGCAGCTCTACTGTGTTCTGCTGCCCAAGGTCGAAAGCCCGGCCGACGTTATCGAGGTTGACAACCTGCTCTCCCATTTCGAGCGTAAAGCNGGCATGGAAGTTGGGAGCATCTACATCGATCCGGGCATGGAGACCGCTACCAGTATCCGCCTGGCCTATGAGATTGCGTCTTCATCTCCCAGAGTTGCCCATATGGGCGGCAGCGGCGGCAAGGGCGGAGACACAGCCAGGTCCATCGGTTTCCAGTGGACACCTGAAGGTCTGGAGACCCTGTTCTTGAAGTCGAAGGTTCTGATCGATGCCCGTTCTGCTGGTGTTCCCTATCCCATGAGCGGCGGCTGGATGGATATCCATAACCTGGATGGCCTCCGCGCCTTGGCAGTCCAGTTGAAGCAATTAGGCTACACCGGGATGCACCTGATCCACCCGTCTCACGTCCCTGTGGTGAACGAAGTGTTCTCTCCTTCACCNGAGGAGGTGAAGCATTGGCAGGGGCTGGTTGCGGCGATGGAAGAGATGCGGAAAACCGGTGGNGCGGCGGTAACCTTCGATGGTGACATGGTGGACATCGCCCACGAAGCCACTGCGAAGACAATGTTGGCTGTTGCCAAAGAGATGGGGGTGGAAGGGGCCTGAACCCCGGCTGATGACTCAAGAGATAGAACGGCGAATACCCTTGGAGGGAGCAGTAAATTTCAGGGACCAAGGCGGTTATCCAACGGACGCAGGANGTACCGTGAAGTGGCGNCGTATCTTCCGNAGCGATTCTCCCAGCACTCTGACCGCATCGGACGTGAGGACTATCACNGAGAACCTTGGCATCAAGTCAGTGGTTGACCTCCGCAGCAGTAACAGCGTCTTGGAGGACGGGCGCGGTCTCCTAGCTCTCTCCGGACTCGCTTACCACAACTATCCGTTCCTGGAGCGCAGAGGTATCGAACCGCCTACCTCGGGCGAGCAATCAGCCGACCGGCTATCGGCGATCTATCAGTGGATGCTTCACAATTCCGGCCAACTAATCGCCCAAGCCTTCACTGCGTTGGCCCAAGACTTGAACCAACCAGCCATGTTTCACTGCAGTGCAGGCAAAGACCGCACCGGCATACTGGGCGCGACCATCCTGACGGTACTCGGTGTCAGCAGAGAGAACGTTATCGCCGACTTTCTTATGACTAATGAGGTAATCGACGGCATTCTGGCGCGTATCAAAAAAATGCCTGGATTCGAGAGTTCCACCCGGGAAGGAATCATAGCCCCACAACCTGCCATCGAGAAGTTTTTGGACTCGATGTATAGTGACTTTGGTGGTTCCGAGGCATACCTGATCCACCACGGTGTCCAACAGAGTGTCATCGACGGCTTTCGCGAGTCGATGCTCGAGTAANAAGATGCCAGCTAACAGCCGTCAGACACCAGATCTTGAGGGGTGAANTATGACCGGTCTTGAGCAGGAAGTTGATCAGTTNTTCGTTGACTACTTNCGGGATTTNAGCGTCCTAGACCTCCGGTCGATAGTCTCGTATTTCCACCTGCCATGTGCGTTCATAACCCCTCAAGAGGTTTTGATATATTCTACGGTGGACGAAGTCGAAGGTTTCTGGGCTCCTCGCTTCAATGACCTGAAGGAATCGGGNTTTGACCATACCGAGCGGTCGAGAGCGAGCATCAAGATATTGAACGACANCACGGCGATGGCCAGCAGCTTGGCTATCAGATACACCAAAGATGGAGACGAGCTGGAGCGCAGNGGCGCATCGTTTGCGTGCCGCAAGACAGTGGANGGCTGGAAGATCGCCACGGTGATCCACCATTCGCCCGACAACATAATTCAGATGAGTTGACGTAAGGAGCTCTCNCATGACCACCTTCGTTCTTGTCCACGGCGCATCGCACGGCTCTTGGTGTTGGGACAAGGTCGTTCCCTTGCTGGTGGCCCAGGGCCATGAAGCAATCGCAGTTGATCTGCCCGGTAACACCTATGGTGAGCTTGATATCCCGGCTGGCCAGGTGACACTGAAATCTTACACGGACCACGTATGCGAAGTGCTCGACGAGCTGGACGAACCTGCGATTCTAGTAGGACACAGTCTCGGTGGACTGACCATTACTCAGAGTGCGGAGTATCGTCCTGACAAGATTAAGACTCTGGTGTATCTTACGGCATTGCTGCTCGGCAATGGGGAGGCCATGAGACCGGTAGAGTCACGCGATCCAGGAGCGGTTAAGTCTGGATTGGAGCGAGATGTATGGATGGTCTCGGATGATCTCGCTACCATCTCATTCNATGCAGATTCGCTCAGGGACCGGTTCTACAATGACTGCACAGACGACGATTTCGCCTGGGCCCAAACCATGTTGGTTCCCCAGCCATCTGGTCCGCTGATGGATACAATAGAGACAACTCTAGAGAATTATGGACGGGTAGCCAAGGTCTACATAGAGTGCGAGNTGGACGGCGCACTGCTACTTCCCTACCAAAGAGAGATGCAGGCCAATGTCCCTTGCGATCGTACAATCACNATGAACACTAGTCANTCACCGTTTTTGTCGGCTCCGAAAGAGCTGGTAAAGCATCTCGTGTCCGTCTGATTCNACTGTGTAGNCAAACTCGGNTGCCTTGGTTATTATGGCGCCAACTGGCCNATGGAAGGCAATATCGTGGAAGCCTCGGTATGCCGCGATATACTTGGTTGAGAATCGGAGTGTCGTGCCAGCGGGGCTNCGGCAGNCCGATGGAACGGCCTCGACGATGCAGCACCACGGAATTGATGGCTCACCTGGGATNTTGAGAAATACGCTTCAGCTTTCGNCAGCNGAAAATTGGCAGAACATAACCGGAAAATCTGAACAGGAAAATNGGAGGAGTAATGGCAAATAGAAAAGGAACTGGTCTGATGCTGGTTGGGGCCGATATCCCGGCCGACAAGGAAGGCGATTTCAATAAGTGGTATCAAGAGGAGCATCTTCAAGAACTTTTGGGCGTACCCGGCATTCTGAACGCAGCCCGCTATGAGGCAACTAAAAGCGGGCCCAAACATCTAGCTGTCTATGAGTTGGAGAGCGTCGACGTGATCGATACAAATGCCTTCAAGAACCGGCCTCGTACCGAATGGGGTTCAAGAGTATCTCCAAACCTCATCGGCACCAACTTTTTTAATCTAGTGTTGGACATGATTCACCCCACATCCCTTACCGATGGGATTGCCAATAGCGACATGGCACCGGCGCTGCAAATTGGCCGCATGGACGTTGCGCCCGATGATCAAGGGGAATGGAATGAATGGTACAGTGGTGTTTACGTACCGAACTACGAAAAGTGTCCTGGCGTGATTCGTGGACGCCGCTGGAAATCTGTGCGAGGTGAACCTCAGTTTGCCACTGTTTATGAGTTTGAAAACGAGAACGTTTCAGAGACCGACGAGTGGTTGAGGCAGAGGGAAATTCATCCGGATAACGGCCGGATGCGAGACATTATGACTCACGCGGCTGGCTCGCCAGGAATTTGGAAAAAGACATTCCAGCTTTAGTCTGGGGCATCTAACCGAGTAACAGACCGGCGAAATTCCCCCGTCTGGAGAATGCGCGGACGCGGGAATTTCGCTTCTCATGGACAACAAGCATCATCCATTCCTGATTCGGCCTGTTGCCGCAGCAGGATATATCTCGATTTATATCTATGGGTATCACCGCTATCAGACTTCCAAATATCGCCCTGATTGCTTTCATAACTACACTCTTATTACTAGCTCCGTTATCACCTGTCAGCGCTCAATCTGGAGAACCGATCGAAGCAGACCAGGTGGCGGATATCATCGCAGGGCCTCACGCTGTAAAAGTTGTCTTGATCAACTCCAACTTGGCCGCTGGGTTTATCCATATGGGATTTCTCGTTACCGATGCTAATACTGGAGAGACGGTCCCTGATGCTAGGGTGGTAATCAAGGCTGTTAATGAAAAAGAAGAATACGAAGGATGGGGCTCGGCCCATAATTCACCAGCAGATCCCCAACGGTACGACGGACGGATGAATCTGGGTTCTACTGGCGAATGGGTCATCAATGTCCATGTCTCGAGTCCTTTGGGACAAGGAGGTTCCACCGCTCTAACGTTGGAGGTCCCCGCCTTAAACCGATATACCGATGGCAGTCTGGTCTATTTTGGGGTATTTGGAGCTTTGGCTCTGGGTGTCGCCTATCTGTTTTGGAGTGTTAAGCGCCAGAACCGCCGCAAGTTGGATCAGAATGGATCGGGGTAAGGCCTGGGGCCGACTCATGAAGCGACCTGGCCTGACCATACTACTGGCATTGCCTATGTTGGCCCTTTTGTATCTGTTATGGGATGTGTCTGACGCCTATGCCCACAATGGCATAGAGAACGGCCAAAACCCATTCACGGCCTGGAACTGGAATCCTTTAGCTACTCTGTTGTTGTTGATGGCCGCCTATGTGTATCTAAATGGCCTGAGCAACTGGGCCAGACCTAGCCATCCAATCAGCCGTTGGCAACGAGCGTCCTTTTTTTCCGGACTGTTTGTGATTTTCATAGCCCTGCAGTCTCCATTAGACAACTTGTCAGAGCACATGCTGTCTTTTCACCAACTGCAGCACTT
>NZUD01000080.1 GCA_002697005.1 Chloroflexota bacterium | reverse complement strand
CTATTGTCGCAGCCTTGATGCTAAAGAAATCTCCTTGAAACTCGACATCGTCTTCAGTCCAGAGTTTGCGGATAAGCTCTACTCCTTCGATCATTCTCCTACTTCTGTCTTTTTTAAGGATTCCAAAAGATTCGAATTCGAGGTCTCTGTATCCTTGCCCAACTCCGAATAGGAACTTCCCTCCCGCGACGATATCTAAAGTAGCCGTTTGTTCTGCTATTGCTAAAGGATGATGAAGCGGCAACAAGAAGACGGCACTTCCTGTATAAAGGCCCGCTGATAGCGCAGCTAGGTTAGACAGCAGAACTAGCGGTTGCATCATCGCGGCCGCTGGCCCAGATACATAATGCTGTGCAGTGAAAAGAGCATCGAAATTATTCTCGACCGCCACCTTAGCCTGGCTCAAAGAATGTCGATAGATCTCCTGAGGCTTTATTTCACCATCGAAGGGGCCGATTAACATCACACCGAATATCATGATCTATCCTTCTCACAGCTTCATTGATTGTTGTCCTTGTAATCGTGATGATTATTGTGGCCATAGTAGAAGCATTTTGATAGCCATATTCAGGCATAAAAGGCCCGTCGTCATGCGAACGATGGCCCCTTTACCTCACCGAGGTATCTTACGCTCCGCCTGCCGATACCCATAAGCGCCAAGTACCCTGGCCGGGGTGTTCCATTCGTAGGGGTTAGGTTAAGACTCAGCAGGTAGATCTTTCGCTAACGCACTAGACTAAACCAATCAATACCGGGCAATACAGCGACCTAACATGGGCGCCTAATTACCTCTCAATTGGGAAGGATAATAGGCTAAGGTATATCAGGATGTGGGCACGCTATTAGGCTCGAAGCTAGGGGTTGCTGGTTCGAGTCTTGTCGGGCGTACCACCTCAAGTACACGGCCTCTGTTTAAAAGTCATAAGCCTCGTTCTTTTGTCGTTTGCCAGCCAATCTAAAAATACCACGGCCTAAATCACTAACCTCAGAAGGCTGATCCACAGCGAGAAGATATCACCCGATTTTACGCAAATACATAAATAAGAGAGACCCGCCGGGCCTGCGGGTCTCTCTGTATGGATCCGATGGTTTTCACCTAAGGTTACCGGATATTGTCCT
This sequence comes from Chloroflexota bacterium, assembly GCA_002697005.1. The sequence continues at coordinate 8,106 of NZUD01000080.1, read as the reverse complement.
CCAGAAACTTTAGGCCAAACTACCTGTAGGGAAACTTTGATCCCTAAGCATTTGCACCTTAGGTTACTCAGTCACTGGGACCTGACTGGTCGTACCGTCGTCGTTTATCTTGAGTCCAACGATCGGTGCAATCTTCTCGTTAAACAGGCGCACGATGTCGGTGTCCGGGCCTCCAACTCTCTTGATCCAGTTGGGCAGCACATGAATCGGAACCGCTTTGTTAGCCTGTATCTCCTTCATCTCATCAGTGAATGGTATGAATTCCAGGCCCGCATCGACGTTACGTTGCGTCCAAACCTCGTTCCATGCCGGGGTGACCCTCATGGCTTCTAGCTCATGCCTGGCGCCTTCTTCAACCAGGATTTGACGGAGATCGTCAGGCAAATCTGAGAACACTTTCGCGTTCATGACCATCGTGTTGATCAGCTGGCTGGAAAGAGGGCCGACCATATAGTCGGTAACCTCGTACCATCGCTGTCCATGGGCGGCAAAGGCCACGGTAACACCGCAGTCTAAGATACCGCGTTCCAAAGCCGTATATACTTCGGCGAAAGCTACGAACTGAGCATTGGCACCGAATCCCTCGATCCAGTCAGACAGGGCGGCGCCATGGCTTCGCACCTTTTTGCCTTTGAAATCAGCTGCGGTATTAATCTTGTCCCGGCAGAAGAAGAAATTGTCCCCACCGGAAACCCACATGCGACTTATGACCTGTCCGCCGCCGGTGTCTTCTTGAATCAGCTCTTCGAGGTATCCTTGAACGGCTGCGTTAGCCTTATATTCAATCTCATGATCAGGGTATAGCCCATAAAGGAAGGTGATCTCTAGCTGGGGTAAATCACCCGCTACGTAACCAGAGGTAATCTCGGTAAAAGCGATAGTTCCGTCGCGGACTAATGCCAGCGAGTCAGGGCCAGCTAATCCTAACTCAGGGAAAGATGTGACCACTAGATTAAGCTTCCCTTGCGTCCGTTCGGTCGTATTCTTAATAAGTACTTCTTCCACCAACTTACAGGTCGCTAAGGTGCGGTTGATGCAGGTGACCTGAATCTCTACGGGATCCCCGTCATAGACGAGTTCCGTCTGGTTGGTGAAGTTCGATTTTTTAACCAGAGCATCATAGTAAGGAGAATCGAATAGGTACCGTTCCCGTTCTAATCCTGCCAGGTTGACCATGTCATCCGCATCACCCAGTGTAGGGCCGGGAGCTGGGCCAACCAATTGGCTCAGATCTCCCACGTAGAAAGACCCTGGTCCGCCGGCGCGCTGAGCTGCCGCTTCTTCCAGGGTTAACGAGGCCGCTGCGGGCTTCGCTGCTGCGGGCTTCGCTGCTGCGGGCTTCGCTGGCGCAGGGTCTTCACCGCCGCAAGCCACAAGGATAACCGCCAGCATCGCCAGCAATAAGAGCATTATTCTGCCGTTTCGCATTTTTTCTCCTCACCGTAATGTAATCAATCCGTATGGGAACTAGAAAGCCCTCGGTTTGTATACATTAATTTTCTGTATATGTAAACGAAAATCAATAAACATTTAATGCGGTAATAAATAAACGCTAATTTATATCGATATCGTATCGTTCCATGATGAGGGCTTTTAGAATCCCATTTCGAATGTGTATAGCATTTAGTATTACTATCTTTGCCATGGTCACTTTCCAAGATTGCGAATTTTATAGAAAAGGTGAAACCTCCAAATAGTTAACTCAGATGTTGGTAAATCACCTAGCAGGAAAGCCCTCTGGATAACTCCAGAGGGCTTTTCGTCCTTAATAGTCTATGGGGAGCTCCTTCTAGGGCAAACCATAGATTGTTCGATTACGAGTTCGACGTAGGTTATTCTTACCTGGCCCGATTAATCTCCTTTAGGAAATAAAAAAATGTGCGATCTGCTATCCGCTAGATCAATTAGTACGGTTACACCTTTGTGGAAATTGCAATATCGGTACGCTTCAAAATAATCGCCTCTTCGGCCTATCTTGCACCTAATCTAGTCGCCTACATTCTAATCTGAATCCTGAGCTAGCATAGCTTTGGCCAAACGCGTTACAGTCGCTCGATCCAACGCTCCGGTCCACTTTTGAAAGATCCTCCCTTGTTTGTCTATAAAGACCGTGGTTGGCATTGCCGAAACTTTAAATTTTTCCACTACACCCCCGTCGTCTGTGAAGCCAGTTGGATAGGTGATTCCCATGGAGTCCAGAAGTTTACTGGCATCTCTAGGAGAACCGAGACCGGTGAATTGCCCAATGTCGATGCCTAGGAGAATGATTCGCTCTTGGGACTCTTCGTGGAATTCTTGAAGCTCTGGCATCTCGGTCCAACAAGGTGGACACAGCCGCGCCCAGAAATTAAGCACGACGGGCATACCTCTTAACTGCGATAAATCTTTAATTTCAGAACCAAGGATATCCTCTCCTTGGTAAAGGTTGAAGCTAAAGTTTGGGGCAAACTCTTCCTCAGATACGCTAAGAGGAGACGAAGGTAGGGGAGTTGAAGCAGTAGAACAAGCAAGTACAAAGATGCCAATCATTACGGGTAGAACTGCTGTTAGCTTCAAATATTCGGCCCTTGTCGACCCGCCATATAAATATGAATAGCGTCAAAGCCCGATTCTAATAATTTCGGGGCCACCGATTATTGCGAAGGCTTTGCACATCCATGAGACCCTCGTATTTTCGATATTGTAGTCCAAAGTTCAATACTTAGTTTTCAGGCCCCAAAGCAAAACCCGATAGCCGGCGTGAAAACGTACCGTTGAGCCCTACGAGCGTGCTTCTACCGACCCCAGTAGCTCACTCCGATAACTCCCTATCAGAGTAAACGAACCAAGAACCTGCTTATTAAGAGTCCGCCGCTTTTGGTGTCCAATGGTGGTCTCTAAAGTTTGTTGGTCTCGCATTCTAGGCCCGCCACTTAAATTGCACCTATCCGGCCAAATGAATTTAGGCTTACCATGGTTAATTCAAAAACGGCATAATCTTATCTCATTGTTAAGACCCCGCACCTATTCAAGTGGTAGGCTTGACTAGCCAGTGCACTTTGGAATGTCTATTATCTGAATCTCATGAGGGCAACAAACGGTACCATCAAAGTGGCGATCCAGGTGCCTGCTAGCATTTGCCAGCCGCGTGCCATTTTAATAGCCTCACAATGTGGAACCAGTTATTTATTCAACTAAAACCGGGCCATAGGATAATGCACCGGTAGCCATCTATAGAATCGATATTGGATGAGAATTAACAGAAACATCCTGGAGGGTTAACTTATTCTCATGGGGAATATTGCCGGTATTTTATTTGGCCTCATCGGCCTGGCGATACCAATCTTAATAATTGCGGCAATCGTATATTTCGTATTAAGAATAAAATCAGGAATATCCCTTTCAATTTCCTACAAGGCCGCTCTCAGAGTGTATTTCTACATCGTGATTTTGGTTAGCGTTGGGCTTACAGGACTAGGCGGCGTATCGACACTAATCAATGTTGGATTAGGAGAGATAGTTGGTCACGAATTTAGCTACGGAGAGGTGTACCAAGACCATCGAGAGTTACAGGACCTCAAGAACAACGAGGACTACGTTGTAAGGGATAACCGGTCTTTATCTGAAAGGCTCGATCTGGAAATGAAAGGAAACTTAATAAACGGGATTAGCTTAGCGGTGATTGGGGCGTTCCTAATGCTCGTTCATTTCTTAGGCCGAAGATGGGTTGAAACTGCAGATGAGCATTCCGATCTGTTAAGAAGGTTATATCTGATCGCCGGCCTTGCGATTTTCGCTGTGATAACTATTGTGTCCCTAATTGCAGGGATACCTGAAACTCTTAGATACGCTCTATTAGAGATTGAACCAGGTCAAGAATCTCCGGGTGAGGCCCTGTCAATCGCAATAGTAGGATTACCAATATGGGTTTCTTATCTCGTGGCCACATTGAGAAACGTCAGAAGCCAGTAAATCTCCCAATGGTGACCCTTTCTTTGGAGAACCCTAACGGTAAGTAGCGGGTGGACATGGAATTCACCCAACTTCAGCCTCATCCACGGCCTAAATATATGTTCAGTCAGGATGTCCCAAATTCCGATTGGGTTAAGTATTCTGATTCTCTATGGCCAACAGGCCATTCACTAGGGTTGCTAGTGATTCGGACGAAGTAACCCATATTTGCCCAGCTTCCTATGCATCGTCGACTACACACCCTAATCACATTCCTCCTAGCACCATCTATCGCGGCCATTCATAGGACGAATTTTTCAGGTTTGACATGTCCATGGGAGGCAGTTCCACATCCAATAATTGTTGCACTCCATTAGCCAATTCATCATAGCTAGGAAACCACTCTCGGAGTCGAGCCCGCCATGCGTTTAAGCCCCCACTGGCATGAAGCTCGAATACGGATTCCCTAGCATCGAGTTCAGAAGCCACATGATCCCATCCCAACTGCAAGACCGCGGCACGCTGCAGTGCCGTGTAGCCACCGCCCCCGTAAGCGTCTTCTAACTCTGTTGCCATTGTAGGATCCGCGAAATCCGTATCAGAAGGCGCAACTATTAATGACGAACCAGGCAACCCCTTCAGTATCTCTGACATGCGTTGGCGAGATTTAAAGACGTTGACAGCAGCTGCAGAGAGGTGCAATTGGTTCGGCACTGCATAACCGCCTACCGTCATTTCTGGATCCAACTCTGCAGCCCTTATACAGGTTCTGCTGGTCTGCACGTCAACGGCTAGGTCAACCAACTGCTGTATGGTACCGGGATTCTCTTTTTGACCCATTACCTCCGTCAGCGCAAGTGCTAACCCAAGGGTGAATTCGGCTTTGGCTAGCCAACCACAGTTGTGATGCCAAAGTAGCCAAGACACTAGAGAATGGCGAGTAGTTCGTTCAAGACGCTCCCCNGTGAATAACCGCTCTCGTGGAATGAACACCTCTTTCATCCANANTGATGCGTCAAGTTCATCNAANCGGCTGCTAAGAGGCGAAAGAAAAGAATTAAGGTGCCTAGCAGCTGTCCGGCGCGCGACAACGCGTACACCTGGGGAGTTCACTGGCAATATGAACCATAACCAACGACCGCTACCGGACGGTAGTTCATCTCTACTAGTGATTAGAACATCTTCCGCGAATGGCGTGCTCGTATGCATTTGCACTTTACCGCTGACAACGATCCCCTGCTCAGTCTCCCCCTCAAGACGAATCGCTGTTGGGTCTAACCTAAGTCTAGGACCAATAAGTGGTCCGCCACCGGCAAAGGTAAGGAATCGACCGGTATGGGCGATTGATTCTAGGTATTCCCCAGCTGCTGCTATTTCCACAGAGGACTTGTTCAACGCTTTGAGGTGATTCAAAAGACCCAGCGCTATCAAAGCGCCGTAACCCGGGGTATGAGTGATATTGCCACCGCAAGCAAAAAGTACGGCTCGGATTGCCTCCCCCTGCCGTTGGAGCTGGGCTGAAGTCGTAGGTACCTCAAAAGCCAACGGTTCGCTTTCGGTCGCGCCATCTGAGTTGGTTAGCAAGCTATCTTCCCAAGCCGGGTCGAAATGGCGGTCATACCATTTTTCATATTCCAGTACCATCGCGGACGTCGCTGGATGAGTCGTAATATCTTCCACCTGCCCTTCTCCCATAACCCATACATCTCGCCCGTCACGTAAGCTTTCGCGGTACTCCAATCCTGTTCGCATAACGCCCTCGATTATTTAGATTTGCAGAAAATGAGCGACGAACAGACCTGGTTAGCCGGTTAATCAGACATTACCTGCCAACGACCTTGAACCCGTTTGCAACCTCGAACAAGGCCATAACCTCACGGCTCTGAAGCCCGATCATAACGTTTGTCTGGTAACCACCGGGGGAGCCACAAATAGGACAACCGTCACTAGAGAAGAAATGAGGATACATTCTGCCGGCATTATGAACCTCACAAGCAAATAGACGGGTGGAATTCCGTTACAGGTGTAGCGGACGTTCGCTAAAGGCATAGTAGTTGCCAGATGTCTTACGAGGCCCTTCTCGGAGACCAAAACGTTGAGCAGGCGAAAAATATTCTTTGGTTTTTCTTCAATGGCCATTTTCAGATCTGGTTACCTTTAGCGCCAAAACTCAAAGTAGAGCCTGCACGAAATCACACAACCGATTTTCGAAGCTAACCCCATCCATAATCACAATCGCCTATGATTACATAGTTGCCAGATTCACATATTCAAGGTTAGAACCTACTCTTCGTGCGACCTGGCATGTTATTAATCTCAGAGCTTTAACCACTATCTAGGAACAAAATTTAGCGCTGATATTATGGGTTGGGCCCCGGATCCTGAGTAGGACTCCTCTGCCCCGTCGGGTTCAGCAGCTGCTACACGTCTGTGTCTAGCACGTAGCCATACCCTTGGCCCTGGCGGCTACTAAGGCGAATCAAAGGCGTATCCGTCTATATGCAAGTAGGTTCGGGCGTCCATCTACTTTTTCGGAGCCAGGTACTCCATGGCCTTTTCCAGCTCGTCGAAGGTTGCTATTACGAGTTAATGGGACGCCTGTAAGTTAGCGGGTGCGCTCTTTGCGCTGACACCAGCCCTTCCTCTACTGTCGTTTGCTATATGATTTCTTTGAACGTCTTGATTGCCTGAATGTGTTCATGCGGAGTGTGGAACGGAGCCCTCGCCGTGCCTATCGAAACTAAATCAGCCCCTAGGTCTTCCCATGCTATCAATTGAGTTTTCCAGTCTTCCGGTGTTCCAGTAAGCTCTATACGACCTTCGATCTTTAAATCGTCGGGGTTTCGGCCAGCCTCTTGAGCGTATCGTTTCACTGTTTCAATGAGGGTGCGGGCCGTATCTCCTGCTTCACATAAAGGAAAGTAACCATCAGCTAAACGGCCTACCCTTCTAAGGACCCGATTGGGGCCCACTGGCATCCCGGGTCCGCCCGCCCCCATCCAGATCGGTATGGGGCGTTGTATGGGAAGAGGGTTTATCCCAGCTGATTCTATGTGGTGCCACTGCCCGTGGAACTCTATTGGGTTATTGGTCCACAAGAGCCTCAGAACCTCAACTTGCTCCTCAATTCTACGTCCCCTATTCCCAAAGTCCTCCCCTAGGGCAGTGAATTCAACAGGGTTCCATCCAACCCCAATCCCAAGACGAAGCCTACCGCCGCTCAAAACATCAACCTCAGCAGCTTGCTTCGCAACCAAGACAGTTTGGCGCTGCGGCAGGATTATGATACCGGTCACAAGGTCTATCTTACTTGTAAACCCGGCGATGTAAGCCATCAAGGTAAACGGTTCTCTAATCACGCTTTCGTGAGTGTAATGAAATTCAGGAACCTCTGGATGTTTCTCGGGGTTCGCACCCACAACGTGATCCAGGATACGGATATGGCTATAACCCAAATCCTCTACCGCCTGAACGAACTCTCTGACTGCTCCAGAATCATGCCCGATACTTGTTGTTGGGAAAGAAGCGCCTATGTCCATTTTGTTCCTCTCTAGGTCGGATAGAATCGTATGACCTTCAACAGGTTTGAATCCCAAGTTGGGTCATACGGAGTCTTTTGGAAACTATCATACCGTCCATGGTCGGAACTCACCAACGGGTCTGGCGAACAGCTCCTATCGTCCACGTTCCTCACCTCAGTCGGCTACCTTATGTGGAGCATCGCTCTTACTGATCAATTGTAAGTTGCTTGCGTGCATAGGCGGCATGGCCATCTCCCACGGTCATTAATTCGGGTTTAAACGCTAAAACCACGTTTACCGGGCGAAATAAATTGGGACTATAATGTGCTAATCATCCTTGGCCTTAGCACGCAACGGGAGTTGTGAATTTCAAGCCCAGTTTTACGGCGATGGGACTGATCGCATTCAGTGATTGAGGCGACTCCACCAGCTTGATAATAAAAGCCTGCTCGATAAAACTCGTTTAGACCTCGAGAACCAAGGTTGCTTCCAGCGATTTATCAGGCGAGTATAAAATTGGCAGCGGCCGAAAAATCTCATTGTATATCTGCAGTGCCATAGATATGTCTATCACCATCCTTTAACACACATGAATCCTAGATTATTACTTCTTTTACTCGCGGTTGGATTGTCACTGGCTCTCGCTTTGTGGCTG
>NZUD01000079.1 GCA_002697005.1 Chloroflexota bacterium | reverse complement strand
GACTGCAGAGAGACTATCTGCTTGATAGGCCGGATGTGTAAGGATGGCAACATCTTCAGCATACCGGTACTAACCGGTCGAGAGGCTTGACCCACGCAAAGAATTTCAAACCGATGAAATCTGTCAGGTAACGACTGTCAGACTTCAAGCATCTTCTTGGTTACAAATGGCTATTACAGTTTCTGATTCTCCTGGCTGCTAACCAACGGTGACTAGTCAACAGCCCTGCTGAGACTAGCAGCTGTTAGGTGATGGCTTTAACGTCGCGGGGTGGAGCAGTGGCAGCTCGTCGGGCTCATAACCCGAAGGTCGTTGGTTCGAGTCCAACCCCCGCTACCAAGATAGAAAACCAAAGGGCCCCGTCCTGTTACCAAGGACGGGGCCCTTTGGTTTTCTATCTTGGTAGCGGCCCTAGTCGCCTTGCTCCGTTTGTGGTTTCTTGACGGATAACGGGACTACTACCAACACCAACGTGGCTAATAGGTAGATGCCGGAGATGTAGTAGAAGGTAGATTCGATGCCTACGGAGTCGAACAATTCCCCGGCGATGATAGGGGATGCGGCGCCGAGGGCGAACCTAGAGAAAGAGAATACTCCTAGGGCGCTAGCGGCTACTCCTTGACCTACTGTGTCCAGGGCTGCTGCTGTCAGGATAGGTTGGTCGCTGAAGAAGAACAGGCCCATTAGGGCGAGTATTACGATCAGACCGATACCTTCGCCGAATGGCACGAGGAGGGCTGACAGGGCGCAGAGCGCTATCATCTCGGGTATCAGGACCAATTTCCTGCCCAAACGGTCAGAGATGTAACCTACGACCGGAGTGGCCACAACTCCTACACCCACCAGCAGGGCGATGTGCAGGCCTAGGGCGGCGTTACCTAGACCTAATTCTTCGTCGAGTCCAAGATAAAGGGCGAGGAACGGTAGAAAAGCGACGCTGGCCATACCACGAAGGCCGGCCACGGCCATTATTCCCCATAAACGAGGGTGTTCTTGGAATGCCAGCCGGGTGTTGGTCATCTGATCTCTGAACCCGGAGGGCTGTTCGTCTTGAGAACCGGTCCGGCCGATGTCACGGAACGCCCAATAGACCAAGAAGATGAGCAATAGGGGCACTGCCGCGTATATGCTGAGCACCCCACGCCAGGAAAGGGTCAATAGGAGAACTCCGGTTAATGCCGGTCCTAGGACATCTCCTATGTTGCCGCCGACGCCGTGTAGCGATAGAGCAGAACCGCGGCGATCGACGAATCGACGCGACAAGGCAGCTGCAGCTGGCAGGTGCCACATGGAAGCCGCGGCCGCTACCACCGCCATTCCAACCAATAGCACCGTATACACCGGAGCTATCGCCATGATCAGCCAACCCAGACCGAACAGGCCCATGCATATAGCCAGCACTATCCCCCAGTGCCGCCGAACCATATCCGTGACAACCCCGCCAGGAAGGGCGATTATTCCGGACACCACTTCCCGTACTGCGGCGATAGCTCCAACTTGAAGTCCATTCAAACCGAAGGTAGCCACGACCTCGGGCAACATCACAAAGAAGCTTTGGCTGAACCAATGGAAGACCGCATGTCCTCCACTTAGCCCACCCAATATGAAAGGTGCGGAACTTCTTATGCCACGGGATTCCACGTCTGATTGGGGAGTGTCAGCTTTTGACATGTAGTTGCCTCAATAACCAAGGCTTCAGGATGTTCAGAACTATAAGATTCTATTCTAAGTGCGTCAACCATACGGGACAGTATTTCGTGCTTGTCGTACCCATTCTGGATGGCGAAGAATAATACCGAGTGGGTTTATAGGCGCGTATGAGATTGGCAGCATTTTGCGATTTACCCAGGGTTTGATGCTACCGTTTTCGGCTTGTGGCTCTGGCGAAGTTTCATCGGAACCGCGATAAGATTTTGGGTCATCCGACGCCGCAGCCGACTAGTTGCTCTTCCAGGAGCTCTGTTTCATGCCCAGGCTGCCACGTGCACCAAAGATTGATCCTCAAAGGTTCTTAAAAGGTATACTGGTGAACCCAGTGGTGTTTGACGAGTTCAGAGGGAGGTCGACGCGCAATGATTGAGATCACCGAACAGATGAAGGAGTTGGTAGACCGGGCCCATGCCGACGGCTGGGACTGCACCATCGGCACGGTAGATAAAGACGGGCAGCCGCAACTAAGCCTTAAAGGCAGCGTTATGGCCTATGACTCTGCGACCTTGGCATACTGGGAGCGTGCCAAGCGCACCGCCCTAGAAAACGTGTCTGACAATCCCAAGATAACTGTCCTTTATAACAACATGACGGACCGAATCAGATGGCGGTTCTACGGCACGGCAGAGGTGCACGAGTCCGGCCCGATACGGGAAGATGTCATGTCACGCACAGTAGAGGCCGAGTTGGAAAGAGACCCAGACCGTCTGGGTGTGGCCGTGTTAGTCAGAGTCAACAAGATTGCTGAACTATCGGGAGCTGTGCTGCAGGAGAGTTAGAGCCCATTGCAGGACGGGCCAAATAATATGGAGGGGAGAAGATAATTATGGATGAGATTTTAGCGTTGGAAAACCGTCGCATCGAAGCGATGCTTAAAGGTGATGTCCAAACATTGGAAGAGATTCTTGCCGATGACCTGATATACACTCATACGACGGCCAGATTAGACAACAAAGCCAGCTTCATAGACGCCGTGAAGACTGGCAAAAGCGTCTACAATTCTTTGGAGTTGCAATTCGGGGAAATCCGGGACTTGGGAGACACTGCAGTGGTAACCGGCCACGGGAAATTTCACGTGGGTAGCAACAAGTTCGAATTGAAGTTCACCGACGTTTACGCCAAACGTAACGGTGCGTGGCAGATGGTAGCCTGGCAGTCCACCAGAGTTCCGGACTAGATGCACTGACACCTTTCAGGCGCCCACCAAAAAGGGCCCTCCCTTCCTCTAGAGGAAGGGAGGGCCCTTTTTGTGTCCCAGTAAGCTGATTCCCGCTGTCGATCAATTTACCAACGGCAATCCTTCGTCGCGTCGCACGTCGTTGATTATCTGTAAGATACGCTGTTCGATGGGTGGGTATTCTAGTTCGAACTCGCCTAATAGGCGGTTGTTATCGGTCAGGTAATTGCCTGATTCTTCCTTACCATCTTGGCTGGCGAAGCTGATCTTTGCTTCGGGCAGGAATTTCTTTACGATGTCCGCCAATTCGCCCAGGCTGATAGGATAGCCACCCGAGTTGTAGATGGGGTAGTGGCTCTTGTCCACCATGGTCACACGTACAAATGCTTCGGCGATGTCGTCTACATGGACCGGAAGGCGCATCAGGCCGGCTTTGGGGAAGCTAACTGGCTCTCCAGCAGCCGGCAAGGTCACGCATTGCACATGGTCTGTGGAGCCGCGAACTTTGTCCGGTCCCGTTACGTTGGCGGGACGGATGCCCGTGATGGACATGCCGTACACCGAGTTGAACTGCTGGGCCTGGAACTCGTTGAACCGTTTGTGCATGGCGTACTGGCTGGTGCCATGCATCGGGTCATCTTCGTTGATGGTGCGGTCTCCGAAGTTGGACTGCTGGCCGCTCACCGCGATAGAACTGGCGTAAGTCACGCGGTTCACTCCGGATATCCGGGCGGCTTCGAAGCAGTTGTCCATACCTAGGATGTTCAGCTTCATGGTGAAATGGGGTGTGTCGTCGCCGCTGCCCAAGAGGTAGGCCAGGTTCATGATGCGGTCCGGCTTGGCGTGCATGATGGCGGTCACTACGTCTTGGAATTGCATTATGTCGCCGCGGATGACCTCGACCTGTCCGCCATATTCGCTGAAGTCCGCTGCTCCGGGATTGATGTCCATCACCACGACTTTCTCGCCGCGCTGGACCAAACGGGGAACAGCTCTCTTGCCGATAAAGCCGGTGCCGCCTAATACCAAAGTTGTCATCGTTCGCTCCTCAATCTAATTGGCCTAATCAAATGCCCTGTCATCAGGCCAGGTGCCCAACCAACACGTTACCCACGTGCCAGCATGATTGGCTCTGGAGGCTGGTTTGTCAAGACGGAGCTAGGCGTAAATATGGTCAGAGGAGCATCGTACCTCTAGCCGACTAAATCAGCATTATTATTCTTCTTTATGTTGCTTCAACCGGCTATTCTTGACCAACCGCTGTCGAGGACTTAAATTGCTAGGAATCTAAATGCCTCTGAACGTTACTCAATGAGTGGAGAATAGTTAGCGAAGGAATATCAATGAGCTTAGACGGCAAAGTTGCGATCGTGACGGGAGCCAGCCGGGGTATCGGGAAGGCCATGGCGATGGGTCTAGCGATGGAGGGCGCTCAGGTGGTGGTTGCGGCCCGTTCCGAGGAGTCACGCCCTATGCTGCCGGGCACCATCCACTCCACGGTGGGTGAGATAGAAGACGCCGGCGGAAAAGCCTTGGCCGTGCCCACTAACGTGCGGGAAGAAGACAGTATACGTCACCTAATAGACCGTACGCTGGACGAATACGGCGCAGTGGACATACTGATCAACAACGCCGCCATCGGCAGTTACACACCCTTCTTGGAGATGACCGTAAAAGAGTGGGACCTGGTGATGTCCATTGACCTGCGCGCGCCGTTCATCGCCTGTAAGGCCGCGGCACCTATCATGATTGAGCAAGGCGGCGGCAGTATCATCAACATATCGTCCCACGCCGCCACCAACATATTCTCGTCCACACTGTCGGCAGACAGCGAAGAGATTGCTCTAATCGGCCAGAATTACGGCGCTGCTAAAGTTGGACTAGAGCGTTTCACCTGGGGGCTGGCCATGGAACTGGGTCCTCACAATGTTGCCGTAAACGTGTTGAAACCCTTGCGCCCGGTGGTCACAGAGGGTTTCTTAGCCCAGCGCCCAGACGCCGACGTCTCTACCTGGGCCACCCCCAATGACATGGTTAAAGCCGTTACGTTCCTGGCCGAACAGGACGCCCAAGGACTAACCGGGGCAACGGTCACCGCCGAAGAGTTGGTGCGGCGGTTGGGTTTGTAACGGTAAATTTCCCCAGGCCCGATTACGAAAGGCGGGATTAGGAGCTTACATTGGACTTTGCATTCACGAAAGAACAACAAGAACTACAGCAGCGAGTGCGGCGCATAGCCGAGGAGCAGATTGGACCCATTGCTGAAGAAGCAGACGAATCGCCTACGGTGCATGCCGGGTTGATGGCGATTCTGGCCAATGAGGGGTTGCTTAGGTACTGCGTGCCTGAGGAGTACGGCGGGGTCGGCATTCGGGTAATGGATCTTTGCATCATCCGCGAAGAACTGGCGCGGGTCTCCTGCCAGGCGGATACCAACTTTATCATGCAGGGCCTGGGCAGTTTCCCCATAACACTTGGGGGAACCGATGAGCAGAAGGCCAAGTATCTGCCGCCCATAGCAAAGGGCGAAAGCATCGCAGCTTTTGCCCTGACCGAGCCCCATGCCGGCTCAGATGTTATTAGCATGAAGACCGAAGCCAAATTGAACGGCGACGACTGGGTCTTAAACGGCGAGAAGAAGTTCATCAGCCAGGCCGGTGACGCCAGCACCTATACCGTCTTCGCCAAGACCGATCCCGAAGAAGGAAGCAGAAGCTTGTCAGCCTTCATCGTAGAGGCTGGGATGGCGGGGTTTGACGACTCAAAGCGCATGGATCTTATGGCGGCCCATCCCATTGGCGAACCCCGCTGGAACGATTGCCATGTTCCACAGGCCAATCTTATAGGCGAGCGAGGCCGAGGGCTGCGCTTGGCCCTAGGCACTCTGGACACCTTTCGTACTACCGTTGCAGCGGCGGCCATCGGCATGGCTCAGGCCGCCTACGAGGCGTCATTGGGCTACGCCAAGAACCGTGAGATGTTCGGGCAGACACTGTCTGATTTTCAGGCCACCCAGTTCAAGCTGGCCGATATGGCGGTCTCCCTTGATGCAGCGCGCCTGTTAGCGCACCGGGCGGCCTGGCTCAAAGACTCGGGTCAAGAGTCAATCATCAAAGAGGCGTCGTTCGCCAAATTATTCGGCACCGAGGCAGCCAGCCGCATTATCAACGATGCTGTCCAGATCCACGGCGGTGCAGGATTGGAAAAGGGAAACCGGGTGGAGCGCCTCTATCGCGAGGTCAGGGCCCTGACGATCTACGAAGGCACATCAGAGATTCAGCGGCAGACCATCGCCCGGCAATTGCTGAGAGAATAGCGCATGGGTTTCGTTAAGGAGAAATTTGGTTGCAGTTGTTTAGGATCTCTAGGTTCGGACTTATGTCTCTNCTTTACGCATTAAANCTCTAAGGGTGTGTCATCTAAGTTGGCCCACTCGCCCATAGAACCGTCNTAGTTCTTGGTATTGGTGTAGCCGACCAATTGCATGACGAACAAACTGTTCGCCGCCCGTATNCCACCTTGTCAATAGCTGTATACGGTTTTGTCCGGAGTGATACCGTGATCGGCCAATATGCGGCGTATCTCGGCGGCCGGTTTGAACTCGTTGGTCTCTGAGTCCATCAGGTTGAACCATTCNAGGTGCACTGCNCCAGGAACGTGGCCGACACGCTTGTTGCCCCGGCTATTGCTGCCGTCCCACTCGCCGTCGCTGCGAACGTCCCATATCACTGAGTCACCAATCTCACAGGCTTGCTTCAGTTCGGAAGCTGTTGCAAGTTTCGAGTCATCGCGCTTGGGAGTAAAGGTCACCGGCGTGGTGTCGGCCCGTTCGAAATCTACAGCTCCGCCGTGAGCGATCCAAGCCCGCCAGCCGCCGTTCAGAATCTTAACGTCGGTGTGGCCATAGGTGTTAAGCGCCCACCAGAGCCGAGCTGCGGTCAGGCTTCGTGAGTGGTCGTAGGCGATAACCGTTGTCTCATCGCCGATGCCGAGTCCTTCGCACATCGATTTGAATTGGTCTGGTAGCATCAGGAATAACCGACCTGAGTCTGGGTCTTTCTCGTAATTATCGGGCACTAGGACCGCGCCAGGTATATGGCCCCTAGCAAATGCGGCATCGACCTCGCAGTCCACAATCACCACATTGGAGTCGCCTTTATGGGCGTCGACCCAGGCGGCGTCCACCAGAAATTCAGGGTGTGCGTAACCCTCAGATGCCATAATTCCTCCTAGAGTCCTTCAACTGGAGTGGTTCAATCCCAGCATTGGGGCCCGGGGAATTGTAGGTGATGAAGCTTTACTGGTCAACATAATCTATGCCGTGCTGCCGAGCCTGGCCAGCCTTGCCTGGGTAGTAACGGACAGTTAGAATAGGGCGACCCAAAACCAATACCAGCAGACCGAGTTGTCTGCAGCATCGGAGCCTCCACGATCCATGAAATTCGGTATGTTTGTGCTTCCCTCCTGGCCCCAGCAGGATTCTTCCCACCAGGGCCGGCTTTACCACGAAATGATTGAGCAGATTCAATACGCAGAGGAGTTAGGGTTCGAGTCCGTATGGTTAGCTGAACACCACTTCACGCGCTTCGGCATCGTGCCTTCGGCATTACCGCTGGCCACTTATGTGGCCGCCGCAACCAAGAAGATTCGCATCGGGACTGGAGTGAGCGTTCTCAACTTTCACGATCCAGTGTTCATGGCCGAAGAGACAGCGATGTTGGACCTGCTAAGCAACGGACGGTTTGACTTCGGCATCGGTCGTGGCCAGGTAGTCTATGAATATGCCAATTTCAAAGTGGACTATGAGACTCGGACCCAACGGTTCAACGAGATTGTTGACATNATCTTGGGGCTCTGGAGCACGCCTGGGTTCACCTACCACGGCGAACATTATCAGGTGGACAACTTGACCATCGCGCCCACTCCAATGCAGAAACCCCACCCCCCTATGTACCTGGCGGTTTCGAGAACGCCAGGTACCATCGACGACGCTGTGGCGCGTGGCCTGCCCATGCTGACCAGCGCCAACACACCCGATGATGACGTGCTNGGGCTCCGAGATCTTTATGCCGCCAGATGCACTGAGGCTGGTGTACAACCTCAGTGGGAAGACATGCCTTTCTTCCGGGTTACGTACGTCGCAGAGGACCAGAAAACGGCTGAGAAAGACCCACAGGACTCCATGGACTGGGTCGCTGACCTGAACGGCTATCGCCGCACACTTAGGGGTGGTAGCGAGATATACGCAGACCTGGATAACTGGCGGCAAACTCGACCTGAAGAGCCGCCCAATTATGACTCCCGCCTGAAATCCACAGCCTATTTCGGCACACCTGATAGCGTTGTGGAACGAATCAAATGTTTGCGCGACGAACACAACGTCCGGTATTACACCGCCCACTTCTCCTACGGCAGTATGGAGCATGTTAAGGTCATGCGTTCCATGAAACTCTTCGCTGAAGAGGTAATGCCCAAATTTCGATAGNTGTTNGNGTTNAGCTAACAAGAAATATNTGCNCCAAGAGGGTGCCGGTGCCAATGAATAGCTGACGGCTGTTAGCNGGAAGCAGAGGAGCTCACAATGGTCCAGCAAGGACAGATNGACCACCTACTTCAGGAGACAAGCCAGATACTCCCGCCTCCAGCCTTGGTGCGGCAGGCCTACCTGCAGGACCACGAGGCTGCCTACAAGGAGTCCGTGGAATCCACAGAGGGATTCTGGGAGGATGTAGCCAAGGAACTGGAATGGTTCAAGCCTTGGGACAAGGTATTCCAGTGGGACTACCCGACCTTCCAGTGGTTTCTGGGGGCCAAATGCAACATCACTCATAACGCTCTCGACCGCCATTTGACCAACGGCAACAAAAATAAGGCGGCCTTTATCTTCTTGGGCGAGGACGGTTCCGAACGGGTCTTCACCTACGGACGGCTGGCCCAACTGGTCAACCGGCTCGCCAACGGTCTGAAATCCTTGGGCGTGAAGAAGGGCGACCGGGTAGTCATATACATGCCGCTCTCCCCAGAAGGTGCTATCGCGATGCTGGCATGTGCCCGGATCGGCGCAGTGCACAGTGTGGTCTACGCCGGGTTCAGCGTGGGATCGCTGCGGGGTAGGATTCAAGACGCCCAAGCCAAGGTAGTTATTACCGCTGATGTCGGCTATCGCCGGGGTAACGAGGTTGATCTGAAAGGTATTTGCGACGAGACCGTGGCAGACATGGACTTAGTGGAACACGTCGTTGTCTGGAGCCGGAAAGGGGCTCCAGAATCTCCAGGGCCCAAAGATATCGACTTCGACCAGCTGGTNGCTGATTCCAGCATCATCTGCCCGCCGGAGGAGATGGATTCCGAGGACCCACTGTACATCCTNTACACCAGCGGCACNACNGGCNNNCCNAAGGGCGTNCNNCATGTCCANGGAGGNTACATGGTGGGNACNTACTANCATTTNAAGACNTTCTGGGANGTNAAAGANGACGACGTNTTCTGGTGCACGTCNGACATNGGNTGGGTAGTGGGACACAGTTACATCGTGTACGCGCCGTTGGTCTCCGGAGCCACCACGGTCTTCCGTGAGGGGGCTATCGATCACCCTAATCCCGGAGTCTTCTACGAGATTATTGAGAAATATGGCGTGAACGTAATGTTCACCGCGCCCACGCTCCTGCGCATGCTCATGCGCTATGGTGAGGAATACGCCCTGAAGTACGACCTGAAGTCTTTGCGGTTCTTGACTTGCGCTGGGGAACCCCTGAATCCCGAGGCTCTGAAATGGACTTACGAGTTCATCTGCGGCAACGGCGAATGGGGCCATATCGTGGACAACTGGTGGCAGACCGAGACCGGCGGCCCTTGTTTGGGCACTCCTGCTACTCTGCCGGTCAAACCTGGCCGCGTAGGCCGCCCTCTGCCTGGAGCCGAGCTGGATATAGTAGATCGCGAAGGTCAACCCATAACCCAGCCCGACAAAGGCGGCCTTCTAGTTATCAAGAAGCCATTCCCTCATTTCTACCGCACCGTGTTCGGAGACCCGGACCGCCAAGCCAAAGACTGGAACACGATTCCAGGCGTATATCTGACTGGCGATGTCGCTTTGCGGGACGCCGATGGTTATTACATGGTTGTAGGGCGGGCCGACGACGTACTTAACGTGGCCGGCCACCGCATTGGCTCAGCTGAGGTTGAGAGTGCCCTGGTCTCACACGCCGCGGTGGCCGAGGCAGCGGTAATCGGTAAGCCTGACGAACTGAGAGGAGAGATTATCAAAGCCTTCGTAACTCTGCGTATGGGTCAAGAGCCATCTGAAGATATGGTGAACGCCCTGAAGTTGCACGTCCGGGAGGAATTGGGCCCCATTGCCGTTCCGGCCGAACTGGACTTTATGTCTACTCTTCCCAAGACCCGCTCCGGCAAGATCATGCGCCGCCTGCTGAAGGCCAACGAGCTGGGTCTTGATCCAGGGGATATTACGACTTTGGAGGAGTAGGCATTTCGGCAGCTTGCGGATTTCAATAACGAGATACCCTATGTTAGCGTTATGTTACCGGGCAACATACGAACAAGCAGAATCATGGTTCGAGTGCTAGGAGATAGGGTTCCTGCGCACCTCGGAGAGACCCTGGCTAAAGAATCTCTGGAGCTCGATGTAGTTACGCGGGACAACCTGGTCAATAGTATCCGAGTGCTATATCAGAAGGTGAACTAGATAGTTAACGGCCGCCGGGGAATCGCGACTAACCCGGCCATGAGGCTCTGTTATTACATCGTCGAAACCGAAAAGTTCTGGTCGTATCGGCATATGCGCTAGGACTTGCATTAGACAAGGGAGTCTGAGGAAACTGTTCTGGACGAGACCCTGCCCGTAGCAGTTAGACCGCCTAATAAATACCGGGAGAACAACTTAACCCATATGAAGGTCTACTACTTCAGCGAATTCCCGTACCACGAGTATCCCGATGAGGAAGCGGAAAAGTACCCTTCACTTCGGCTTACTTTCCCTAACGACATGTTTGATCCCAACACGGCCAGCGACCTGTTTAAGCGGTACTTCGATGAGTGCCAATACGTGGACGAGTTGGGCTATCACGGCATTATGGTCAATGAGCACCACAACACGCCGTCTTGTATGAATGCGTCGTGTAACCTAACTGCATCAGTGTTGGCCAGGATAACCCAGCAGGCCAAGATACTGCTACTGGGCAACATTTTGCCCATACACGAGAACCCGGTGCGGCTCGCCGAAGAGATCGCGATGATTGACGTGATCTCCGGCGGGAGGGTCATTTCTGGCATGGTCAGAGGCACTGGTGTTGAGACCGTATCTACCAACATCAACCCCACAGAGAACCGGGAGCGATTCGAGGAATGCCACGATCTGTTGATCAAGACCTGGTCTACTCCAGGGCCCTTCCGATGGGAGGGCAAGCATTACAACTATCGGGTGGTGAACCCATGGATGGTGCCGGTTCAAAAACCACATCCCCCTATCTGGGTACCGGGTACCTCAAGCCCTGAGACCGCCGAGTGGGCAGGTGTTCATGGCTACACCTACGTGGCGTTTCTGACGGCGCTGGACGTAACTCTTGAGTTGTTCGATATGTATCGGGAGGCGTCGGTGGCTAGTGGTCATACGCCGACCAAAGAGAATTTCGGCTATCTGCTGTGCTGCTACGTGGCGGAAACCCAGGAGAAGGCCGATGAGCAGGCCAAGCATTTCCTTTGGCGCATGGGCCCGACGACGCGAGGCCCCAGAGAGTATATGAATCCTGTGGGATACCGCTCAACCGCGGCGTCTGCGGTGGCGGCGCGTCGGAACTCAGTGCCTCTCGGCAACCAAAGCTTTGAGGAACTGAAAGAGAATTACCACATCGTCTGCGGAACTCCCGATACGGTACTGGAGAAATTAGAGTACCTTCACGGACGTCTGGGCATGGAACACCTTATAATGTACGGCCAAGAGTCCAAGATGGATCATGAAGCCACCATGGCCAACATCGGCCTGTTCGGCAAAGAAGTACTGCCGGTCATCCGCGACTGGTAGACGGCACAACCGCGTTCAATATCTTCCGGCATGTGGATATGATATTGGTCTCTATGGTCCGATGAATGCGGTGAACAAGGAGTCTCCCCTGCGTCTGGGTGGTAAACTAGTTCTACTGACCAGCTGATATCGAGGCTGAGTCAAACTGGAGAATTAACGCGGCGTGCCGCTGCCGCTTTGTACTGTAGGTGTACCGCATGATGCACCGCGCTGTGCCGCAACCGCCGGCGGACAAGAGAAACTCCCTGGGCCTCCCCGCTCCGTCTAGCCCGATTGTGCCCCGCACTGTCCGGCTCTTCCGGCCCTATCGGTCCCAGGTGGTGTCGGTGGTCGTACTGATATTGCTCACGGCCAGCATCGGCGTGGTGAACCCGCTACTGATCAAGACAGTGTTCGACTCGGCTCTGTTTCCTGACGGCGGCCCCGATATGCATCTGCTGTGGATCCTGGCGGCGATTATGTCGTCTATCGCCATCTTGAACGGCGTGATGGGAGTAGTGCAGACTTACATGACCAACCAGGTGGGTCAGAGCGTGATG